>NZ_JBVHLK010000012.1:0-215021 GCF_055559015.1 Streptomyces sp. NPDC024698 | reverse complement strand
TGCCGATGATGCCCGGAGTTCCCGAACGTCGCAGCCACGACTACGTCCGCGCCGGCACCACCACCCTCTTCGCGGCCCTCGAGATCGCCACCGGCAAGGTGATCGGCTCGATCCACCGCCGCCACCGGGCCGCGGAGTTCAAGAAGTTCCTGGCCAAGCTCCACAAAGAGGTCCCCGCCGACCTCGAGGTGCATCTGATCCTGGACAACTACGCCACCCACAAGACACCCGCCATCAAACGGTGGCTGCTGGCCCACCCACGCTTCCATCTGCACTTCACACCGACCAGTGCGTCCTGGCTGAACCTGGTCGAGCGGTGGTTCGCCGAGCTGACCCAGAAGAAGCTCAAACGCGGCGTCCATCGCTCCGTCCAGGCCCTCGAACGCGACATCCGAGCCTGGCTCACCGACTGGAACGAGCACCCCAGACCGTTCGTCTGGACAAAAACAGCTGACGAGATCCTCGACAAAGTCGCCGCCTACTGCCACCGAATCTCTGACTCAGGTCACTAGCCCGACTGCCCTTCGGGCGCGGCCGCTTTCGCAACAGAGACGCGAAGGTGCCTTCCAGGCCCCGAACTCCGGGCCTGGAAGGCACCTTCGCGCCATGGGTTACTGGTTTGCCTTCCCAGGTTCCCCATCGATTCGACGCCTCAGATGGCCCCCTCTGAAGCCCACCGACCACTGCGGCGCTTCCTGCGCCCCGACGAGGTCGCGTGACGTTCTGGGGCTCCTCCATCTTCGGTGGGCCCCCGGTGCCCAGCAGCCCCGGGGTCTGCTCCCGCATTCTCGGTCCGCCTGAGCCACCGGAGTGACATCGGCGGTCGAGCGGGCCCGGACTCGCGCGTCGGGCCGCCGCTCGTACCGCCGATGCATTTTGCTGGCCACCGAATTGTGACGTCTTCCGCGAGGTCTTCCCGCCGACCGGCGGGTGCGGGTGCGGGCGGGCATCGAGCGAGTGGCATCGAGCGAGGAGGATCGTGGTGGCAGGAAGCGCCGAGGGAAACGGTACGCAGCTGACCGCACGGCTTCTGCGAGGGCAGAAGGCCCTGGTGACCGGCGGGAACTCGGGTATCGGCAAGGCGACCGCCGTCGCCCTGGGCCGGGCCGGGGCGGACGTCGTGGTCAACTACGTCGTCGGAGCCGACGAGGCCGAGAAGGTCGTGGACCAGATCAAGGGCTTCGGGGTCAACGCCTACGCCCACGAGACCGACGTCTCCGACGAGGACCAGGTCGTCGAGATGGTCGCGCGGATGGTGCGCGAGTTCGGGACCATCGACATCATGGTGGCCAACGCCGGCCTCCAGCGGGACTCCTCGCTCGTGGACATGACGATGGCCCAGTGGCAGAAGGTCATCGACGTCAACCTGACGGGCCAGTTCCTGTGCGCGCGGGAGGCCGCGAAGGAGTTCATGCGGCGCGGTGTCGTCCCGGAGGTGTCCCGCTCGGCAGGAAAGATCGTCTGCATGAGCTCGGTCCACCAGATCGTCCCGTGGTCGGGCCACGTGAACTACGCCTCCTCCAAGGGCGGCGTCGGCATGATGATGCAGACCCTGGCCCAGGAACTCGCCCCGCACCGCATCCGCGTGAACGCGGTCGGGCCCGGCGCCATCCGCACCCCGATCAACACGGCCGCCTGGGACACCCCCGAGGCCGAGGCCGAACTCCTCAAACTCATCCCCTACCGCCGCGTCGGCGACCCCGACGACATCGCCAACGCGGTCGTCGCGATGGTCTCCGACCTGCTCGACTACGTCGTCGGGACCACCTTGTACGTCGACGGCGGGATGACCCTCTTCCCCGGCTTCGCCACCGGCGGCTGAGGCCCTGTGGAAGACCATGTGACGCCCCGCCGGGTGGTGATCGTCGGGGGCGGGTTCGCCGGACTCTTCGCCGCGCGGGCCTTGCGCCGGTCACCGGTCGCGGTGACGCTGATCGATCGCCGGGCACACCACCTCTTCCAGCCGCTGCTGTACCAGTGCGCGGCCGGGATCCTGTCGGAGGGCCAGATCGCGCAGCCGCTGCGTGCGGTCCTGCGCCGTCATGAGCAGGTGCGCTGCCTGCTCGCCGACGCCACCCATGTGGACGTGCGGGAACGCGCCGTCCACGCGCGACGGCCGGAGGGCGGCAGCCTCGTCGTCCCCTACGACGACCTGATCGTCGCGGCCGGAATGCGCCAGTCCTACTTCGGGCACGACGAGTTCGCGGCGCACGCGCCGGGCATGAAGACGCTGGAGGACGCCCTGGAGATCCGCCGCAGGATCTACCGCGCCTTCGAGATGGCCGAGTCGGCCACCGACGCGCGGGACCGGCGGCACTGGCTCACCTTCGCCCTGGTCGGAGGCGGGCCGACCGGGGTGGAACTGGCGGGGCAGATCCGGGAGATCGCCGGCCACACCCTCGACCGGGAGTTCCGGACCATCGATCCCCTCCAGGCCCGGGTGCTGCTGTTCGAAGGCTCCGACCAGGTGCTGGCGTCCTTCGGGGACCGTCTGGCCGCGCGGGCGGCCCGCGCCCTGGGCGACCTCGGTGTGGAACTCCATCTGGGTACACGGGTCACCGACCTCGACGAGCAGGGCCTGACGGTGAAGGAACGGGACGGCACGACCACGCGGCACCCAGCGCGTACCGTCCTGTGGACGGCCGGAGTGGAGGCCCCGCCCATCGCCGCCGCCCTGGCGCGGGCCACCGGCGCGCGGCAGGACCGCGCCGGCCGTCTCGCCGTCGAACCCGATCTGACCCTTCCCGGCCACCCGGAGATCCGCGTGGTCGGCGACATGATGGCGCTCGATCACCTGCCCGGCCTCGCCGAGGTGGCCATGCAGTCCGGCGCCTACGCGGGACGGGCCGTGCGGCACGCGGTGGAGGGCCGGACGAAGCAGATGAAGCCCTTCACGTACAGGGATCTGGGCAGCGCGGCCTACATCTCGCGCGGACGGGCCGTCGTCAAGGCCGGGCCCGTGCACCTGTCGGGCGTCGGCGGCTGGCTGGCGTGGCTGTTCATCCACATCGCCTTCCTGACGGGGTTCCGCAGCAGGCTGGGCGCGGTCCTGAGCTGGACCATCGCCTTCGCCTCCGGCGCGCGACGCGAGCGGGCCTACCCGCTGCCCGGCACCGGACCCACCGAACAGCACGCGGTCACCACGACGCTGCGCGGGCCCTGATCGGGCCGGGGCTGCCGCGCCGTCATCGTCCTGTCCCTGCGTTCCCCGCCTCGGCGGGTGAGGATCACCGAGGCCCCCCATGCTCAGCACCGAGGCACCCATGCTCAGCACAGCAGTGCACCTGGCCGCCGGCACACCGGCCCAGCTTCTGCCCTCCCGTGAGTTGATGGCCTTCACCCTGGCCTCGCACATCCTGCTCGTCCCCTTCGGGGTGGCGCTGCCCCTGATCACGCTGCTCATGCACTACCGGGGCCTGCGCCGCGACGATCCGGTGGCGATGCAGCTCGCCCGGCGCTGGTCGGCGGTGATGGCCGTGCAGTTCGCCATCGGTGTCGTCACGGGCACCGTGCTGTCCTTCGAGTTCGGTCTGTTGTGGCCGGGCATGATGGGACGCTGGGGCGATGTGTTCGGCCTGGGCTTCGGCGTGGAGGCATGGGCGTTCTTCCTCGAAGCCATCATGATCGCCATCTACCTCTACGGCTGGCGCCGCCTCAAGCCGTGGACCCACTTCTGGCTGGCCGTGCCCCTGCCGCTGGCCGCGTTGATGGGCGCGTTCGGGATCATCGCCGCCAACTCGTGGATGAACACCCCGCAGGGATTCAGCCTCGACGCCCACGGCAACCCGACGAATGTCGACGTGCGCAAGGCCGTCTTCACGCCGATCTTCGGCACCGAGTACTGGCACTTCGTGGTGGCGATGTTCCTGACGGCCGGCTATGTGGTCGCGGGTGTGTACGCCGTCGGCTGGCTGCGGGGCCGCCGCGACCGCTATCACAAGCTGGGCTTCATGGTGCCGTTCACCGTCGCCGCGATCCTGACGCCGATCCAGTTCTACCTCGGGGACTCCGCCGCCCGTTCGGTCTTCAACAAGCAGCCGGTGAAGTTCGCGGCCATGGAGATCGTCTGGAAGACCGACACGCACGTGCCCGAGTACATCTTCGGTCGGCTGCACTCCGACGGGTCCATCTCCGGCGGCATCAGGATCCCGCAACTGGACTCGATCCTGGCCGGGTTCAGACCCGACACCAAGGTGACAGGACTCACCGCGGTACCGGCGGAGAACCGGCCGACCCCGGCCCAGGCGACGCTCGTACACTTCTGCTTCGACGTCATGGCGATGATCGGCAGCGTCCTCATCGTGCTGGCCCTGTGGTACGCCTGGCTCTGGTGGCGCCGCCGGGACATGCCCGACAACCGCTGGTTCCTGCGCTGCGCCTCGCTGGCGGGCGCGGCGTGCCTGCTGACCGTCGAGTGCGGCTGGATCGCCACGGAAGTCGGCCGCCAGCCCTGGATCGTCTTCAACCACATGCGGGTGTCCGAGGCCGTCACCCACACCAAGGCCGCCGGGATCTGGACCATGCTGGGCGTCGTCATCGTCGTGTACGTCGCCGCCTTCGGGTCCTTCCTGGCCGTTCTCCTCAAGATGCGCACCCGTTGGCGCGTGGCCGACGAAGCCGCGGCCTCGTCGGCCACCGCCCTCGAACCCGAGGCCGACACCCCCTACGGGCCCCGGCACAAGGCCGACGCCGCGACCGCCGGAGCCCCCTCGGGCGGCGGCCCGGGATCCGGCCCGTCCCAGGGGCGCCCGGGAGGTGACCACTGATGGCGGACGTCATCGCCTGGGTCCTCGTCGTGGTCATCGCCGCCTACGCCTGCGGCGGGGGCACCGACTACGGAGCGGGCTTCTGGGACCTCCTGGCCGGCGGCGCCGACCGGGGCAAGCGGGTGCGGTGGCTGATCGATCATGCCATGGCGCCCGTGTGGGAGGTCAACAACGTCTGGCTGATCTTCGTGCTCGTCCTGATGTGGACCGGCTTCCCCACGATGTTCCAGGCCGTGTTCACCGCTCTGTGGCTGCCGCTGGCGCTCGCGGCCGTCGGGACGGTGCTGCGCGGTGCCGGGTTCGCCCTGCGCAAGCCGAGCAGGCGCCTGGCCCGACGGCGCGTCTACGGGGCGGTGTTCGCCATCGCCTCGCTCATCACGCCGTACTTCCTCGGCTCCGTCCTCGGCGGCATCGCCTCGGGCCGGGTCGCGGTGGGCACACCCGCCACCGCCCACGTCTGGGCCAACCCGACGTCGATCCTCGCGGGTCTGCTCGCCATCGCGGCCACCGCCTTCCTCGGTGCCGTCTTCCTGGTCGCGGACGCCCGCCGGTTCGGCGCGGACGACCTCGTCGACCACTTCCGGCTACGGGCCCTGCTCGCCTTCGGCGCGGTGGTGGTCCTGGCCGCGATCGCCCTGCCGGTCACCCACCACGACGCCTCCTACGTATGGCACGGGATGACCCGGGGCCTGGGCCTGCTGATGATGATCCTGTCGGCCTGCTTCGGCGTGCTGACGGTGACGCTTCTGGTGCTGCGCGCGCACCGGTGGTCGCGGCACACCTCGGTCGCCACGGTCGCGTCGGCCATCGTGGCCTGGGGGTTCGCGCAGCGCCCGTATCTGCTGCCGACCACGCTGACGGTGGCCGACGGAGCCGGCGCCGCGCACACCCTGCGCTGGCTGGGCATCGTGACGATCATCGCGCTGGTGCTGGTGGGCCCGGGACTGGTTCTCGTCTACTGGCTGGACACACAGAGCGAGTTGGAACCGCTGACCGACTCCGACACACGGGCCGCGGATCTTCCCGGGGACAACGTCTGAGTACGAGGAGAAGCCGGCCCGCGCCACGGAACTCCGGGCGCGGGTCGGCCCGTTGTGCTCAGCCCAGCCGTTCGATCAGATGGTCGCCGACCCGCAGGGCGTTGGCGATGGCGGTCAGCGAGGGGTTGACCGCGCCGATGCTGGGGAAGAACGACGTGTCCACGACGTAGAGGTTGTCCAGTTCGTGGGCCTTGCAGTTGACGTCCAGGGCCGAACTCGCGGGGTCGGTCCCGAAGCGCACCGTGCCGGCCTGATGGGCCGTCGCCCCGATCGGCATCCCCTTGTGCAGATAGATGCTGTGGGACAGCAGACGGTGCGGGTGCATCCCCAAGTGCCCCAGCATTCCCTCCAGTTTGTGCTGGAGCCGCCCCAGGCCGGCGATGTTGTTCTTCTCGTCCAGGGCGAGGTGGATGCCGCCGTCCTTGTCGAGGGTGACCCGGCTCTCGGGCAGGGGCAGATCCTCCCCGCACAGCCAGAAGTCGACGGCGTGGTGGGCGAGGACGTCGAAGGGCATGTCGGGGGAGACCTTGCCGGCCCAGCGCGGCGCCTCGCCGTGGATCTGGTCGGCGTCCGACTTGCCGAGCATCTGGATGCCGCCGAGCGGGAACTCCCAGTCGTCCGCGCCGAAGTACCAGTCGTTGAGGGCCATGGTCTTCTGGAACTTGGTGGGATTCGGTTCCTTCGACACGGCCATCAACGCCAGGTTGTTGTGCCGCATGTAGTGCCGGCCCACGACGTCGGAGCTGTTGGCCAGGCCCGCCGGATGCCGGTCGTTGGCCGAACGCAGCAGCAGCACAGCGGAGTTCACCGCGCCGCAGGCGACGACCACGATGTCCGCGCCGAACGTCCGCGTGCTCCCGTCCCCGAGGTCGGCGACCACGCCGGTGACCGTCTGCCCTGACGCGTCGGTCTCCAGCCGGCGGACGTCGGCGTGGGTCACCATCGTGACGTTGGGGTGTTCGAGCGCGGGGTCGACGCAGATCACCTGCGCGTCGGACTTCGCGCCCAGCAGACACGGGAATCCGTCGACCCGGTCGCAGCGGATGCAGGCACTGGCGTGGGTGGCCCGGCCGTTCTCGTCCTGCGTGAGGTTCACACCGATCGGCAGGTGGAAGGGGTGCAGCCCCTGCTTCTCCAGGTCGTCGCTGAGCTGCTGGATCCGCGGCTCGTGTTCGACCGGCGAGTAGGCGTACTGGCCGCTGACCGGACCCTCGGTGACGTCCTCGCCGTGCCGGCCGTGCACGCGGTAGAGGTGCTCGGCCTGGGTGTAGTACGGCTCCAGGTCCTCGTAGCCGATCGGCCAGGCCGGGGACAGCCCGTCGTGGTGGCGCACTTCGCCGAAGTCACCGGGGCGCAGCCGGAACAGCGCGGCACCGTAGAACTTGGTGTTGCCGCCCACGTAGTAGTTGACCTCCGGCGGAAACTCGTTGCCGTGCTTGTCGTACCAGAACTCCGGTGCGCGGTACTTGCCTTGGACGAAGACCGCGGTGGAGCTCCAGTTGTCCCGCTCCCTGGGCAGGTAACCGCCGCGTTCGAGGATAAGTACGCGTTTGCCGCTGGGCGCCAGGCGATGCGCGAGAGTACCGCCGCCCGCTCCGGTGCCGATGACAATGACGTCGTAGTGCTGGTCGCCGGTCATGAAACGCCCCGTCCGTGGAGTCGTTGGCCTTCACTTTTCCGGAAATCGGCCCCCCCACGGCTGGAATCGCTCGAAATCCCTCATCGGATGGGATCGGATACGAATCCGATCGTATCGGGCGCCTCCACCCCCAGCACCCTGGCGAGCACCTGTCGGCGAGCGGGCGTCGGCGTACCAGCAAGGGCACCTCGGATTGCCCATGCGCCCCCTCACAGACTGGCTTCCGCCGCGTCCCAGGGACCCTCCTCGGTCCGGCGCTTTCGGTGGCCGACCCGTACGAACAGCAGGTCACCCTCGCCGACCAGGGTGCCCTGCGCCTGCGCGGCGGCATCGAGGTCGTCGGCGCTCACCTGTTCCCCGGGTTCGAGCCAGGGGACGCCGCGCAGCCGGGGGATGTCCAGCAGCACGCCACGGCCGACGATCCCGTCCGCGAGCGCCCCGACCGTCAGGGCCGTCGCGCCTGCCTCCGTGACGCTGCTCGCGTCCACGCCGCCGTGCAGGGTGCCGCGGTAGATCACATGGCACAGGGCGTCGAGATGGCTGTCGGTGTCCCCGCGCACGTTCATCGCGAAACAGTCCCTGGCGAAGTGCAGCCCCTGGTCGTCGGAGGCGTGCGACCAGGCGCGCATGGTGTGCCGGGCGGGCTCCGGGCTGTCTGGACCCGTCGATGTCTCCACCGGCGCCGCCAGAGAGACCGTCCTGCCGGTGCGTATCTCCTGTGCCGCCGCCCTCACCCGGTCCGGTGTCAACGCCGCCAGTGCACCCCGCGCACCGGCCGCCCACGAGGCGCCGGACGCCAGGCGCCGGTACAGGGCGTCGAACGCGGCCGGGGTCAGCCGGGGCGTCTCCCCGCGGGAGTCACGGGAGGCCACGCCTCAGCGCCCGTACTCGGCGACGATGCCTGGCGCATCGAAGCGCCGCGCCGCGGACGAGTCCACCACGTCCGGGGAGGAGACGAGTGCGGCGGTCCGCGGATCGCCGACGAGACCGTGTTCGGCGGTGGGCGGGTAGCGATCCATCCGGTCACTCCACTGTCTCCCGAGCATCCCCCTCGCGCTTCCGCTTCCACTATCCGTCCACGGACGCGGCGCCGCCACACACCGCCGAGCCGGTGCTCACTGGACGTCACTGCCGCCCTCTGTGCTCGCAACGTCACTGAAGGTGAGATGTCCCGTCCTGGCGCCGCGCTCCAGCCCTCGGAGACAGGGCGGATCTCAGCCGCATGACGGTGCCGAGTGCCTGAACGACGCCGCTGAAGCGAGGCCCGGACAGGAGCCGCATCCTGCTCCCTGAACGGAACGAGGAGTGTGCTGTGGCGTGAGAGATCCCAACAGGCTTTTGTGTCAGACGCGTTGACACTTTCCGTAGCGCGCTCCACGATGACCGGGCGGTCATATGACCGCCCGGTCACACTCGGGAGTGCCCATGACCGCACCGCCCCGGCAACGGCTGCGCCGGCAGCAGGGTTGAACGGAGGCTCGCGCGGCCCCGCTGGACTGTGCCCGGCGCAGCCGTCGAGCCCGCTCGCGCACCAACCCCTTTCGGCGTGACCCGCCGGTACTCCCGCCTGCGCTTCGGCGGCTGATCGCGGGCGCCCGCCCGGGCGTCCCGGGCTGCGTATCCGGGGGTGCCGTCACCCCCTCGGTGCCGCACCTGACGGCACGACCGGTACGACAGAGCCACCGGATCCAGGGCACCGCCGAAGGTTCCGCTTCCTCGCGCACAACCGCACCCAGAATGAGGTGATCGCATGGCACGCCAATTCTCACGGTTAGTGATCGCACTGCTGCTCAGCGCGGCAACCGCCTTCGCCGTCGCGCCGACGGCGAGGGCGCTTCCTGCCGTGACCCCCACAGCGGTCGTAGACCCTTCCGCCACCGGCTCCTTCCCCGTGGCCTACTCCGATGTGACCGTCTCGGCGTCCGGCCGCTCCTACGGTGCACGCGTCTGGTACCCGGGAACCACGGCCGGGGCCAACGCGGCCGTCGCACCGGGCGCCCATCCCGGACTCGCCTTCGGACACGGCTTCTTCCAGGGAATCACCCAGTACGAAAGCCTGCTCAAGCACTACGCGTCCTGGGGCTTCATCACCGTCACCCCCACATCGCAAGGCGGCCTGTTCCCCAACCACTCCGCCTTCGCCGACGACCTCAACGCCGCGCTCACCTGGCTGACCGCCCAGAACGCCACCAGCGGCTCCCGCTTCGCGGGCGCCGTCGCCACGGACCGTCTCGGGGTTTCCGGTCACTCCATGGGAGGCGGCGCCGCGCTGCTCGCCGCCGGCCGCAACCCGGCCGTCAAGAGCGTGTCCACGCTGGCGGCGGCGGAGACCAATCCGTCGGCCGTCACCGCTTCGGGAACGCTGACGGTGCCGGCCCAGTACGTCGGAGGCAGCGCCGACACCATCGCGGGCGTCGCCGGCAATCAGCAGAAGATGTACGACGCCAAGCCCGCCCCCACCCAACTGCGCGTCATCACAGGCGGATTCCACTGCGGATTCGAGGACAGCTCCGGATTCGGCTGCGACAGCGGAGCCATCACGCGCGCGGCACAGCAGAAGCTGACCCGGGGCATCACGACCGCCTACCTGCTCTACACCCTCGCGGGCGAATCCTCGATGTACGACCAGGTATGGGGCTCCGCGGCCCAGAATCTGGCGGGGGCCGTGTACACCGCCAAGCCCTGACCCATCCAGTTCCCTGCGCCGGCCTCGTTCCGGATGCCGGGCTGTACTGCCCACCCCACGACTGCGACCCAAGTAACCTCCGGTGAAGGCTACTTGGCGAGGCCGGCCGTCCGCGACGCCTCCAGAAGCCGAGGTTCTGGGGGCGTCCTTGGACGGAGTCGTGGGTGCGGCCCGATGCCGTAGGCCCTGGTCGGATTTCCCTCAGGGGGCGAACGAGTGGTGGAAGGTGAAGGCGTGCGACGCGGAGCCGTGGTCGTGGAGGTGTTGCAGTCGTGAAACCCCGTCCCGCCAGGTAGGAATCACGCCGTCGGAGACCCACCAACACACATGGCTAGGGTGTTCTGTCCTCTCGAACCAGTCGCCGCGCCTGTTCAGTGCCTCTCGGTGCGGACCGGTGTAGACGGCGTCGAAGGCGGAGCGCGGGTCGGTCCAGAGTGAGAGGGTCGCGGCCAGGGCGGTGGTTCTCACCGTACGACCCTTGCCGTACCAGGCCGGTACGGCGAACTCGCCCCAGGCACCCCAGTCCGCCTCGAAGAGCATGCCCTGGTCACCGCCGGCCGTTTCGGCACGCGCGAGGTATCCGGGGTGCTGACTGATCTTCTGGTAGACGGTCTCACCGATGTCGTAGAACTCGCGTGTGAGGGGGCCGGGATCGACGAGCGGTGACTTCAGGACGCCGAAGGTGTACAGCGCGAGATGGGGCATGCGTCTCTCCCTGGTCGGGGCCGGTCGGCGTGAACTCGGTTCGGTGGCATCCGCACACAGGGGCGAGCGATCCTGGGGCATGTCCGACCCCTCCCGTCGAGGGTGGCTCAGCCTGGAAGAACTCCTGTGCGACCGAGGGCGATCGCCGAAGACCAGGTGAAGGTAGCTGTCTCTGTCGGCGTTGTCGAAGTTGCGATTTCCCTCTGTAAGTGGCCTCTCGCACAGGCTCTGGCGGGTGTTGGGGCGGATCACACGGTGGCGCCGGGAATGGTCTTTGCCCGCCCCTGGCATCAAGCTCTGGGCCCGATGAAGAGTCTGAGTGCGTCCAGGGCCATTTCGTCCGTCACGGCACTTCGGCCGGACAGCCGGTGAACGAGAATCCAGCCCTGCGGTGAGGCGCCCGCGAAGACCGACGCGTCGCCCGTCGCGCCGTTGTGCCACAGGAGACTTCCCGCCTTCTGCCATGCCGGTGCCGGTTCACCGAGCCTGCGGTCGACAAGCAGGTCGGTCAGGAGGCGGGCGGCGGCCCGGGGAGTGGCCCACAGCCCGCCGGCGGGAAGGATCGCGCCGGCCATGGTCCAGGGTCGGCGCGCCCGGCCGAACAGCCCTGTGCGGCAAAGGCGTCTGCCGGACGGGGGATCGACGGCGACATCGGCGATGCCGAGGGGGTCGAGGACGTGGCGGTGCAGCAGGTCCTCGTACGGGGTGCGGGTGGCCGCGACCAGAGCGGCGCCCAGGAGCGCGTATCCGAGGTTGGAATACTCCTCGACCGTCCTGGCGGGAGCTGTGACCAGGGTGTCGAGATTCCGTACGACCGAGTCCAGTGCGTCGGCGTCGAAAGCGACGTAGGGATCGCGCCCGCTGATGCCGGGAGGCAGACGAGGAAGGCCCGAGGTGTGCTCGGCGAGCAGGCGCAGGGTGATCCCCGTGCCGCCGGGCGCCGGCAGGAACCGCTCCAGCGGGTCGTCGAGACTGAGGACTCCGTCGTCGGCCAGGGCGGTCAGGACGGTCGCGGTGAGTGGCTTGGTCAACGAACCGATCTGCACGAACAGGTCGGGGTTGTGGCCGTGTGAGATCTGGGGTGCCTGAAAGCTGCTGAGTATGCAGGTGGGAACGCGGATCATCGTGATCTTCTGTCGTGTACTCGGGACACCGCGCGTGCCGCCGTGCCGACGGGTGTGCGATGCCGGTGGGTGGCTGTCCGGTGGCTCTAGTGAGATGCCCCCACCGTGGGGCACGTTGCTGGTGTGCGCTGTGAGCCATCGCTCACCGGCGCACGCCTCGAGGTCTGGCCTTCGGCTGAGTTCGTGTGCTCAGGGCGCCAACCACCATCCGCTTGAGGCGATTTGATACAGGGTGACCTGCTGGTCCGGGCCCACAACACCTCTTGAGAAAGGGCGAAATCCGGCCATGTTCTGCGGGATGAACATGGACCGCCCTTCACCGGTTGGACTCAGGAAGCGTACGGAAGATCCATACGTCACCGGGCCCCCGGCGGATTCACGGTCGCCGACTTTCACCAGCCGCCCGACGGCGAGAAGAGCTTTTTCTCCCAGACCGGTCTGTCCGCCTGGGTCGCCGACCGGTTCTGGAAGACCGACTCCGACTTCTACGACGACGCCACCCCGAAGGCCGGCGGCGTGACCCTCAAGGCCGTCGACCAGGTGGGCAACCCCCTGATTGCTGCGCTCACCCCTGCCGGACGAGACGATCCGCACGGTGTGGCTCCCCGCCACTCACGGCATCTTCGACCCGGACCAGCACGGGATGACGGCCCGCACCTGGCTGCGGCGGATCGAGGAGACGTGGCTGGCCCGTGTGCGCCAGGACGATCCGGCGTTCGTGCCTTCGCCGCCACAACCGGTGGCCGACGAGGAACTGCGGCGCGCTGTGCTCCAGGTGATCCGCACGGTCGCGGAGCCCTTGCGTCTGGCCTCGGAACAGCCCCCGTACGGGGTTCCGGCGACCGGTCTGGTCCCAGCGCTGGAGAGGGTGGTCACCGAGGCGTGCGCCGAGCTCGGCTACCGGCTCTTCCTGCGCGCGGTGAAGACCTACTTCGTATCGGTCCCGGCCGACGGGGAGACGTACGGCAGGTTCGTCACCCTGGGTGAGCGGTTCGGCTACCGGTACTGGCTCGTACGTGACGGGCTCAACGACCGGAGGGACTGACGCCGAGAGGCGGGGGTGGGCGGACGGACAGAATCTGCCCACCCCGTGGCACCCAGGAGTCTTGGCAACGACGCGACGCTTTCCCTGCACGTCGGGAGTGCTGCGCTGCTCCTGCGCTTCAGGCGTCGCGATCGCCCGAATTGGCCTAGGCGCACGGGGACATGACCGCTTGCCCATGGCAACTCCCGCCCAAGGTAGCGGAGCCAGCCTCTCATCGTCATCGACCGCAGCCCGTTACGCCCGGTGGCCCGATGAGGCCGTCCGTTTCCCTTCGGACTGTCCCTAAGGCTTGTCCGCAATGAACTTCAGTCAAGATCCGACTAGACCTCGGTCAATCGAGGCATTCGACGATACGGAGGTCGCGCTCGACGCCGTCGGAGAGGGCGACCAGCGCCGCGGCGCTGGGTAGAGGCGGAACGCAGTCACCGTGTGGGGAATCGGGTACCCCAGGGTTCCTCTTCCAGGAGGAGCCCGTTGGCCAGATAGCTGATGGTTCGGTACCAGCCGATGAGCACGAGCAGTTCAAGTAGTTGAGCCTCTTCGTAGTACATGTGCAGGGCGTCCCAGGCGGACTGTGTGAGCTGGGTCGTGTCGTTCAGTTCGTCAACGGCGTGGAGCAGTGCCTTGTGGCGTGGCGACCACGGAGCACTGACTGCTGCGTCGGGTTGGGTAGTCGCGCGGAGTTGTTCCAGGCTGAGTCCGGCCTGCGGCGCCAGGGTCGCGGCGTGGACGCCCCATTCATAAGCGCAGGCACATTGCGCGGTCACGCGGGCGATGACGATCTCCCGGTCGATGGCGGGGAGGAGTCCATGGCCCAGCAGTCCGGCGCCGAGGGCGAACATTCGTGGGGCTAGCTCCGGGTTGCGATGCAGTACGCGGAACAGCGTGAGTGGTTGGTGCGGCACATCCGGCGGCATCCATCGGCGGAGCGCCAGGTCGACGTCGGCGGTGTAGGGCGGGGCGAGCGGTTCGATGCGTGGCATCGTGGCGCCTCCTGCTTCGATTTTCGAATCACTATGATGCTTCGAGAACCGAAGCGCAAGGAGTGAGTATGGAAGCCAGCGCGCCACGTCCGGGTGTGCCAGTGCGAGGGTCCGAATCGGGTCGTCCAGTGATGGCCGCACTCGACCTACTCGGACGGCGTTGGGCGATGCGGATCCTGTGGGAACTGAGTCAAGCTCCGACCGGCTTCCGTGAATTGCAGCGCCGATGCGAGCGCATGTCCTCCAGCGTGCTCAGTACCCGGATCGAAGAACTGTCCGGCGCCCGCCTGCTCGCCCAGGACGGCGACGGCTACCACCTCACCCAGCTCGGCCAGGATCTTGTCGAGGCGCTGAGCCCGCTGGACGCCTGGAGTCGACGGTGGGCCGAGGAAACGGGACCCGCGGCAGGAAGGCTGGAATGAGCAGCGTGTGGCTGGTCTGATCACGGCAGCGGTGCCGTCCTGGGTGGTTCCCTTCGGCGGGCTGAGCCCAAGCCAGTTCGCAAGTCTGCACGGCAGGGTCGGCCATGGAGCCTACCGCTGGAGGACAGAACACTCCTGGTCACGGCGTACTGGCGCACCGACTTGACGCCGACTCCGCCGCGCGCCAGAACCTGGGACCGGATCGGTCAGGACCCCGGTCGTAAGGGTGAGGGCCCGTAGCTCCGGGCGGGTGTCGATGGCGGGCATGGGCTGCTGCAAGCCGGGTGAGCGATCCCGGCTGATCTATGCGATCCGCGAGTACCGCGGCCGCAAGGACACGCCAAAGGGCTTCGGCTGGCGCGACTTCCGCGACCTCATCGTGCGCGCCCGCGTCCGACTCGGCGCCCCGATCGTGCTCGTCTGGGACCACGTTCGCTTGCACCTGACGGCTGGCATGCGAGAGTTCATCGCCACGAACGCCGAGCGGCTCACCGTGTTCCAGCTGCCCACCTAGGCCCCGGACCTCAACCTGGCCGAGGGCGTCTGGTCGCTGGTCAGGCGCGACATCGGCAACCTCGCCGCAGTCGACCTCAGCTAGATCACCCGAGCGGTCAAGCGCCGACTCAAGAAGATCCAGTACCGGCCGCACGTGGTCGACGTGTGCCTTGCGGACGCAGGCTTGGCCTTTGGAATGGACGACCCGGAGAACGATGGCCAGCCGGCCACCCAGCCGTCCCCCGGATCAGCACGCCACTGGTAGTGATCAGTTTGCTGCGCTTGTATCCGAACCGTGGGCCGGCTGACGACGAAGAACTACAACCGCCTGTTCCTGGAGCTTCTCAAAGAGCTCAAAGCCAAGGACGACCCGGCCGTCGTGGGCGACTTCCTGCTGCGCCAGGACACCGACTCCGGCCGCTGGCCCACCGACCACGACATGCACCAGGTGTTGTGCGTTCAGCCGCTCTATCGGCAGCTCACCCGTGCCCGGTTGCGCCTGATCCTCACCGAACTGGAAGACGCCCTCTACACCGGCAAGACCGAACGTCTTGTCCACGACGGCACTTTGACGATCGAGCACCTGCTGCCCCAGGCTTGGGAGTCGCACTGGCCCCTGCCCTCCGGCGGTGGGGATGGCATCGAGGCTCGTGAGCGTCGGCAGAGTCTCCTGCACAGCCTGGGCAATCTGACGTTGCTCACCCGCAGCCTCAACCCGGCCGTGTCCAACGGACCTTGGCAACAAAAGCGTGGTGACATCCCCCTGCACAGTGCCCTGTCGCTGAACCGGTCACTGCCCGAGCAGTGGAACGAGGACGCGATTGCGGCCCGAGCCGCTCACCTCGCACAGGCCTTCTGCCATCGCTGGCAACACCCCGCCGGCCCCACCCCCGTTTCCACGAACGCGGCCCTTCTCCCACCCGCTCCCGATGCCGTCCCGACGCAGTTGTCTGTTCCCGCGCCCGCTCACGTGTCGTCGATCCAACCGGCCGTGGCCGGTATTCCCTCGGCCCGCCGGGACATCGCCCGTCACATCCACGAGGCCTTCGCCCAGTACGCGGACGGCAGAGCCCTGACCGTCGCGCAGATCGCCGCAGTCGGCACCAGCCAATATCAGGCGGGGGAGATCAGCCCCGGTGCCGTCGCTGCGCGGCTGAGGGCGAACACCGTGGACGGCGTTGAGACCGTCCGCGACAGCAGCCCCCTCACCGCACGAAGGACCAGGTGACGAAGTTCGACGGCTCGCTGACCCGCGCTCTGGACGGGCATGCAGTCCAGGCCCAGCCCCTTGAACGACCGGCGCTGCTCATCGAGCGTCATGCACCCCCGCTCCAACGCTTCACCACGGGCGCCGCTGGCAGACAACGTGTCTGTCAGCGGCGCTGACACATCGCGGCGGTGATCACAGCGACACACGCCGAGCCCCAGGCGCTCGAGGGCCTTGGCGAGCTGGGTGCGGCAACAAGCCCCCGGACGCCGCCCGCACCGTTTCCGGGCGGTCGGCAGACCAGCCCGGCCCCCAAAGAGCCAACGCTGGCCTAGAGAAGCTCCATCTCGGCGTCGACGTATCCGAACTCGACTGCCATCCGTACCAGCGCCTGTCGCATCAGGCTTCGGCGTTCTCTGCGGCCCATGACGGGCGAGGCGGTGACCGTGACCGCCATGCATGAGCGGCCGGCGTCGTAGCCGACGCCGAGGGGTGACAGGTCGACGAGCGTGCCCAGGGCGGGCAGGACGCCGGTCTCGCCCGGCCGTTCGCAGGTCATCCGCAGCTCGGTGGTCGGCGGCGCCGACCACCGCAGTCCCTCCGGATCGCCGACGAGGCCGGGCAGCAGCTCGGCGGCCGTCTCCCACGCGTCCAGCAGGACGGTCTGGACCTCGTCGAAGTCGAGCCGTGTGTTCGGGCCGGAGCCGAGCGCGCGCGCCCACGCTGCCGGATCCTCGACCAGGACCTCCGCGCAGGCGACCACGGTGGAGTTCATCGCGGTGGGCAGGGCGAGCATGGCGGCAGCCCTCAGAGCTGGGCCGCCGTCGGGCGCGGGGATCGTGCACGTGTAGCCGGCGGAGCGGGCCGAGTTGCCCGACGGCGTCCGCTCCCAGACAGCCGCACGCGGCTCGGCGCCCCGCCGCCTGGACAGCATGGACACCGCTCCGGCCAACACGCCGTAGGGAAGCTGCCGTTCGAGCTGGACGCGCCGCGACTTGGTGATCTCCAGCGTGCCCGCCTCGTCCCAGGGCAGGTTCACCACGGCACGCAGGCGCAGCGCGGGCTGCTGGCCCGCCGTCCAGTTCTCGGCCGACCGGCTCTGGTTGAGGCCGAAACGGGGGAGCGGGTCCCACCGCCACACGCCGACGCCGCGGTCCGAGCGTGTCAGGCGGCCCGCGCCCCACGCGCCGCCGCCGAGGTCCACACTCCGCGCGTCGGCTCCGATCAGCCACGGCCCGCTCGCGCCTTCGGGCGGGACGGGACAACCCACGGTCGTGAGCGGTTCCTGGCCCGGGGCGAGCCGGCCGGCGTCGATGATCGCCTGCCACACAGGCGCGGCGACAGCCACCGGCGGGCGGCCGGTCGCCAGGCACAGCACCCAGCCGGGCCCGTCGCAGCGCGCGTGGTGGAAGTCCTGTAGGACAGCCGGCCCATGAGCCCGGACCGGTCCGGCGGGCTGCCCCAGGCCGACCCCGGCGAGCTCCTTGTGCGCCTCCCGCATCTCCCGCTCGTGTTCCGGGAGCCCCTGGCCGACCCGCGGTTCACTGCCGCTCGGCCCGGCGCCCGGGCCTGCTTCGGACACCGCTTCGCGTACGAGCGCGGCGAGGGCCTGAGCGGTGGGCACCCCGGACGCGCGGACCCCGGCCGAGAGCAGCGCCTGGATCTCGGTGCGCGGCAGCCAGTGCGTCCCGTCGCCGTCCCGCACCGGCACGGCGACCGTGTCCGCCCGCTGAGCACCCGGTCTCCCCGTCGGCGCCGCGATCACGAAGAGGGTGCCGGGGGCCTGGGCGGGGACATGGATGAACACCACACGCCCGGCACCGGCCCCGTCGCCGGACCAGCCGATGCGCACCCCGCGCGGGGCCGGGGTGATCCGGGCGCGGAGCAGCTTGCGCACCTGGTCGAAGTTCAGCGCCTCGGGGCTGACGCCCACGATGCGGTCGAGGATCTCCTCGTCGCCGTCCATGCGGGTGGCGATGCCGATGACGATGACGCCACCGCCCCCGTTGGACAGTGCCGCGACGTCCTTGGCGAGTTCCTCGGCGGCCCGAGGATCCTCGGCGAGCCGGTACGGCGCGGCCTTCGCGTCGAGCCACTGCGTCTCACGCAGCTCCAGCAGGGAACCCGGCTCGTGGCAGTCGAGCAGGGTCAGCGCGCTCATCAGATCCGTCGGCACCCCGGCAGTATCCACTGCTTTCGGCCTTCCGCCGCCGCGTTTGACAGACTCACGAGCGGTGACGCGCTGACCCGCGGGACGAACCCATCTCGGGCTCGTCCCGCAGATGCCGGACATCCCGTACGGGCACTTGCGGCGGCGCGTCCGTCAGAGCCGCCAGGAGCGGAGCGTCTCGGCGATGTCGGAGACGCCCAGCCCGGTCTCGCGGACCTTTCTGATCAGGTCGGACAGAGCCCCGTAGGGAGGGTCGATCCCTTCCCCGGACTGGTCCATGTACTGGCCGGTGACGAAGGCCGCGAAGAGACTGTTGCGGTGGGGGAGCGGTTCGAGACGCACGATGGTGTGCAGGAGCGCGGCCGCGCGCCACGCGGCGTCGGGGTTGGACGTGGCGAGGGTCGGCATACGCGTCTTGTGGCGCGCGACGGCGGCCACGAGGGCCGAGTAGTCGGTGACCGACACGTCGTCGTGGCCGAGAGCGGCCTCCTGGACGTCCAGGAGCCAGGAGATGTCGATGTTCAGGGTCATCAGGCGGCAGTGGCTCCCTCGCCGCGCTGCGACGGGGGAATCTCGTCCGGGAACGCGGCGTCGAACTCGTCCCGCAGCCTGTCCGCCCACGAGACCGCGCCGGCCACGAACCGCTTGCGCTGCATCTCGCGGACGCCGAGGTCGTGCAGATACTGCTTGAGGCTCTTACCCTCCGCCGCGGCGGACGCCCGCACGGCTTCCATCTCTTCGTCGGTGAAGGTCACATTCAGCGATGGCATACCGGCATGGTACCTACCCGGTACCTTCCTGTGCGGCTCAATCCGCTACGCGTCCGCACAGGCCGGACACGCGGATGCCCGGCTCCCGGGCAGCGCCTGTGGGGGCACCGTATTCGCCAGTGGGCGACCCGAGTCCACGCACTGCCTCCGCGGGCAGCGCCACCGTCGATGGCACACCCGGTCGTAAGGCGTATTTTCGGTCGATCAGCCTGATTCGTTGCCCAAGAGTCGCTACGGTCCGAAGTGAGTCAGCACTGGCTGTGGGGGTGTGGTGACAGGCATCGAGATCGCCATCGGGTACCTGTTCGCGTGGGCCGTCCGGAAGGCTCGGCGCGTGGCCGGACGGGCGGACGGTGAAGTCGACCGGGCGCTCGACTCCGGGATGGACCACCTGCACGACGTGGTGAGCCGGAAACTCGGCAACGATCCCGTGCTGCACCGGCTGACGGACGAGGCGGAAAGCGGGCGCGAGTCACCCAGCGACCGGACCCGGCAGCGGATGCTGCTCGCGCTGGAGGAAGCGGACGAGACCGATGCCGGCTTCGCCGCCGAGCTCGAGCAGGCGGTGGCGCATCTTCGATCCCTTGCCCCGGCACCCGGTAGTCGCCCCGGTGGGGACCGTATCGAGTTTCACCACAACACCTTCCACGGCCCGGTCCAGGCCAAGGGGGTCCAGCACATTCACCCCGGCGGCGCATCATGACCGATGGCGAAAGACCGTACGGCGCGCAGGACGACTTCGAGTTCCGCGACACCACCTTCCAAGGCCCTTTCCAGACCGATGGTGTCCAGCACATCCACTACTACGGCGCAACGACTGCCCCTCAGGCACCCAAGTGGTGGCGGCGACGGGCGACGGGAGTGTTCGCGGCGCTGGCGCTGATCCTCACTGCGGGAGGCACGTACGCGGTCTACGGACTGGGGCTCTACGGCGGGACGGCGAAGGGGATCCCGGTGCCACGGCTCGTGAACCCCGGCCATGCGAAGCTTCCGTCGTACGTGCACATCCAGGCACAGGAACAATGTGCCTCCAGCGTCAACTACTACGCCGAGACGGCCGAGGACTACCAACAGGGACGGCACGCGGGGCAGAGGCGCCTGGGACCGGTGGCCGTCGACATCACCAGCCAGACGTCCGCCAAAGACGCCGTACTGCTGGTGGGCATGCGCGTGCTGGATCTACAGCGGAAGGCACCTCCCACCACCGGCATCGCCGTCGAGGACGGAGGGTGCGGATCAGGAGTGGACGTTAGACCGTTCTGGACCGACCTGGACAAGACCGATCCACTCATCATCGCGAAGGCGGGCGCGCACTCACCGGTTACGTTCCCCTACAGGATCTCGTCGAACGATCCTGAGGTGTTCGATCTCACCGTGGAGAACACCACCTGCTTCTGCGCCTTCGCCGTCGAGATCGACTGGGTCGCCGCGGGAAAGGCGGGCAAGACGATCCTGGACAACGGCGGATCGGGATTCCTGTCCGGTGCGGCCCCCAACGTCCCCGCGTACACACTTGACTCATCCAGCCGACTGCAACGAACGACGTACGGACGGCTTCTCCCACCGAGCTCGTAGCATCTCTCCGTGCCCGATGGGTGGTTGACGGTTCCCGGGATCGAAGGAGCTTCCTGTTTACGGCTCTTGGCGCAGCCAGTCAGGTGCCAGGCCAGTTGTGACTGTCTGTCACCTCGCGCGCGATGCGACGCCACTGCTCTTCCCCGCCGGGCAGGGGTCACGCCCACGTCGGCTGAACCGCGGTGTTCAGCCCGTGCAGGAGTCGTACGAGCTGAGGGCCGGCTGCGGCTGAGCCGTCCGGGACGACCGGGCCGTGGGTGGCGCGGAGTCCGGCGAAGCGTGCCAACTCGTCCTCGTAGAAGGCCACGGCTTCCTCGGTGCGCTTGGCCAGGTCGTCGCGCGGGACGGTGCGGTGCAGTTGCAGCAGGGGAGGCTCGATGGATTCGGCGATCGCCGCGGCGAGCCGCGCGTGACCGTCCAGGATCAGATGGCAGTCCAGGCCACTGACCCACCACAACAGGACGGGTGGGAGCGTCCCTTCACGGGCTTGCTTGCGGTACGCCTTGACCCGGCCGTCGTCCGCATCGGGCATCGGCCGCAGCGGCAGGATCTCCCACCCGTGAGCATACGGGAACCAGTCGATGCAGCCGCTCGGATGACCCTCGACGAGCATCGAGCTCCAGTACTCGGCGTGCGAACTGCCGGTGTGAGGCCGTCGCTGGAGCGGGCTCTCGCACGAGAGGAGCCACCGGCCCTCGTGCAACGGGCTGCCCGGAGAGTCGATGAGGTAGTGCGCGAAGCGGTGAGCCCACCGTTGCGGGCTGCCCGCCACTTCGCGTGCTTCATCGGCACGCAACGGAGGAACGAGGGAGCAGTACTCGTCGGTGCGCCAGAAGTCCACGCCGTCGTGCTGCTCGTCGACGACGGCGAGCAGTACAGGCCGCGCCATCTGGGAGACCAGCAGCTGCGTACCGGCAGTGAACACGCCCAGCCCCGGCCGGTGGCGGTCCTGTACGTCCAGGGACAGACCCATCCACGTGCCGTCGATTCGCGTGACATCGCCGCGCCCCATGCCGAGAGCGTAGACGGCGCGATCCCGCCGTCTGATCACCGGGTGTGACGGTTGCGACCGGCTCGTCACGTCAACGGTCGAACGGGCGCCCGTCGAACTCGACCGGCGGCCCGTCGAAACTCCGCATCCCATGGAGGGCGATGGTCAGGACGCAGTTGCGGCAGGCTTAGGGTGCCCCCGTGCATGTTGATGATCTCCAGTGGCAGTTGAGCAGCCTCGGTGGAGTCCTGCCGCGGCTTGTGGACGAGATCCTTGATGGCGGCGGTCTTGAGACGCTGGTGGAGGCGGCCCGCGAGCGCGAGGACTGGTTCTGCGCCATGGGTGCGGTACGAGGGCTGTGCGCTGTAGGGGAGTTCGGGCGCGCATGGGCTGTCGTGGAGCCGTTCGCGGCGTCGGGCTGGCAGCCGGCGGTTCGGGTCGGGACCGATGTCCTTCTGCGCTGGAACCGCGTCGAACAAGCACTGGAACTGGCGCACCCCGGCCCGCGGGGGCAGGAGGACGGTGAAGCGTGGCGGGACTACGCCGAAGCGCTGGTCCGAGCCGTGCGGGTGGACGACGCGATCGGCGTGCTCGTCCCGTATCTGCGGGACAGGCAGGTGCTGTTGGGCCTGGTCGAGATGACCGACGGGCAGGGAAGCGACGAGCGGGTGCTGGAGCTCCTCGCCCCGATCGCCGAGGAGTTTCGGCGTGACCCCGAGCAGTGCGGCGTCCGTGACCTGTGGGACGTCCTGGCCGCCCAGGGCCGGGTCCTGGAGCGGTCCGGCCGCGTGGACGAGGCGATCCGGCTGCTCGGCGCGGACGTGGCCGAACGCCGGTACGGCCCGCAGAACAACGTCGAGTTCTACGTCGAGTTGCTGGCTCGGCACGGCCGCATCGAGGAACTGCGCGACCTCGCCACCGGCACCCAGATGTCCACCGCGGCGGGTCCGTACGTCAAGGCCCTGGAAGATCTGGGCCGAGCCGGAGAAGGGGAGACCTACCTCCGCGACCTCATCGCCGCGAAGCAACCTGGCTGGTACGAGGGCATGTTGATGGAACTGCTCATCCGTCAGCGGCGCTTCGACGAGGCCGTCGCGGCGGTGGAGCACACATTCGACGACCTCTATGACGGAAACCTTCTCCAGTCGACCCTGATCGTGCTTGCCGAACACGGCCGCTACGACACGGCCATCGCCCTCACGGAAGGGCGCAGCCCCGAGTTCCTCGCGGAGAACGAGGAGTACTGGCTCCGTTCCAACCGGTGGTGGCTGATGGGAGAAGCGGGACGCGCCCGGGAGGCCATCGCGGAGATCGAGGCGCTGCCGTCCGGCGAGGTCGACGACCGCGAACTGACCATCGCCTGGCTGCTCGCGCAGGACGGCCACGTCGAGCAGGCCATCGCCCGCCTGCACCGGCTGCCTGGCAAGCGGGCCGCAACCGACGTGGCCGAACTGCTGATCGCGCAGGGCCGCTTTGCCGAAGCTGTCGCCGCCATCCCCGACGTGGCCGCCCAACGAGAGGAGGAACGGCGCTTCTGGACGGACCGGGCGGAACAGCACTGAGATGATCGCCTTCTGGGGGCCCGGCTCCCTGAGCGTCGACCTGCGGGTCCGGGAACCGTGCGAGCGTGAGAGTGTGCGCCGCCCTGACGCCGCTTCTGCTGCTCACCGTATGTGCGGGCAGCGAGGGCGCGTATCGCGTTGTGATCACCAGAGCCGTGACAACCCGCTCTGACAGCCAGATGCGGCACCGCCTTCGTCGTCTGGCTCCGCCGGTGACCGAACCAGCGGATTCCGGCAACGGCTCGATCTGCGGCCGGAGTGCGGCCGAAGAACGGTGTTGCCCTCTCCCGCGCTGGATCACTAAGGTCGGCCGGGTGACTGCCGGGTCGGCCTTGGGCCATGCACGAGTGAGCTTCCCGGCCTCGGCGTGAGCACGAGGCGGGCTAGAGGCCCGCCCCCCTTCTCCGAGTCTGTGCTCCCTGCGCCCGCATGTGGCGCCCGTTCCGACGGATCCCAAGACCGGAGACACATCACTGATGCCCTATGACCAGCAGCACCCGCATGAATTCGAGCTGCCGTCGGTCGGTGTGCAGCTGAACCACATTGCCGTCTACGCAAGCGACCGCTACCTGTCCGCGGAGTTCATCGCCGCGGTCCTGGGCCTGAGGGTCGGCGCCCCGTTCGGGCCGTTCCTGCCCGTTGACCTCGGCAACGGCGTGACGCTGGACTACTACGAGAAGAGGGACGAGCCGATCCAGTCACAGCACTACGCCTTCCTCCTGCCTGACGAGCAGTTCGACCCCGCGATCGCCCGTCTGAAGGCGGTCGGGGTCACCTACTACGCCGACCCCGGCCACGCCGACCCCGGCAACGTCAATGGCCTATTCGGGGGCCGCGGCGCCTACTTCGACGATCCGGACGGCCACAACATGGAGATCATGACTCGGCCCTACGTCCGCCCCTAGGCTGGGACCGAGCTGCGATCAAGAGACTGCCTGAGTGCGGTCTTGATCCAGATCAGCGAGGCGCGCAGGTGGAGGCCGGTGAGGTGGCTCTCCGGGGTCTTGTCGTCCCTGGTAGCGATTCCTTGCCAGGCCTTCAGCTTGTTGATCAGTCGGTTGGCGGCCTGCTCCGTCTGCGCGGGTGGGAGCGGTTTGCCGCAGGACGAGTAGGTCTTGTCCCCGGCGCCGGCGTCGGGTCGGGTGTGCGCTCCGCCATCGGTGTGCATGTATGACTATTTGCGCTGAATGAGAAATCGATTTCCGTTTCTTAAGAACGTGGCGTTCTATGGCGATTCAGCCATGTCTGCGGGTGAGGATCAGTGCGTGTCCGGACGAATGGTCCGGACAGTGCCGGGGTGTCAGCCCCGGTTCGTACGGAAGGGTCTGAACATGATCAACGGGTTGAAGAGGGCCGCGGCCCTGGGGGCGGCGACGGTAGCCCTGGCGGCGGGCGCGGTCGTCGGTACGGTCGGCACCGCGTCGGCCGCCCCGCAGGACCACCGGCCGGCGGCGTCGTCGCACCACTGCGAGAGGGTGGCGGGCCACTGGGCACGGCAGTGGCGCCCGGCCTTCCGGGACCGGCACCACCGCTGGCACCCCGGCCAGTGGATCCGCGTCTGGCGTCCCGCGCACAAGGAGTGCCACCACTCGCCCCGTCGCTGACGGCGGCATCCGCCCGTAGGAGCGGCTGAGATTTAAGCCGGACCCGGCCCCGACGCGCCTCCTCGAAGGCGCGCCGGGGCCGGTTTCGTCAGGCCGCACCCGCACCCGCACGCCGGAGCTTCGCGCGCGTCGAAACCGCGTCCAGAACTTCTGTAGAGGTTCATCGGCCGGGCGCATGCCGTGTGATGCGCTTCGTTCCTACGACACTTGTCGTCTGGAGAGGGCGCACACTCCGCCTTCGGGGCCGTCGTTGAGAAGAAGACCGGACCAACTGCGTTCGATCCTGAGGCAGAACGCCCGCAGACAAGGGGCAGCCGTGGCCAACGGCTGCCCTTTGCGGTCGAGTTCTCGGGCTCCTCGCCAGGTATCGAAGCGCCCAGCCAGTGGCACCGCTACCTACCCACCCGGATCGGAATCAGTCCGCGCGTCGACGGGCGCGAAGGAGGACGACGACGAGGAGCCCGGTCACCGCCAGGGCTCCGGCGCTCGCGGCGGCGATCCAGGCCGTCCGGTCCGATCCGCCGGCGTCGACGCCGACCGCGTTCACGGTGATGGGTGCGCTGCTGTTGGCGTGGTCGGCGTCGTCCCGCAGCATCTCCGCCGGAGCGTCGAGATCGATCGAGCCACGGGTGAGCGCAGACGGATCGTCGATCCGCAACCTGAAGGGGAAGGCCTCGTGGTACCCGTCGCGGAGCATGGGGACGTCGAAGCCGTTGGTGTACAGGTTGTACTCACACAGGTAATAGGGCCTTTTCGTCACTTTGTTCCCGCACTGCTTCGGGCTTCTCAGCACGGTCACGCCCCGGGGGAACTGCACTCGGATTCGGGCGAACGGGACGCTGTTGTCTGCGTCGTGCTGGGCCTGCATGTCGGAACCGTGGAAGTCCATGGCCAGGTATGCCGTGACCGTCTCGCCCTTACGGCCCTTGAGCGCGGCTCCCGTCACCTCGATGTCCCACGATCTGTCGACGTCCACGGACAACGTCCAGGACGACATCGCGACCTGGGCGGTCGGCCGGGCGGCGGGAGGCACGTCTCCGGTCCGCTTCGCGAGGGTCAACTTCCCGCCCCGGCCCCAATGCCGGTCCCGCCACACGATGCCCTGCTGGAACCCGGGCTTTCTGTCTCCCGCATCCCCGACGTCCACCGATTCGCGATTCGCCCGGCGATCCACCGTGACGGCGAAAGGCGCGAGGTCGACGAACTCGCCCGGCTCGACCCGCGTGTCGATCCAGCACACCGCCATACCGTACGACCGGGCCACCGGGGAATCCGGCACCTTCTCGCCGTACTCACAGTTGCTGAACTCCGTCGAGAACGAGAGTCTCTCGGACAAGCTGATGGAGATCGCCCTCTTCCGCAGCACCCGTTCGCCGTGGTACTTGAACCCGGCACGCACGGTGAAGGTCGCCCCCTCGCGCAGGAGTTCACCACCGTCCCGCTCCAGACGGTCGATCGTCAGCGGCTGCTCATATCCCGCGCTCTTCCCTTGGAGCACGTGACCAGTCCCCGCAGCCAGCAGTCGTACGTTCGTCGCGGGCGGGCCGGACGTCACCGGTACGCCCGCGAGCACCCCGCCCAGTACGGCGGCCGTCACCGCGAACACCCGGCCGAACCCGACCCACCTGATCATGCGTCCTCCTCCACCCCGCCCGAACGAACCAGGCACCGCCGCAATCCGGAAACAGCGAACATGTCGGCGAATCCTGTGCGTCACCTGTAGGTCAAAGGACTTGTCCGGCGGCCTCATGGTTGTACCGGGCAGTGACGCTGCAACGATTCGGATGACAGGCACTGAGCGGCCCGGCGGTCAATCGGAGGGGGCGCGTCGGACAGCACTACAAGCGTCCATCCCAATCAACCGTCATGGATTTCGCCGAGAGTCCGTACACCCGTCCCACGGTCCGGTCAGCGTTGCCGTCGTCGCACGTGAGCCTGATGACGTTCAGCCCGTCGCCGATGCGGTCAGTCCCTGGGTGCCCAGTGTCTTGGTCTCCACGAGATGCCTTGGCCGGCCCCTCCTCACACTGGCCCAATACGGCACACCGGATGGCGCTCAACTGCACCTGGAGGAGAGCAACGGACTCGAAGAAGGCTCTGTAGGACCGGTCTTGGAGAGGGACCATGACGCATGACTCGTGCCAAATCGTGCGGGGAACCACGGGGAACAGCGGGGAACTCATTGATCGTCCGCAAGGCCTCTCCGGTCCTCCGTCGCGGAGCCGGACCGGAGCAAGCCCTGGACGCCCGTAGCTCCCCGAGCTGAGAGTGCGATCCGTGTGACCCGCTCCATGCGAAACCCCCAGGTCGAGGACCCGGGGGTTCCTTGCAGCCCAGGCTACTGAGCGGGGCGTCCGAGAAGAGGTCTACTTCAACGCGACGCCGTCACCCGCCGCCGTCACCGAGCTGGTCGTCCCCGTTCCCGCGAAGTGCCAGCGCCAGGTGCCGGACGCGTTCGCCGTGGTCGTCGTCTTCAGCTTGCCCGCGTTGTCGGTGGTCACCGTCTTTACGGTGGTGTACGTCGAGGAGCCGGACTTCTTGAACTGGAGGGCGACCTTCTGGCCGGCGAAACCGACGTAGGTGTTGGTGTTCCAGTCGGCTCGCGTCAGAGCTCCCGTGACGGTCAGCTTTCCGCCCTTGGTGACCGGTTCGGGCGTCGCCTGGGTTGTCGCCAGCTTGGCATAGCGCTTGATCTTCATCGTGGCGCTGCTGTCGAGCGTGTAGAAGTCGGTGTCGTAGCCGGCGGCCTCCACATCCAGGTGCCATGTGCCGGCCGAGCTGTTGCGGAGATCGAAGTAGTCGGTGGTGTCAGGGTCCAGGTTGTACGACCATGTGCACTTCATGGTCGTTGATGTGGGCCGCGTACACGTCGACGACTGCGCGTACTGGAGGCGACCGTCCGAGCTCACCAGCTTGAGGCCGGCCATGACCTTGATGCCCGAGTTGTCCTTGGCGGTGGCTGTGACGCTCAGCTTCTGGACCGCGCTGATGCCGACGTTGACGGTGGTCTTGCTGAAGGTCACCGAGGTGAAGGTGGTGTCACCCTTGTGGCCGTCCGCCTGTGCGGAGGGCGCGAGAAGGGTGAGCAGCGTCAGGCTGCCGAGGGTGGCGGCCACGGCCGTACGGATGTGCATGGTTCTCCAGGAACGACAGGAACGACAGAAACTGGTGCCCGGAGTTCCGCTTTTGGAGTCCGGGTGTGCACAAGACACTCCACCTGGGGAAATGGTTGTACGGATACTTCAGATCGGCCCGAGTCGGCCACTGCCCCGACGTCGGACCTTCGCTAGATGCCCGCCGCAGGGTCGCCGTCGCCGAGGCCCATCCACCAGTGCCCGTCGTCCTTCACCAGGAGCAGCTCCTGTCGCTGACCGGTTTCCTGGTACATCACTGTCACCGAGTTGAAGTAGCCGACGGGTGCCTCCAGCACGGTGACTTCGACTGGGCCGTCCGCTGCCCGGCCATATTCGCGCACGTACTTGGCCGCGGCTGGACCGGGCTGCTGGTAGGCGGGCCCGGCGAGGTCGGCAATTCCCTTCGCGTCGCCGTCCTTCAATCGCTGGACGTAGACCCGTACGAGCGTGTCGACGTCCTTGGCCGTTTCCTGGACGTCGGGGTACGTGGACTTCTCCGCGCGCACCGTCACGTCGATCTTGGGCGCGTCAGCAAGGGCATAGGGCTCACGGGACCCGCTCCACCACACGGTTGCGATGATCCCGACGACCAGCAGGCCGCTGCCGAGCGAGATGGCCCGTCTTGTCATAGGCACCTTCTTCCAGTTCCGGTTGGACTTGACGCAGTGAACGAGCCACCGGTTCCCGCACATGAGGACGTTCGATCCCGAGAGCACGGTGGCCGCAGCACCGATGTACAGCACTGTGGTGACCTCGGCCGACCGTCACCAGCGCTCGATGACAACCAGTTCACCAGCCCAGCAGACCTCAGTGGTCGTTCCGCCCATAGTGCGCGTCGAGGGGTGCCGACCGGCCGGAAGGACTCCGTCGTTTAGACTCCGCCGACCACCGCCGAACAGCGCGGCCAAGGGGGGAGACCCATGAACGATCAAAGCGTGTTGAGGGAGCCGCTCACCGCGGCGGACCGTCTGCGGTTCCTCCTCCAGATTGTTGTGGCAGTGATCATCTTGCCGATTGGGCTCATGGGAGCTGCGGCCCTGCTGTTCTACGTACTGGTCGGCGGGGTCTAGTACTGCAACGGTTCTTGCCGTGACTACTGGCCAGGTCGGTCGTTGGTGTGGGTATGGGTGGGGACCTTGCCGATGTCAGGTTGTGGGCGGGTGAACTGACCGCTCTGCATGGGCGGTTTGTGCACCGTTTCAGCAGGTCGGAGCCGCGCGAGTCGGCTCTGGCCTATATGCGGGGGCTGATAGCCCCGCTGCAGCGCAAGAACGGCTGGACGCTGGCCGAGGAAGCAGGTCATGACGGCCCGGACCGTATCCAGCGGATGCTGAACCGAATCGAGTGGGACGCCGACGAGGTCCTGGACGACGTACGCGACTACGTCGTGGAACACCTCGGCGAGAAGGACGCCGTATTGATCGTCGACGACACCGGCTTCCTGAAGAAGGGCACCCGCTCGGCCGGCGTGCAACGCCAGTACTCCGGCACCGCGGGCCGCACCGAGAACTGCCAGGTCGGCGTGTTCCTGGCTTACGCCACCGGCCGCGCACGCACCCTGATCGACCGGCGTCTGTATCTGCCCACGTCATGGACGGAGGACCGGGAGCGATGCCGGCGGGCGGGCGTCGGTGACGAGGTCGCGTTCGAGACGAAGGTGGCCATGGCCAAGGCGATGGTCCGCAAGGCCATCGCCGACAAGGTCCCGTTCGCCTGGGTGACTGCGGATGCCGCCTACGGCTTCAGCAAGGGCTGGCGATACGAACTCGAGCAGGCGGACGTCTTCCACGTCATGGCCACAACGAGGCACGACACCGTCGTCACCCGCTGGGCACTCGACCATCCCGTCCACGACCTGTTCCCCGGCCTGTCCCGGCAGAAGTGGAAGCGCCGCTCGTGCGGCGACGGCGCCCATGGCCGGCGCATCTACGACTGGGCCCGCGTCGAGGTCCGGCCCTGGCACCGCGAGGACCGCCGGCACTGGGTGATCGCCCGCCGCAGCGTCAGCAGACCGGAGGAAATCTCCTACTACATCGCCTACTGCCCCGCCGACACCACGCTGGACGAGCTGATCGGCATTGCCGGGAGCCGATGGGCGGTCGAGGAATGCTTCCAGACGGCGAAGCAGGAGTGTGGCCTGGACGACTACCAGGTCCGCCGCTACCCCGGCTGGCACCGCCACATGACCCTCGCCATGGCCGCCCACGCCTGCCTGACGGTCCTGCGCGCCCGAGAGCTGGATGCGGAGAAAGCAGAAACGGATCCTCCCAGCTCATCCACCTCAGCCTCGCCGAGATCCGACGACTGATCACCCGCCTCACCGACCGGCAGCCCCCGCCCATCGACCACATCCTGCACTGGTCGACCTGGCGCCGACATCGCCAACACCAAGCACGCGTCAGTCACTACAAGCGACGCGGACACAGCCCCTGAACTGCCCAGCAATCAGAACAAACGCCGTTGCAGTACTAGCCCGCGTCAAGGCGAACTTCAACACAGTTGGAATGCGTGTTGGGCCACAGGTCAGGACTCCTCGTCGTTGGGGTACGTCCATGGCCTGGTCGCCCATGCAGTCTGACTATTCGGTCGCTCTGCAATGTGGCCCGGTGGCATGCCGGCCAGGTCTGCGATGGACGAGTCTTGGCCGAGGACGTGATCGATGTGCGTCACGATCGAGGCGCCGTCGACGTTCGGATCGTGGATGCTGTCGCACAGGAGCCAGTCATCCTCCTCGTCGTGGATCACGATCAGAGCTGGGAACTCCCCGTCGGCAACCGTGCGCTGGACGATCGCCAGCAACTCGGAGGGGAAGGCGCCCGAGGGGAACGGCCAGGTCATGTCCGGTTGCATTGATCCCATGGCCGCATTCTCGTCCATGCCCGGAGTCCCGGCATGCCTTGGAGCGCGACCCCGGACGCCGGAGGGATGAGTGAGGGCAATCGCCACATGAGTTCCGGACCGCGACCGCACCAGTTCGCGTGGGGAGTAGCGGGGAATCAGGGTGACGGGAACCCACTCCGAGTAGGTCACGCCCTTGGCGGGGCCGCAGGGTTTTTGGACGGTGTAGGTCGCGTGATCGACGGCGACAAACCTGGCGACGTCGGCGATCCTCCCCGGGATACTGATCGCCCATGGATGAGGTCAAAGTCGTCGTCGCCCATTCCGAGCGCGCGACGCTGCGCGTCGGTGACGTGTTCTTGAAGGTGGACGCCGATCAGGCGCGCATCGATGCCGAGGTCGAGGCGATGTCCATCGCGCCCGTCCCTACTCCCGAGGTCCTGTGGCGCAAGCCGCACGTGCTCGCGATCGCCGCACTCCCGGGGACGACGCTCGGCCGCCTCGGCGGGCCGTCGACCGGGTCACCGGCGGCGTGGGCCGCGGCGGGCGCTGTCATCCGGAAGCTGCACGACGCGCCGCTGCCGCCACGGGCCGGGCGGAGCATCGCCGCGCTGGCTGCGGAACTCGACGCCGAGTGCGAGCTGCTCGTGGCGAACGGCCTCCTGCCCGCCGACCTGGTCACCCGCAACCGCCGGGTCGCCGAGGCCGCGCTCCGGCCGTGGACTCCGGCGTTCACACACGGCGACCTCCAGATCGCGCACGTCTTCGTCGAAGGCGACGAGGTCACCGGCATCATCGACTGGTCCGAGGCGGGCCAGGGTGATGCCCTGTACGACCTCGCCACCTTCACGCTCGGACACGAGGAGCACCTCGACGACGTCATCGCCGGTTATGGCACCGCCGTCGACCTCGACGTGATCCACGCGTGGTGGGCGTTGCGCAGCCTGCTGGTGGTTCGCTGGCTGATCGAGCACGGCTTCGACCCGTTCGCGCCGGGCTGTGAGGTCGACGTGCTGAGATCCCGCATGTGAGGTTGCGCGGGCCCGCCTGACGGCTACGTATACGTCCGAGCGGCGCGGGCTCGGCCCGGTGAACGGGGTCGTCCAGCCACGGCAGCGATGCCTCGGCTGGTGTCCTGACCACTTGCTGGACAGGCGGAGATCTCGGGACCACGACTCACACCGGACCCGGCCGGAGCCGAAGGTGATCTCCAGTGCGAGCCGCCCGGTGTCCGGGCCGCCCCTCAGTCCCACCAGAACGACCAGAAGGTCCGTCCCGGGAGGTCCATCGCGTACTCGGGGAACGGCGTGGGCGGGTCATCGACGATATTGTCCGCTGTCGACAACACGTGCTCCAGAGCGAGCAGGTTCGCGTGCTCCGCTTCAACGGGAGGTCTCGCGACGGAGACGTACAGTTCGCTGCCGAACACCGCCACGACCTGTGCACCGAAGCGATTCTCCCAACTCCGCATGAGCGCAGACACCAGAGGCAGGAATCCCCCTCCTGACCAGCCGATCAAGGCCAGAGCATCGCTACTGCGACGGGCAGGAACGAGCACCAGACGACAGTCGTACAGCCAGCCCCTTTTGACGAGCCATGCCAGCAGGTTGGACGCAGCCTCCTGAGGCGTCGGGCCCGCGGGCGTAGCCGGCATGGGTGGTGCCAGGCCCGGCCATTGTTCGAAGGGCGGGCCCGGGTCGTGCGGCCACGGCTCGATTCCTTCCGGTGCTAGGACCGGTGTCGGGTCCATCCAGAAGGGCAGCCGCCTGCGCCGGTATTCGCCGAAGTCCGTGGCCAGTTCCTCCTCCAGGCTGACGGCATCAACCTGGTCCAAGCTGAGCGGTGTTCGCATGACACCAGGCGAGCAGAGCAGCGGGACCAGGCCGTACGCACTCTGCTTGCTCAGCAGAAGCGGCCACAACTCTTCGATGTTCCGGGGGAATTCGTCGGAGACCCACACGCGGGGGAGACCAGAATGCAGGAACTGACCGACTGGCAGACCATCGGGCAGGGCAAAAGACATGACCGCACCGTAGACCGTGGCACTGACAACGCTGATGCCCCTGGGCCCCAGCACACTTCCGGTGTCACCAACCCAACGCGACCCGGTACGGATCATCGCGTTGGCTCAACCTTCCGATGCGGCTGGCATCGATCGCTGGGCGGCGGACAGCCGAGACTTGGCGATGTTGCGGTGCGGCGGGTACTGCCGTTGTCGGCCAGAACCTCCAGGACGGTCGCGGCTGAGAAGTTCTCCGCGGCGTGGAGTTGTAGCCGATGGGAGGCCGCGAGCAGGCTCTCGGCGTCCCACGGCTCGTTCAAGGCCATCGCCCTCAGCAATGTCCATTCATCGAGGCGCCGTGTGCAGAAGTCGTCCACTGCAACAGGGCCAGTCATCTCCAGACGCCAGGACGGATAGCCGGGATCCGTGAGCAGTTCAGCGGCTCGTCTGTCGAGGTACTCGCAGACGGCACCGTTCGCCATCCCCTTATCGGGATCGGTGAGTACGCGGACGATGAGGTCGGCTGCATCCGCAGGGGCCACCTCATGGAACGCCCTCCGGTAGCGAGCAAACCGTACGTGCTCGTCCGCGTCCCAGCCCGGATCGTCCGCTGACACCGTGCCGCTCGACACCGCCGCCGCCCCTCTCAGCTGGTTCGGGACGGAAGCCTGTCACAACCCTGGTGCCTGCCGAGGTCCCGTGGAGACTCGCCCGGGTTCGTTGAGCCGCCCACTTCGGACCGCCACTCAACCGGACGCCATGGCCGAGGACCATACGCCGAACCACTGCTCGGCGCCGTACTTTTCGAACCGCTCCACCTGGGTGAACCCCAGCTTGGCCGCGAGGCGCATCGAGCGGTCGTTGGCGGTCTGAGTGCAGAGCACCACCGGCTCGTCGGGGAGTGTGTCGGCGAACCAGTCGAGTGCCGCCGTGCACGCCTCGGCGGCGTATCCGCGTCCCCATGCCTCCGGCAGGAACATGTAGCCGAGTTCGACCTCTCCGGCATCCGCACGGACGTGAGTCATGGCGGGCAACCTAGCGCACGCCCGTGAGTGTTCCGAGGAGGCGTGTACGGCAGTTCACCCTCGCCAGCCCCCATCGCCCCGACCACCCTGTCCAAACCGAGGCCCTGCGCGATGCCCCCTGCGATGGCGCGCCCCCGGACGCCCGTCACCCAAACGTCCCAGCTGCCCAACGACGCGAACGAGTCCGCGTCCGAAGTGAGAAAGCGACGGCTCGGGAGGACGTTGCGCCACGACGGTGGCCTGAGCGACTACACGCGCTCCTGGTACACCCTGACCTCGGTCGGCTGGAGTCCGCGGATCACTGTCCAGGCTGCCCGCTCGGTCAGCCCTCGGGCCCACTCTTCAAGATTGTCTCCGGCATGGTGGAAGTACCACGAATCGTAGCTTCCCAGGGCCTCCAGAGCCGGCGCGAGCGCGTAGCGGAGCTCGCAGTGGACCTGTACGTAGTAGTCGTGATCGCCGTCGCTGTCGGCGACCTCGAACTGTCGGGTGAGATCCAGCGTGAACGCCCGAGGACCGTCGAACGCGTAGGTCCCGTACTGGAAGAGGAGACCGTCCGCATCGGATGTGTTCTGGACGTGGAACATCCGTCGGCCGAAACGGAGGAAGGCAAGCCAGACCTCTTCCGTGACCGGTTCGGCCACCGCCCGGGGTCCCAGTTCGCCTTCGAGTACTCGCACGGCCTCATCCATCGACGGTATGCCCGCCACACGTGCCCTCCACATCCGATGCAAACAGGCTGAGCGTACTGAACTCGGCCGACTTTCCTGGTCAGATGGACACCAGCACTTTCGGATGATCCAAAAGACAGGCCCTCGTCCAGCAGGCTGTCGACCAGTGCAACCACACGGCCCGGCACCGTCACGCGCGGACTCTCGACCGGCAGGCCGGCCACAGCGCTGGTTCTGGCGCTGAAGCGGCTGCGGGCAGCGCACTCCTGACAGACAGTTACATTGCCTTGACCTGTGGATTTGTGTGGCCGAGAGTGGCTGTACTGATCGACTGGGGTGGGAAGCATGACGCACGACGATTACGTCGACCGCTGCGAGGAGCTCTTCGCGGTGGGTGGGTTCGCGCAGGTACGGAAGGTGTCTGAAGCCGGTCTGGAGGAGCTCGGGCCCGATCCGGTGCTCTACCGGTGGCTCGGCCTGGCGCACGCGGCGGAGGATGAGGACGACCATGATGCCGAGGCGGAGAAGGCCTATGCGGCCGGGCTCGCCCGCTGGCCTGACGATCTCGGACTGCTCGTCTCCTACCTGGAGTTGTGCCTGCGGGCCGACGGCTGGACCTATCCGGGGCGCAGCCGTCGAGCTGTCGTACTCAAGGAGCGGATCGCCGTTCTGGCTCCTGCGGGTTCGCCCGAAGCGGCGCGGGTGGAGGCCGCGCTCGGCTGGGCCGGGCGGGGTTACTGGCAGGACGTACGGGAGAAGACGGCCACCGCGCGGGCCGAGCGGGCGGCTCTGACATCCCACAGCGCCGATGTGGCGGAAGCACTGGAACAGGGCGGGCAGGCGTCGGCGCATCCCGAGGACCTGCGGGCCGCCGAGGTGGCGGCCGCGCTGGAGCTGCTGGCCGGTCCGTGGCGGGCTCCGCTTCGGCTCATGGTCCGTCATCGGGCGGCCGCCTACGTTGCCACGTTCGTGCTCGTCCTCGTCACCAACAAAGCGCTGGTACTGAGCGGGACTGTCTCGTACAGCGTGTGGGGCTGGATCTGGTACGCGCCTGTCCTGTTGGCAGACGGAAGACTCAAGGCGGCCCGGCGGGTTGCCCGGCAGCGGGTGATCGCCGCGATGGAGGCCCGGCACGCCGACACCGCCGCCTCCGCGGGCTAGAGCCGGGTCCGTCGTGGTCTGGGCATACGTCCTGTGGTCCTGGTGGCGGGATAGTTGCCGGTGCTCGGGGGCCGGTACCGGGCGATGGATCTGGGGAACGACCGGAGCTTGACGACGGCGAGCGCGCCGTCCGCCGGAGACCGGGCGTGCGCCTATGTGCGCGGCAACAATGTCGACGTAGCCACCCGACACCGCTGGATCGGTTCTGCTCCCGCCTACGGCTCGTTAACGCGATGAGCGCGGGTCCGTTCCAGGTCCTGAACTCCCGCCAGGCCGGGCCCGTCTGACGTTGTTCCGGAAGGTCACGCCGAGGCGTGTGAGGCCGCGTTGGTGAAACGTCAGTGGATCGTCAGTGCCGTCGGCTTTGCTGGCTGACGTACACGGATGCCGGTGATCACCGGTGCGGCCCGGTGACCCTCCGGGTGGGCGGTCCGGCCGTGCCGACGGCGGACGCGGCCACCGCAGCGGACCCCGGCGTCGTCGGACACCCCGGTGCGGGGCGTGTGCCTTTCCAGACCGAACATCCCGAGGGAGACCCATGAGCTTCAAGGACCTCCACCTGTCGCGGCGCCGCCTGCTGACGGCGTCCGCGCTGACCGCCTCCGGCGCCGCGCTGTCCTCCGCGACCAGGGCCGCCGCGGCGGCGACACCACCGGCGATCTTCTACTCGCCGCACCAGGACGACGAGGCGATCGGCATGGCGGGCTCGATCCTGGAGCACAAGGCCGCGGGCCGTCCGGTGTACCTGGTGCTGGTGACCCGGGGCGAGAACTCCCAGCTCGCCGACATCATGAACCTGGGCCACTGCACCTGGCTGGAGAACCGCTGCTCGGCCCCCGACCACTACCACAAGCTCGGCTGGGACCCGTCCGACAACTCCCTCGTCGTCAAGGCCCGGACCGCCGAGTTCGCCCTGTCGGCCAAGTCCATCGGGGTCGACAAGGTCATCAACTTCAACCTCTCCGACGAGGCGTACACCAACTACGACGGGTTCGTCCAGAAGGTCAAGACCAAGGTCAGGGCGCTGGCCGCACAGTATCCGGGCGCCTCCCACAAGTTCGCCGCCGGCTGGCTCGACGGGAACCCGACGCACAAGGCGTGCAGCGACGCCGCCTACCTGCTGCGCGACGAGATACCGGACCTGCGGTTCAACCACATCTACACCTACCAGCAGCACCCGCAGTCCGACCGGGTCCAGGGCGCCGACTACGTCCTGAACATCCCGGCGAAGCACATGGCGATCAAGCGGTCGGCCATCCTCGCCTACAACACCTGGGATCCCAGCCGGAACCTCTACACGCTCGGGTACCACAGCGTGCCCGAGTGGCTGGAGAACGCGTACGCGGACCCCCGGGAGTTCGTCCACAGCCTCCCGTCGGGCTACCGGACGGGCCCGCCCCCGGCCTGACCGGAGTCCGAGAGGCCGGGGCCACCGTGTGTGGCGGCCCCGGCCTCTCGGCGTTCATCACCTTCCGGGGCTGGTGTTCATCACCTGCCGTGGTCGACGCCCGTCGCCGCGGGCGCGTCCCGTGCCGTGGTCACCGCCTCCGGCCACTGGGGCGACGTCGTCGTCCGCCCGAGGCGTACCGTCCCGCCGGGGCCGCTGTCGATCGTCCGGGTCCGCTAGGGGCCCTTCTCCGCGAAGGCGTCACTCACGGCTGCGGGGTGGGCTCAGGTGGGCCGTCAGCAGGTGGGAGTCGAGCAGCGAGACGTCGGCCATGCGGTCGGCGCGCGTATAGCCGGCCAGCATGCGTTTGGTCAGGACGAGGGCCTCGGGTGATCGGCGTACGAGTGGCCTGGTCCAGCCGCTGATGGTCGCGTCCAGTTGGTCGAGGGGAGCGACCTTGTGCAGGAGCCCGATCCGGTGGGCGGTAGGGGAGTCGAAGACGTCGCAGGTGAGCATGAGTTCACGGATTCTCGCGGCACCGGCCTCGGAGACGAGGCGGCCCATCGCTCCTCCCCAGGCGGGCGGGAGGCCCAAGCCGACCTCCGGCATGCGGAACCGGCAGGTGTCGGCGCCCGCCCGCAGGTCGAAGTAGGCGGCGAGCGCGAGGCCGGCGCCGATGACGCTGCCGTGGAGCCGGGCGATGGTGACGACGTGGGTGTTCTCCAACGCCTGGCACAGCCGGTGGGCCTTGTCGGCGATGCGACGCAGCGCTCCTCCCGTCGGGTCGGAGACGAGAGCGTCCTGGTATTCCTGGCGGTCGGCTCCCAGGCAGAAGTCCTCGCCCAGGGAGGACAGGACCAGGACGCGGATGTCCGGCCGCTCGTGGAGACCGTCGAGCAGGGCGAGGAGGCCGTCGAGGACGGCGGCACTCAGGGTGTCGTCCTGGGCGGCGGGGTTGAGCCGGACATGGAGGACGGGGCCGGTCTGTTCCACGTCCATGGGTTCGCGGACCGGTGTGGGGGAGGTGGCGGGGGAGGGCGGGTTCATGCGAGGGCGACATCCAGGTTCAGCAGGCGCCGGAACGCCACCCTGGGGGCCCATATCGGGCGGCGGACCAGGGTGAGGCGGGGGAGGCGCGTGGTCAGGAGACGGAGCAGGGTGTGGGCCTCGAGCCGGGCCAGGGGGGCGCCGAGGCAGTAGTGGATGCCTCCGCTGAAGGCGAGATGGCCGGCCTTGCGGTGAGGGTCGAAGAGGTCGGGGTCCGTATGTCTCGCCGGGTCGCGGTGGGCCGCTCCCACCATGAGGTGGACCATCTGGCCGGCGTCGACCGCGACACCGTCGAGCAGGCATTCCGTGGCGGCGATACGGCTGATCACATGGGTGGGCGGGTCGTAGCGCAACGATTCCTCGACGAACGCGGGCACGAGGTCGGGGTGTTCGGCGACCATGTCCCACCGCGCCGGCTCCTCCACGAGCAGGAGCGTCATGGTCGACAGGAGGGTGGACGTGGTCTCCAGGGCCGCCAGCAGCACGAACAGGGCCAGGAAGTAGACCCCTTCGTCGGCCTTGTCCTGGTCCGGCTCCAGGGCGTCCCACGTCCGTATCCACTGTGAGACGGGGTCGTCGCCGAGACGGGTGCGTCGCTCGCGGACCAACTCCAGGAAATAGGCACGCAGTTCGGCCATGGCCGCGTCCGACCGGGCTAACTGGCTCGCGGAGGGCAGCAGTTCCTGGGTGAAGACCTGGTCGTGGGTCAGCTCTCGCAGTCGCGGCCAGTCGGCTGCGGGCAGGCCGAGCCAGTCCCCGATCGTGGCGATCGGGAGTTCCTCACTGACCAGGGCGGCGAAGTCCGCCTCGCCGGTGTGGAGATGGTCCATCAAGGAGTCGAGGAGACGGTCGACGATCCCGTCGACCCGCCGCCCCATGCGTTCGATCGTTCCGCGGTCGAAGCTGCCGGCCGCACGGCGCACCCGGGTGTGCTCGGGTGGGTTGAGCGCGGGCAGGGTCCTGCTGATCTCGCGGGAGGAGGGGGCGCTCCAGCGGGTACGTTCCCCCTGCCGCTGCCGCCATTCCTTGTCCGGCTCCAGCCAGTCGCCGCTGCGGAGCACCCGGTCGCAGGTGCTGAAGCCGGTCACGAGAAGCCCGCCCCAGGGCGCGCGGCTGACACTGCCCCGCGACCGGAGCTCGGCATAGATGGCGAATGGGTCGTTCTGTCCCTCGGGCTTCCGGAGACGGGAGAAGAGAGAGACAGTGGCTCGACGGTCGGACGACGGAGTCGTGACACTCAACCCCACGGTGGCGGCTCCTTTCTGAGCAACAGCCGCCATACGTACCCGTGGGGTTATTGAAGCATCCAATGCCACTGTGTTCTCTTAGGGTTACCTACGTCACTCGCCTCTCGTCCAGGCCAGGAATCGGCTGAACAGGCCGCCCTTGGGATGCGGCGCCGCGTACGCCGGCCCTGCCGTGGGAGCCGCGGAGGGCTGGGGGGACGACGCGGACGACCGCGCGTCCAGAGGGGTCCCGGTGGCAGTGGGCCGGGAGGCGGCGGCCGACGGCACCGTGCGCGGGGTGAACCGGATCGGAACGGCCATCAGCGTGCGGCTCCACGGGCTCGGCGCCCAGGCCAGTTCCTTGAACGGGACGCGCGTCTCGACGTCCGGCAGCCGGTTGACCAGGGACTCGACGGCGGTGGCGGCGATCATGAACGCCGGGTCCTTGGCCGGGCACGCGTGCGGGCCGGCACCGAAGGCCAGGTGGGCCTTGGCGCTGAGGTGTTCGCGGTGCTCAGCCAGCTTGGGGTCGGTGTTGGCCGCCGCGAAGGAGATCAGCACCGGATGGTTCGCCCTGAGCACCCGGCCGCCCAGTTCGACGTCGTGGGTGGGGTAGTGGGCCGCGTAGTTGGCGATCGGGGCGTAGTTCCACAGCGTCTGCACGACAGCGTCCTCGATCGGCAGGCCGGTGGGCCAGTCGCCGCCGAGGTAGAGGGCACTGCTGGTGCCGATGGCGGCGGTCAGGGGCGCGGTGCCGCCGGAGAGCAGCGTGACGAGCTGGTGCAGCACCTCCTCGTCGGTCAGCCGGGCCGAGTGCACCATCAAACGGGTGGTGAGGTCCTCGCCGGGCTGGCGGCGTTTGAGGGCGATCAGTTCGGTGAGGGCGCCCCCCAGGACCACGTCGGCGCCGGGGGTGCCGTCGAAGATGCCGCTGATCCCGGCGATGACGCGGTCGCCGATCTCCGGCGGGCAGCCGAACAGGTCGCTGAACACCAGCAGGGGCAGCGGCTGCGCGTACGCGGCCATCAACTCGGCCTGACCCAGCGGATCGGAACTGAAGCCGCTGATCAGGTAGTCGGCGGACTGCTCGGTCTTGCGGGCGAGCCGGCTCTCGTCGACGGTGGCCAGACTGTCGGTGACCGCCTGTCGCAGCCGGGCGTGCGCCGCGCCGTCGCTGAACAGCGCGTTCGGACGGTAGCCCATCATGGGCAGTGCCGGGCTGTCCGCGGGGACGCGGCCCGCCTTCAGGTCCGCCCAGCGGCGCGAGTCCCGTACGAACGAGCCGGGGTTCTGGAAGATGTACAGGCTGGCGTCGTAACTGGTGACCAGCTCGACCTCGACGCCCGGCGCGATGTCGACCGGGGAGCTCGGGCCCTTCGAGCGCAGGTCGGCGTAGTGCGCCTCGGGGTCGGCGCCGAACTCGGGTCCGAACAGCTGGATGTTGCCGTGCGCGGGGCACCCCGCCGGTGTCCCGGACGGGTCGAATTGCTGCTGCATGCCGTGGCTCCTAGCCAAGTATGGTCATGAGGTGCTCGACGAGAGTGATCAGTGCTTGCCCCGAGGAGCCACGGTCGCGGACGTCGCAGTGCACGATCGGGGTCTGGTCGGAGAGGTTCAGCGCCTCGCGCACTTCTTCGAGCGGGTAGGCCGGGGTGCCGTCGAAGTGGTTGACGCCGATGGCGTAGGTCAGGCCGAAACGCTCGACCAGGTCGAGGATGGCGAAGCTCTCGTGCAGCCGCTCGGGATCGACCAGGACCAGCGCGCCCAGCGCTCCCCGGGACAGGCCCTCCCACATCTCCTTGAAACGTTCCTGGCCGGGCGTTCCGAAGAGATAGAGGACCAGGGTGTCGCTGAGCGTCAGACGTCCGAAGTCCATCGCCACGGTCGTGGTCGTCTTGTTCGGGGTTCCCGAGAGGTCGTCGAAGCCCTCACTGGCCTCGGTGATCTCCTCCTCGGTCTGCAACGGGTTGATCTCCGAGATGCTGCCGATGCACGTGGTCTTGCCGACACCGAAGTGGCCCACGATGAGAATCTTCACCGCGTGGGAGACAGCCGGATCAAGATGCTTCACTTACGCTCCCAAGTGGGTTCTCAGGCCGTCGAGTACGGCGACGAGCAGTTCGCGGTCGTGACGCTCGGCCCGCTCCGGGGGGTTCCTCACGATGATGAGGTCCTTGTCCGCCATCTCCGCCAGGAGAATGCGCACGATGCCCAGCGGCAGGTGTGTGTGGCCGGAGACCTCGGCCACGGACAGATAGCCGTCGGCGATCAGGTCCATGACGCGCCGGGCTTCCGGGGACAGGGTGCGCGCCGCGGCCGACGTGTCGGCGTGGGCGATCACCAGGGTGGTGTGCTCGAACTCGTGGTCCGCGGGCAGTCCACGTCCCTGAGTGATGATGAAGAGCGGTACTAACGCGGACGTCAGTTCCAGTTCGTCCGGTCCTTCATCCCGCATGGCCGGCCCTCGCTCCCCGCGGCACCCGCTGCGGGGTGACCATGAGCACCACGTCCTTGAGGCGCGTGGTGAACTCCTCGATGTCACAGTCGTGTTCGGCGGCCGCGGCGAGAAACACGTCCTCACCCGCCGAGATCAGGAAGATCCAGCCGTGCTGGAACTCGATCACCGTCTGCTGCCACTCGTCGGCCTCCTGGCCGCCCGCGAACTGCGAGGTCGCGCGGCTGTAGGCGAGGATGCCCGTCATGGCCGCGGAGATCGTGTCCGCCAGGTCCCTGTCCATCCCCGAACTCGAACCGCGGGGCAGACCGTCGCCGCCGAGCAGTACGGCGTGCCGTGCGCCCGGGACGGCGGAGATCACCTCGTCCAGTTCGCGGAGGACGACCCCCTGGCCGCCCGCCGCCACCCCCGCCCGCTGCGCCGAGGCGCCGTCGGTGCCCTCGGCCGCCTCCGCGCCGCCGGCCCTGGGCGGGGAGGTGAGGTTGTCGCCGAGCCGCATGACCAGGCGGTTCATACGGAACGACATCTGCTCCATGTCGACGTCGGGTTCGGCGGCGGCGGCCAGGTAGGCGCCCTGCCCCGCACCGATAAGGAACACCCAGCCGTGCGAGAACTCGATGATCGTCTGGTTCCACCGCTGGTCCCGCGCCGGACCGGCGAAGTGGGCGGTGGCCCGGCTGAGGGACTGCATCCCGGCCATGGCGGCGGCGATGGTCCGCACGTCCGCCGCGGGCAGGCCGTCCGTGGACCCGCGAGGGAGGCCGTCCGCCGACAGGACCACGGCGTGCAGAGCCCGGGGGACGTTGGCGACGATGTCCTTGACCATCCACGACATGTCTGTGGTCATGCGTCTTCGGACCCTTCGGGCGACGGGGCGGTGAGGTCACGGCCTGTCAGCGTCCCGCGCTGGAAAGCGCCCAGGCCGCTGCCGGACCCACGGGAAGTCCTTCTGGGCGACTGCGTCCCCCGCGGGGGGCCGTCGCCGGACGGAACACCGGTGATGGGCGTCTGGCGTGCCCCGCGCTTGGGCAGACCGTGCACCGTGCGCGTGCTGTTCTGATCGCGGTTCTCGACACCCCTGATACTGACGGGGGTCTCCTCGGCCGGGGCCGGTGTCTCCTCCATGGTCCACAGCTCCTCTGGCAGCAGGACGACGGCCCGGACTCCGCCGTAGCGCGAGACTCCGGTGACATCCACCTTGAAGCCGTACTGACGTGCGATCAGGCCGACCACGGGAAAACCGAACTTGGGCTGGGATCCCAGCTGCGACAGCACGGGGACGGACTCCCCGGACAGCAGCTCGGTCGCCTTCTGCCGGTCCTCGTCGCTCATGCTGACGCCGGCGTCGTCGATCACGATGCACAGGTTCTTCTGGACCCGCTGGAACGTCACCTCGATCGGCGCGTCCGCCTGGGAGAAGCTGGCGGCGTTGTCGAGCAGCTCCGCGACGGCGAGGGCGACCGGGGCGACCGCTGTCGCCTTCAGCGCGATGCCGCTCGGCTGCATGATCTCGACCCGGTTGAAGTTGCGGATCTGGCTCTGGGCGCTGCGGACGACGTCGTAGACGCTGGCGGGCTGGTTGCGGCGGCTGACGGGGGCGCCGCACATGACCGCGATGCCCTGGGCCTTACGGGCCATCTGGGCGTTGGCGTGGTTCACGTCCATCAGGTCGGCGAGGACGGTGTGCCCTCCGTACTTGCGCTGGATGTCGTCCAGCAGCACGGTCTGCTCGGCCGCGAGGCTCTGCAGGAAGCGGGCGGCGCCCTTCAGTACGTCCTTCGTGTTCGCCTCCGCCGCCTGCTCGGCGTCCCGGATGACCCGGGCCTGGTCGTCCCGGACCCTCAGCAACTCGCCCTGACTCAGGTGCAGATGGCCTCGGACGTTGCCGAGCTCCTGCTCCAGTGCGGCCTCGGACTGCCTCTTCTTCACCCCCAGGGCTCTGTTGCGGAGGACGAGTACCACAACCGCGGCAACGGCTGTCGCCGTGACCGCGATCAGGCACCACATAAGGGCATCTCGATTCATGGAAAACCTTTCCCGGCGCGTGGCATGCAGGCCTCCGCGGCTACACCTCTCGAGGGTCCGCGACACTCCTGGGGGACCGCACAACCGCTGACGCACGAGGAGCAGACCGATCCCGGGCCGGAGCCCGGGGCAAGTCGATCAAGGTCGCAGACGCCGGAATGTTACCACCGTGGCCCTGCCCGGAAGTGACGGCTCCGGGGGGCATCTGAGGTCGCAACTGGCTTTCTGGACAGGGCAGTTCGTGACGAAAGCGATCATCGTCACTGGCTGGTGCGCGCGCCGGTTGCCGGGTGGCTCTGAGTAACTGATCGCGCCCGAAGGGGCTTTGAACCTTCAGGACATCTTCACAACCGGCCACGCCCGCCGGGTCCCTTCGCGGGTCCGTCGGTCACCTGTAGATCTTGCCGGGCTCGGCCTCGGCCGGAGCGAGCAGCTGGGAGACGGTCACGAAGGTGTAGCCCTGCTCGCTGAGCGCCTTCAGGATGGAGGGCATGGCCGGCACGGTGCCCTTGTGCAGCGGGTGGAGGAGGATGATCCCGTCTCGGCCCGCGCCCGCGAGCACGCGCTCGGTGATCAGCGCGGTGTCGTTGGTCTCGTAGTCCTTCGCGGTCACCGTCCACAGCACCTGCGCCATCCCCAGTTCCTTCGTGACCTTGGAGACGCGGTCGTCGGTGCGGCCCTGGGGCGGGCGCATCAGCGTCGGCTCGCTCCCGGTGATGCTGGAGATGGCCCGTGCCGTGCGGCGCAGCTCGTCGCGGATCCGCGCGTCGGAGACATCCGTCAGCACTGCGTGGGTCCAGGTGTGGTCCCCGATCTCGTGGCCCTCCTCGGCGATCCGCCGCACCACATCCGGGAACTGGTGGATGCGCCGGCCCTCAAGGAAGAACGTCGACGGCGCCTTGTACTTCTTCAGGAGGTCCATCAGCCGGTCGGTGGGTTCGCCCGGGTTGCCGTCGAAGGTGAGGGCGATGCACTTGAGCTTCCGGCAGTCCGTTTGCCCTGGCGCCAAGACTGCTCCGGGCGCCGCGTGGCCCCGTTCCTCGCCCGGGGAGAGCGTGTCCATCCTGTTCGCCTCGATGACCATGAAGGCGGTCACCGCTACGGCCGTCACCACGGCCAGGGCCAGGAGTATGAGTGCGCGAGCGCGCCCCTTGAGGATCTTCATCCCAAGGAGAGGATTTCAGCGCCGGAAGCGTTGCCCTGCGGCCTCGATAGTGAGGCAGGACACGGGTGTTCAGTCCGGCTGCGGGAACTCACGATCTCCCGGACGGCGGCACCCAGGACATCGACCGCGTCTCAAGGAGCGGACCGGCCGCGGTTTCTGACGCCCACTTGCGCCTCTCACCCGCCCGCCCTCGGCGCATCTCCGTCGCCGGCCGATCGTGGCTGGCTGCTGTTGCTCTATGTGCACAATGTTCTGTACTGCGCAACACGATAGTCGGCTCGGAGTGCCCGCTGGATGCCTTGACAAGGGTTCTGGGCGACTTCAAACTGACGTTGCGCTTATCGCAATCCGTTTCGCTATACGCACCGAGGTGTCATGATGATTCCCGCGTGCCGTCTCGCGGATCTCCCGCGAGGAGAGGCCCACCGGCTCGACACAGATCCGCCGGTCTCGGTGTTCCACACCGACGAAGGCGAACTCTTCGCCATCGACGACACCTGCACCCACCAGGACGCCTCGCTCGCCGACGGCTGGCTGGAGGGCTGCGAGGTGGAATGCCCACTGCATGCCTCGAAGTTCGATCTGAGGACCGGCGCGGTCGACTCTCCGCCGGCCAAGCTCCCGGTGCGGACGCACGAGGTCGTCGTCGAGGACGGCGTGATCCACGTCCGGGTGTCCGCGGAAGCCCCCAACCTGCCGCCCTGCGTCGCATCTCGGCTCGCCGGGGGTTCCGCGTGAGGACTGTCGTCGTGGTCGGCGCCTCGCTGGCCGGTCTGTCGGCGGCGCGCTCGCTGCGCAAGCACGGCTATGACGGGCGGCTGGTCGTCATCGGTGACGAACTCCACCGCCCGTACGACAGGCCCCCGTTGTCCAAGGAGTTCCTGGTCGGCACCCTCGGCGAGGCGGACCTCTCGTTGGAGACGGACGGCGAGGACCTGAGCGCGGAGTGGCTGCTCGGCGCTCGTGCCACCGGACTCGACCGCACCGGGCGCGCCGTCCGACTCGCCGACGGGCGCGAGGTCCGCGCCGACGGCGTCGTCATCGCGACCGGCGCGGTGGCGCGCACGCTGCCGGGATCCGGGAGCCTGGCCGGAGTGCACACGCTGCGCACCCTGGACGACGCACGCGCCCTGCGGGACGAACTGGCCCGGGGCGGACGGCTGGTGGTGATCGGCGGCGGCTTCATCGGCGCCGAGGTGGCCTCATCCGCGTACGTCCTCGGGCTGGACGTGACGGTCGTCGAGGCGGCCTCGACGCCGCTGGCCGGACCGCTCGGCGCGAGAATGGGCGGCCTCGTCTCCACCCTCCACGCGGACCACGGTGTAAGGCTGTTGTGCGGTGTGGGGGTCAAGGGGCTGCGCGGGGACGGGCGAAGCGAGATGGGGGTTCCCCCGGACGGAGCCCTGGGGAGGGTGGACGCCGTCCTGCTCCAGGACGGCCGCGCCATCCCCGCCGACATCGTCGTCGTCGGTGTGGGTGCCCGCCCGTGCGTCGAGTGGCTGGAAGGATCCGGCGTCGAGCTCGACGACGGCGTCAAGTGCGGCGCCGACGGCCGCACCGGCCTGGCCGGCGTGGTCGCGGTCGGCGACTGCGCCAACTGGTACGACCCCCGCGCGGGAGCCCACCGCCGCGTCGAGCACTGGACCGGTGCGCGCGAGCGCCCCGACGCCGCGATCGCCGCGCTGCTGGCGGGCGGTGCGGTGGAACCGGGTGTGCCCCGGCCGCCGTACTTCTGGTCCGACCAGTACGGCGTGAGGATCCAGTTCGCCGGTCACGCCGCAGCCGCCGACAGTGTGACCATCGAGGCGGGCGCCGAGGACGACCGCGACGTCCTGGCCGTCTACCGGCGCGCCGGAGTTCCGGTCGCCGTGCTCGGGATGAACCAGCCTCGGCTGTTCACCCGCTGGCGCAAGCAGCTGGCCGCCGCGAGCTCTTGACACGGCCCCTGAGTCATTTCATGCTGCGGTTGCACATGGCACGCAGCGTTGCTTCATGCACAACGCCGTCCGGAGTCGTCCTTCCCGGCGCGTGAATCGCCCCTCCACGACGTTTCCCGAGGAGTGCACCGTGACCTCGACCAGCCTGCCGGACAGCCTGATCGCCACTCTCCCCGGCGCCTCCTACACGGATCCGGGGATCTTCGCCCAGGAGCAGGAGCGCATCTTCGAAACGATGTGGTTCTGCGCCGTACGTTCCTCGGACCTGGCCAGGCCCGGTTCCTTCCGGACCGTGGAGGTGGGCCGCGAGAGCATCCTGATCACCCGTGCGCGGGACAACTCCGTACGCGCCTTCTTCAACGTCTGCCGGCACCGCGGTGCCAAGCTCCGCACCGAGGAGGCAGGCGAGGTCAGGCGCGCCTTCCAATGCCCGTACCACGCCTGGACGTACGACCTGAACGGCAAGCTCGTCGCCGCGCCCAACCTCACGAAGATGCCCGACGTCGGCCGCACCGAGTTCGGCCTGGTGAGCGTGACCACCCGCGAATGGCTCGGCTACGTCTGGGTCTGCCTGGCGGAGAACCCGCCCTCCTTCGAGGACGACGTCGTCGGCGAGGTCGTCGGCCGGCTCGGCGACGTGGAGTCGATCGAGCACTACGACATCGACAACCTCTCGGTCGGCCAGCGGATCGTCTACGACGTCAGGGCGAACTGGAAGCTCATCGTCGAGAACTTCATGGAGTGCTACCACTGCGCCACGATCCACCCCGAACTCACCGAGGTGCTGCCCGAGTTCGCCGACGGCTACGCGGCCCAGTACTACGTCGGCCACGGTGCCGAGTTCGGTGAGGAGATCCAGGGCTTCACCGTCGACGGCTCCGAGGGCCTGGACCGCATCCCGGGAGTGGCGGAGGACCAGGACCGTCGCTACTACGCGATCACCGTCAAACCGCAGGTCTTCATCAACCTCGTCCCCGACCACGTGATCTTCCACCGGATGTACCCGGTGGCCGCCGACCGCACGATCGTCGAGTGCGACTGGCTGTATCTTCCGCACGTCGTCGCCAGCGGCAAGGACGTCAGCCGGTCAGTGGAACTCTTCGACCGGGTCAACCGCCAGGACTTCGACGCGTGCGAGCGCACGCAGCCAGGGATGAGCTCCCGGTTGTACGCCAAGGGCGGGGTGCTGGTGCCCAGCGAACACCACATCGGCGCCTTCCACGACTGGGTGACCGAGCGCCTCGGTACGGCCCGGCCGTAGTCGGGCCGGTCAGCCCAGGTATCCCATCCGGTGGCTGATCTCCTCCGCGCCCTTGACGAGAACCGGAGCGAGTTCGTGCAGGCGCTCCTCGGTGAACCGGTACGCGGGTCCGGAGGCGCTGAGTGCCGCGATGACCTCGCCGTCCCGGTCGCGCACCGGCGCGGCCATGGCGTGGAGCCCGATCTCCAGCTCCTCCAGGGTCCAGGCGTAGCCGCGCTCCCGGGCCTCGGCGAGGTTCTTCTCCAGCTTCGCCTTCGACGTCAGGGTGTGCGGGGTCACCTTCTTCAGGCCGGCCTCGGACACCAGAGCGGCGCGCTCCTTGGCGGGCAGGTGCGCCAGCAGGATCTTGCCGCTGGAGGTGGCGTGCAGCGGGGTCAGCTGGCCGACCCAGTTGTGCGCGGTGACGGCCCCCGGGCCGCGCACCTGGTAGAGATTGATCGCGTAGTGCTCCTGCATCACGGCGATGTTGACGGTCTCGCCGATCTCCTCGGCGAGGCGCTCGCAGACCTGGCGGCCCTGCTGCGTGATGTCGATGCGTCCGGTGACCGCGCCGGCCAGGCGCACGATGCCGAAGCCGAGGCGGTACTTGCCGCGCTCGCCCGCCTGCTCCACCAGGCCGCGCGACTCGAGGGCGCCGAGCAGTCGGAACGCGGTCGACTTGTGAACATCGATCTCGGCGGCCACCTCGCTGACGCCCGCCTCGCCGCGCTGAGCCAGGATCTCCAGCACGCTGATGGCGCGGTCGACGGACTGCACCCCACCGGACTGCGAACCTGTCGTTTCAGTATCGGGACCGTAGTTGCTCACAGCGAAACTATACGCGCAGTAAACAACGCAGGCGCAAGTAACAGGGTCGAAACACGGGCCGTGCAAGTTGCGTTGTTCGCAACCTAGTGCGTATAGCGATGCTCAACTAGCATGCCTCGCGTATCTGCGGCGCGAGCGAGACGAGGCATCATGGCTCCCCTGGAATACGACTTCGTCATCGTCGGCGGTGGATCCGCCGGCAGCGCACTGGCGAACCGCCTCTCCGCCGATCCCGGCAACCAGGTGCTGGTCCTGGAGGCGGGCCGCCCGGACTACCCGTGGGACGTCTTCATCCACATGCCCGCGGCGCTGACCTATCCGATCGGCAGCCGGTTCTACGACTGGAAGTACGCCTCGGAACCCGAACCGCACATGGGCGACCGGCGCATCCATCACGCGCGCGGCAAGGTGCTGGGCGGTTCCAGCAGTATCAACGGCATGATCTTCCAGCGCGGCAACCCCATGGACTACGAGCGCTGGGCGGCCGGCGCCGGCATGGAGTCCTGGGACTACGCGCACTGTCTGCCGTACTTCAAGCGGATGGAGACCTGTCTCGCGGCCGACCCCGACGACGAGTTCCGCGGCCACGACGGCCCGCTCGTCCTCGAACGCGGCCCCGCCTCCAATCCGCTGTTCACCGCCTTCCTCAAGGCCGTCCAGGAGGCGGGCTATCCGCGCACCGACGACGTCAACGGCTATCAGCAGGAGGGCTTCGCCCCCTTCGACCGCAACGTCAGCCGCGGCCGCCGGCTGTCGGCCGCCAAGGCGTACCTCAAGCCCGTCAAGAAGCGGCCCAACCTCACCGTCACCACGCGCGCCCTGGCCACCCGCGTCCTCTTCGAGGGCACGAAGGCCGTCGGCGTCGAGTACCGGCGCCGCGGCAAGGTCCGGCAGGTGCGCGCCCGCGAGGTCGTCCTCTGCGGCGGCGCGATCAACTCCCCGCAACTGCTCCAGCTCTCCGGAGTCGGCAACGCCGAGGAACTGAGCGCGCTCGGCATCGACGTCGTCCACGACCTCCCGGGCGTCGGCGAGAACATGCAGGACCACCTGGAGGTGTACATCCAGTACGCCTGCAAGCAGCCCGTCTCCATGCAGCCGTACATGGCGAAGTGGCGCGCACCCTTCATCGGCCTGCAATGGCTCTTCCGCAAGGGCCCCGCCTCGACCAACCACTTCGAGGCCGGCGGCTTCGCCCGCAGCAACGAGGACGTGGACTACCCCAACCTGATGTTCCACTTCCTGCCGGTCGCGGTCCGCTACGACGGCTCCTCGCCGGCCGGCGGCCACGGCTACCAGGTGCACGTCGGGCCCATGTACTCCGACGCCGTCGGCTCGGTGAAGATCAAGAGCAAGGACCCGCGGGAACACCCGGCTCTGCGCTTCAACTACCTCTCCACCGAACAGGACCGCCGCGAGTGGGTCGAGTCGGTCCGGGTCGCCCGCGAGCTCCTCAACCAGCCCGCCATGGCCCCGTACAACGACGGTGAGATCTCACCGGGCCCGGCCGTGGCGAGCGAGGAGGAGATCCTCGCCTGGGTCGCCCAGGAGGGCGAGACCGCCCTGCACCCTTCCTGCACCTGCAAGATGGGCACCGACGAGATGTCCGTCGTCGACCCCACCAGCATGCGTGTGCACGGCCTGGAGGGGCTGCGCGTCGTCGACGCGTCGGTCATGCCCTACGTCACCAACGGCAACATCTACGCCCCGGTGATGATGATCGCGGAGAAGGCGGCCGACCTCATCCTCGGCAAGGAGCCGCTGCCCGCCTCCAAAGCCGCGTACTACCGGCACCGCGACGCCCAGAAGCAGGCCGGGTGACCCTTGGACGGCGAACGGCTCAGGGCGCCGCTGTCGAGCGTCCGCTACGAGGTGCTGCCCGCGAAGGCGACCGAGGACAAGGTCCTCGCCCATGTCCCGCGCGACGTCGTCGTCACCGTGACGGCGTCCCCGGTCAAGGGCCTGGAACCGACGCTCGACCTCGTCGGGAGGCTGGCGGATGGCGGTTACCGCGTCGTCCCGCACGTGCCCGCGCGGCTGCTGCGCGACGACGCGCATCTGAAGGATGTCGTCGACCGACTCCGGGAGACGGGTGTCGACGACGTCTTCGTCCCGGCCGGCGACGCCGATCCGCCGGCCGGGGCCTACGACGGGGCGCTCCCCGTGCTGCGCAGGCTGAGTGAACTGGGCGGCCCGTTCGCCCGCGTCGGCATCACCGGCTACCCCGAGAGCCATCCGCTCATCCACGACGACCTCACCATCCAGGCCATGTGGGACAAGCACGCGCACGCCACCTACATCGTGAGCAACCTCTGCTTCGATCCCCGGGTGCTGGGTGACTGGGTCGGCCGCATACGGCGCCGAGACGTCACCCTGCCCCTCCACGTGGGCGTGGCGGGGCCCGTACAGCGGGCGAGGCTGCTGGCCATGGCGACGAAGATCGGGGTGGGGGAGTCGACACGCTTCCTCACCCGGCACGCCTCGTGGTTCCTGCGGTTCGCGACCCCCGGCGCCTACTCGCCCGACCGGCTGCTCGCCCGCACCGCCGCAGCGCTCACCGCGCCCTCGGCCGGGGTGGCGGGCCTGCACGTGTTCACGTTCAACCAGCTCGCCGAGACCGAACGTTGGCGCCGCGCCCTGCTGGACCGGTTGGGCGACTGAACCGGTCGGGCGTCTGGACCGGTGGGAGCATCGCCTTCCTCCGTCGGCCGAAGTGACCGCGGGGACACCCGGGTTCGTATACGACCGTCACGGCCGGAAACCGGCCTCGCCCCTCATCCCCCACCGCTCGGCGGAAGCCGCTGTGCGGTGGGGGTCGTCGGTCACGGGAGAGGGTCGATGGGCCCGTGCGAAATCGTCATCCGCCAACCCCTTGACGTAGGTCTGTGGCGTTCGTCATGGTGTTCCACCACAAGCAATTGGATGCACGATGCGCAACGCAAATCGGCTGAAGGGCTTGGCGCGTGGCAGACCTGTACGTGGCTGGGGAATGGCGCGACGCATCGGCCGGTGGGCGCCGGGAGATCCGCTGTCCCGCCGATGGCGCACTCGTCGCGACCGTGTCCGAGGGGACGCGCCCGGATACCGAGGCGGCGATCGCCGCGGCCCGACGGGCTTTCGACGAAGGACCCTGGCCGCGCACCCCCGAGCGGGAGCGCGGTGCGCTGCTCCAACGCACCGCCGACCTCATCGAGCGCGACGCCAAGGAGTTCGCCCGCGCCGAGTCGCTGGACACCGGCAAGCGACTGGTGGAGAGCGAGTACGACATCGCCGACGTCGTCTCCTGTCTCCGCTACTACGGCGGGATCGGGGGCACGGACGCCGGCCGCGTGATCGACACCGGTCGTGACGACGCCGTCAGCCGTGTCGTCCATGAACCGATCGGCGTGTGCGGACTCATCACCCCCTGGAACTACCCACTGCTGCAAGCCAGTTGGAAGGTCGCCCCGGCGCTCCTCGCGGGCAACACGATCGTCCTCAAGCCCAGTGAGCTCACCCCCTCCACCTCGATCCTGCTGATGCGGGCACTGGAGGAGGCCGGGCTCCCGGCCGGCGTCGCCAACCTCGTCCTGGGCACGGGCCCCGAGGTCGGCGCACCGCTCTCCGAGGACCCGGCCGTCGACATGGTCTCCTTCACCGGAGGCCTGGAGACCGGCAAGCGCGTCATGGCCACCGCCGCCGCGACCGTGAAGAAGGTCGCGCTGGAGCTCGGCGGCAAGAACCCCAACGTGGTCTTCGCCGACGCCGACTTCGAGACGGCCGTCGACTTCGCCCTCACGGCCGTCTTCCTGCACTCGGGCCAGGTCTGCTCGGCGGGCGCCCGGCTGATCGTCGAGGACTCCCTCCATGACGCCCTGGTCGACGAGATCGTCCGCCGCGCCCGGCGGATCCGGCTGGGCGGGCCCTTCGACCCCGAGGCCGACACCGGCGCGCTGATCTCCGCGCAGCACCGGGAGAAGGTCGAGGCGTATGTCGCGGCGGGCCTCGCCGAGGGCGCCGTACTGCGCTGCGGCGGTGAGCGGCCGCGCGATCCCGCCCTCGCGGACGGCTACTACTACCCGCCGACCGTGCTCGACGCGTGCACGCAGGACATGCGGGTCGTGCACGAGGAGTCCTTCGGACCCGTGCTGACCGTCGAGCGCTTCACCGACGAGGACGATGCCGTACGCATCGCCAACGACACCGAGTACGGACTCGCCGGAGCCGTCTGGACCCAGGACGCCGGGAAGGCCCAGCGGGTCGCCCGGCGACTGCGCCACGGCACGGTGTGGATCAACGACTACCACCCCTACGTGCCGCAGGCGGAATGGGGCGGCTTCGGGCACTCGGGCGTGGGCAGGGAGCTGGGACCGACCGGCCTGGACGAGTACCGAGAGACCAAGCACATCTGGCAGAACATCCAACCCCGGCCGCAGCACTGGTTCCGCGGCTGAACGCCGAAGAGAGGCCGATCGTGACCCCAGCACAGACGGAGGTGCCGCGGCGGCGCGGCACGTCCCAGGACTCGGCCGCCACCCCGGTCATATCCGTGCGCAAGCTGTGGAAGGTGTTCGGGCCGAAGGCGGACCAGGTACCGGACTCCGAGGAGCTGCGCGGGCTCACCCGCCGCGAGTTGATGGACCGCACCGGATGCACCGCCGCCGTGCGCGACGTGAACTTCGAGGTCTCGCCCGGCGAGGTCTTCGTCGTCATGGGTCTGTCCGGCTCAGGGAAGTCCACCCTGGTGCGATGTCTGACCCGCCTGATCGAACCCACCGCGGGGGAGATCGTCTTCGAGGGCGAGGACATCCGTGACGCGGACGCCAAGCGGCTGAGGGAACTGCGCCGCCGCAAGTTCTCCATGGTCTTCCAGCATTTCGGGCTGCTGCCGCACCGAAGGGTCGTCGACAACGTGTCCTTCGGACTGGAGATCCGCGGCATGAGCAAGGCCGAGCGCACCCGGCAGGCGCTCGAGGTCGTCGAACTGGTCGGCCTCTCCGGCTACGAGAACTCCTACCCCGACCAGCTCTCCGGCGGCATGCAGCAGCGCGTCGGCCTCGCCCGGGCGCTGGCCGGGGACCCGGACGTCCTCCTCTTCGACGAACCGTTCTCGGCGCTCGACCCGCTGATCCGCCGGGACATGCAGAACGAGGTCATCCGGCTGCACCACGAGGTCGGCAAGACGATGGTGTTCGTCACCCACGACCTGTCCGAGGCGCTCAAGCTGGGTGACCGCATCCTCATCATGCGCGACGGAAAGACGGTCCAGTGCGGCACCGGCGACGAACTGGTCGGCGCCCCGGCCGACGACTACGTACGCGAGTTCGTCAAGGACGTGCCGCGCGGCGACGTACTCACCCTGCGCTGGATCATGCGCGCGCCGGAGGACGGCGACGAACTCGACGGCCCCGAGCTGGGCCCGGACGTCGTGGTGAAGGAGGCCACCCGCGCGGTCCTCGCGGCCGACAGGCCCGTCAAGGTCGTCGAGAACGGCAAGCTGCTCGGCATCGTCGGTGACGAGGAGATCCTCGCGGTGGTCGCCGGGCGGGAAGGCGGCGCGTGATGACCGTCGCCATCGAGAAACCCGGCGAAGCGGAGGCCGTGGAACCGGCCCCGCCCGCCAAGGGCGCGCGCAAAGTCGGCCGGCCCATGACGATCGGCGCGATCCTCGTCGTCTGGCTGGTGCTGTTCGCCGTCCTGCGCGGAAGGCAGACCCTGTCCCTGGCGGCGGCGGACCTGACCGATCTGCACCGGTGGATCAACGACTTCAACGACTCCGTCGGCGCCGACCGCAACTCCAACCCCCTCTTCCTGTACTTCTTCAACGAGATCCGGCTGGTCATCGACAACCTGGTGACCTTCGTCCAGCACCTGATCTCCCAGCCGTCCGGGGCCCGCCCGGTCCCGCAGATCGGCTGGCTCGGCGTCGTCGCCATCGCCGGGTACGTCTCCTGGGCCGTGGGGAACTGGCGGGTCGCACTGCTGGCCGTGGCGGGCTTCACCTTCTTCGGGCTCCAGGGGCTGTGGCAGGAGAGCATGGACACCCTCGCCCTCACCCTCTCCGCGGTGTTCGTGGCCCTGCTGTTCGCGATCCCGCTCGGGGTGTGGGCCGGGCTGTCCGACCGGTTCAACCGGATCATGACGCCCTTCCTGGACTTCATGCAGACGATGCCGACCTTCGTCTACCTGGCACCGCTGACCCTGTTCTTCCTCATCGGCGGAGCGTCCGCCACCATCGCCACCGTCATCTACGCGGCCCCGCCGACGATCCGCATCACCGCGCACGCCATCCGCAACGTGTCGAGGACGACCGTCGAGGCGGCCGACTCCCTGGGCGCCACCCGCCGTCAGTCGCTGCTGAAGGTCCTGCTGCCGATGTCCAGGCGGACCGTGCTGATGGGCGTCAACCAGACCATCATGGCCGCCCTGGCCATGGTGACCATCGCGGCCCTGATCAACGCGCCCGGCCTCGGCGCGAACGTCGTCCAGGCACTCCAGTCGCTCGACGTCGGCACGGCCTTCAACGCGGGCCTGGCCATCGTGGTCATGGCGATCGTCCTGGACCGGGTCACGACCGCGGCCGGCACCCGCGAGGAGCACGCGCGGCGCTCCAGGAACACCTTCGCGAAGTGGCGGCGGCCGCTGCTGGGAGCGGGCGCGGTGGTCACCGCGGTTCTGATCTACATGTCGCACACCTATCTGTGGGCGGCGGACTTCCCCGGCGACGGCACCACCGGCAGCCACATCGCGAGCGCGGCGGACACCGCGACCAACTGGGCGCAGGACAACCTGTCGGGTCTGACCAACGCGATCCGCGACATCATCACCAACGGCCTGCTCAATCCGTTCCAGACACTGCTCACCGACTCCCCGTGGTGGCTCGTCGGCGCGGTGCTGGTCGCGCTGGGCGTGGTGTTCGGCGGCTGGAAGGCCGGGGTCACCACGGCCGTGTGCGTGGGTCTGCTGGTCGGCACCGGTGTGTGGTCGGACGGCATGACGACGCTGGCCTCGACGCTCGTCGCCACGGTGCTGGTGATGGTCCTCGGCATCGTCTTCGGCGTGTGGATGGGGCGCAGCATGCTCGTGGACCGGCTGATCCGTCCCACCCTGGACGCGGCACAGGTCATGCCGCCGTTCGTCTACCTCGTACCGTTCCTCGCGCTGTTCGGCGCCACCCGCTTCACGGCCATCGTCGCGGCGATCGTCTACGCGGCGCCCGTCACGATGAAGATCATCGCGGACGGGATCCGGGCCGTGCCCGAGACCACCGTGGAAGCGGCCACCTCCGCCGGGTGCAGCACCTGGCAGATCATCACCAAGGTCCAACTGCCGATGTCACGCGGTGCCCTGACGCTGGCGACGAACCAGGGCCTGATCTACGTGCTGTCGATGGTCGTGGTGGGCGGCCTGGTGGGAGCGGGCGCCCTCGGCTATGACGTCGTGGCCGGATTCTCACAGGGGCAGCTGTACGGGAAGGGACTCGCGGCGGGTCTCGCCATCGTCCTTCTCGGAGTCATGTTCGACCGGATCACTCAGGCAGCGGCACGACGCGCGAGCGCTTAAGGAGCACGACACCATGGCAAGACACTGGCGAGCCGGCGCGGCCGGTCTGACCGTCCTCGGCCTCACCCTCACCGCGTGCGGAGGGGCGAAGGTCGGCGACTCCTCATCGGGTCCGAAGGACGCGGGCGGCTCCGGCACGTGCGGATCGTTCAATCTCGCGGTCAATCCGTGGGTGGGCTACGAGGCCGACGCGGCGGTCGTCGCGTACGTCGCGCAGCACAACCTCGGCTGTACGGTCACCAAGAAGAACCTGAAGGAGGAGATCGCCTGGCAGGGCTTCGGCACCGGCGAGGTCGACGCCATCCTGGAGAACTGGGGCCACGACGACCTGGCGAAGAAGTACATCAGCGGCCAGAAGACCGCCGTCGACGCCGGCCAGACCGGCAACAAAGGCATCATCGGCTGGTACGTGCCGCCGTGGCTGGCCAAGGCGCACCCCGACATCCTCGACTGGAAGAACGTCAACAAGTACGCGTCGAAGTTCAAGACGTCCGAGTCGGGCGGCAAGGGCCAGCTCCTGGACGGCGACCCGTCGTACGTCACGAACGACGCGGCGCTCGTGAAGAACCTGAAGCTGGACTTCAAGGTGGTGTACGCGGGCAGCGAGACCGCCCTCATCCAGGCCTTCCGCACCGCCGAGAAGAACAAGCAGTGGGTGATCGGCTACTTCTACGAGCCGCAGTGGTTCCTGTCCGAGGTTCCGCTGAAGAAGGTCTCCCTGCCCGCCTACACGACGGGCTGTGACGCCGACGCGGCGAAGGTCGCCTGCGACTATCCCGTTTACGACCTCAACAAGATCGTGAGCTCCAAGTTCGCCAATTCGGGCAGCCCCGCCTACAAGCTGGTGAAGAACTTCAACTGGACGAACGACGACCAGAACACCGTCGCCAAGTACATCGCCCAGGACAAGATGTCCGACGAGGCGGCGGCGAAGAAGTGGGTCGAGGCCAACAAGGACAAGGTGGACGCCTGGCTCAATTGACATCCTCCCGGGCCTAAGGGCCCGGGATTCCAATCTGCTCCCAGTGCGGCGACGCGGTGGGCAGCTTCTGGTGGGTTCCTGTTTCGCTGCGCTGTGCCGGCACGGGTGCCGGTCTTACCTGCGCTCCACAGGCTGATGCCGCCAGCCCGGCGGCCTTGGCGACGTTGACCGCCGCGTTGACGTCCCGGTCGAGGACGGTCCCGCACGCCGAGCACGTCCACTCCCGGATGTTCAGCGGTTTGGGGCCGTCCTTGACGCCACATACGGAGCACACCTGGGAGGTCGGTTCGAACCGGCCGATCTTCACGAGGATGCGTCCGTACCGGGCGGCTTTGTATCCCAGCATGGCCACGAACGCGGACCATCCGGCGTCGTGGACGGACTTGGCCAGACGCGTGCGGGCGAGTCCTTTGACACACAGGTCCTCGACGGCGATCGCTTGGTTCTCGCGGATCAGCCGGGTGGAGAGCTGGTGGTGGAACTCGTGGCGTGCGTCGGTGACCCGTGCGTGAGCGCGGGCGACCTTCAGCCGGGCCTTGCCCCGGTTGGAGGAGCCCTTCTGCTTGCGGGACAGGTCCCGCTGCAACTTCTTCAGGCGCTTCTCGGCCCGGCGCAGGAAGCGGTGGCTGTCGATCTTTTGGCCGTCGGACAGGACGGCGAAGTGCCCCAGGCCGAGGTCGATGCCGATCTCCGGTGCCGTCCCGGGCAGTACTGCGCGGGCGTCCGTCTCCACGATGAAGCTCGCGAAGTACCTGCCCGCCGCGTCCTTGACCACGGTCACGGTGGACGGGGCGGACGGCAGTGTCCGGGACCAGCGCACGGGAACGTCGCCGACCTTGGGCAGTCTCAGTTTCCCGCCCGGCGTGATCCGCCACGAGGCGTTGGCGGTGAAGCGGATCGACTGCCGGTTGTCCCGCTTCGATCTGAAACGCGGCGCACCCATCTTCGGGCGCTTGCCCTTGAGCCCGTCGAAGAAGTTCCGGTAAGCGGTGTCCAGGTCGCGCAGGGACTGCTGGAGGATCACCGCCGAGACCTCGCCGAGCCAGGCCCGTTCCGGTGTCTTCTTCGCGGCCGTCAGGTTCCTGGACAGTTCCGCCGAGGTGACGAACCCCAGTCCCGCCACCCGGGCCTCCTCGCGCACACGCAGCGCGTCGTTGAAGACGACCCGCGCACACCCGAACGCCCTCGCCAACGCTATGCGCTGACCGGCACTCGGATACACGCGGAAGCTATACCGAAGCTGCACGGCAATCACCATACCGTCGGCCTGTGTCACCACGATGGAAACCAGACCCGGTGAGGCGGGGACGATCATGCGCGGCCTGTTCTGGTCACCCTCGTACTTCGCCAGCTCATGCGGCAGCCCTCCGCTCCAGGTGGTCAAGGACTACAGCACACAGCAGAGGCGTCCGCACTGAGCACAGCTGTGGGCGCGGGTAGGTAGTACAGGCCCGTGTCTCACAGTTGAGGTCAGAGCAGTCTGGAGCTGCAATTCACCCGGGCCTGAAGGTAGGCGCACATCCGCAAGATCAGAGGTAGGCCCAGGCCAGGGGCCGGTCGGAGATGCCCGGCGGGCGGTGCGTGCAAGTGCGCGCCGCCCGCCGGGCATTGCCGTGTTCCGGGCCGTTCCCGGCCTGCTTTCCGACGGTCACGGACCTCTTGACACCCCCTCCCCGCGACGGGCACATTGAGTTGCGCAACCTGAACTACGTTGCGCAGACAGCAACTCACGATGTGGACTTCGGAGGTGCGGCGATGGCGGGACCCCGAGTGGTGATCATCGGAGCGGGCGTCGTGGGAGCGGCCCTCGCCGACGAGATCTCCGCGCGCGGCTGGACCGAGGTGACCGTGGTCGACCAGGGCCCGCTGCCGGCCACGGGAGGCTCCACCTCACACGCGCCGGGCCTGGTCTTCCAGACGAACTCCTCGAAGACCATGACCGAGTTGGCCCGCTACACGGTCGAGAAGTTCTGTTCCCTCGACGTCGACGGCGAGCCCTGCTTCCTCCAGGTCGGCGGCCTCGAAGTGGCGACCACCCCCGAGCGCGTCGCCGAACTGCACCGCCGCCACGGCTGGATCACCGCCTGGGGCATCGAGGCCCGGCTGCTGAGCCCCGAGGAGTGCGTCGAACAGCACCCGCTCATCGACCCGGACAAGATCCTCGGCGGCCTCCTCGTACCCACCGACGGCCTGGCCAAGGCCGTCCTCGCCGTCGAGGCGCAGATCCGCCGGGCCACCGAGCGCGGCGTACGCTTCCTGGCCCGCCACGAGGTCCTCGACGTCCGGCGGAGCGAGGGCCGCGTCACCGGCGTTCGAACCGACCAGGGCGAGATCCCCGCCGACATCGTCGTCTGCTGCGCCGGCATCTGGGGCCCGAGGATCGCCCGCATGGCCGGCATGAACCTCCCGCTCACCCCGCTCGGCCACCAACTCGCCTGGACCGGCCCGGTACCGGCGCTCGCGGGCCAGACCGAGGAGGCCGTGCACCCCATCCTGCGCCACCAGGACGCCGACCTCTACTACCGCGACCGCTTCGACCGCATCGGCATCGGCTACTACGGCCACCGCCCGATGCCCGTCTCCGCCGACGACATCCTCTCCGTGGACGAGGCCGACGCGATGCCCTCCGTCCTGAAGTTCACCGAGGACGACTTCGAGGACGCCTGGAGCGAGACCCGGTCCCTGCTCCCCGCGACGCGCGAGGCCAAGGTCGAGGAGGGCATCAACGGCCTGTTCTCCTTCACCACCGACGGACAGCCGCTCCTCGGAGAGTCCCCGGACGTCAAGGGCTTCTGGGTCGCCGAGGCCGTCTGGGTCACCCACTCCGCCGGCGTCGGCCGGGCCATGGCCGAATGGCTGGTCGACGGCCACTGCTCGTCCTTCGACCTGCACGAGTGCGACGTCAACCGCTTCGAACCACACCAGCTCGCCCCCGAGTACGTCCTGGCCCGCGGCTGCCGGAACTTCGTCGAGGTCTACGACATCCTGCACCCCCTTCAGCCGTCGGGGGACCCGCGCCCGATCCGCACGAGCCCCTTCCACGCCCGCCAGCGGGAACTCGGCGCCTTCTTCCTGGAGGCGAACGGCTGGGAGCGCCCCCAGTGGTACGAGGCCAACGCGGGCCTGCTGGAAGGCCGTTCCATCCCTACCCCGAACGACTGGGCGGCGCGCTACTGGTCCCCGATCGTCGGCGCCGAGGCACAGTCCACCCGCGAGACCGTCGCGATGTACGACATGACGGCACTCAAGCGCCTCGAGGTCGCCGGCCCCGGTGCCGCCGCCTTCCTGGAGGGGCTGTCCACCGGCAGGATCGACAAGTCCGTCGGCTCCGTCACGTACACCCTCCTGCTGGATCAGGACGGCGGCATCCGCAGCGATGTCACCGTCGCCCGGCTGGCCCGCGACCTCTTCCAGGTCGGCGCCAACGGCAACCTGGACCTCGACTGGTTCACCCGCCACCTCCCCGCAGAGGGCACGGTCCAGGTCCGTGACATCACCCCGGGCACCTGCTGCATCGGCCTGTGGGGCCCGCTCGCCCGCGAGGCCCTCCAGCCGCTCACCGACACGGACTTCTCCGACGACGGCCTGAAGTACTTCCGCGCCAAGCGAGCCCACATCGGCTCCGTCCCCGTCACCGCGATGCGCCTGTCGTACGTCGGTGAGCTCGGCTGGGAGCTGTACACCACCGCCGACCTGGGCCAGAAGCTGTGGGACACCCTGTGGCGGGCGGTCAAGCCGCTGGGGGGCGTCGTCGCGGGGCGCGGCGCCTTCAACAGCCTCCGCCTGGAGAAGGGCTACCGCTCCTTCGGCACCGACATGACCTACGAGCACGACCCCTACGAGGCCGGCGTCGGCTTCGCCGTCAAGCTCGACAAGGGCGACTTCATCGGCAGGGCGGCCCTTGAACGCCGTCGGAACGACGTACGACGCAGGCTGACCTGCCTCACCATCGACGACCCGCGGTCCGTCGTCATGGGCAAGGAGCCGGTGTACGAGGGTGACCGCGCCGTCGGCTACGTCACCAGCGCCGCCTACGGCCACACCATCGGCAAGGGCATCGCCTACGCCTGGCTCCCGGCGGAACTCGCCACCCCCGGCACCACCGTGCACATCGGGTACTTCGACCGCCGCGTCGAAGCGGTCGTCGCCGAGGAGCCCCTGTTCGACCCGAGCATGTCGCGTCTCCGTGGATAGTGCCCAGAAATTACGACCTTCAGAAGCCGGAGACGTCCGATGAGCCCCCATAGCCCAGGCGCCGACCTCCCGGACCACCCGGACTTCCTCTGGCGCACACCCGAGCCGAAGCGTTCGTACGACGTGGTGATCGTGGGCGGCGGCGGCCACGGCCTCGCCACCGCCCACTACCTGGCGAAGAACCACGGCATCACCGACGTCGCCGTGCTGGAGAAGGGCTGGCTGGCGGGCGGCAACATGGCCCGCAACACCACGATCATCCGCTCCAACTACCTGTGGGACGAGAGCGCCGGCATCTACGAGCACGCGCTCAAGCTGTGGGAAGGACTCGGGGAGGAGCTCGACTACCCGATCCTCTTCTCCCAGCGCGGTGTGCTGAACCTCGCCCACAGCCTCCAGGACGTCCGCGACAGCGTGCGCCGCGTTGAGGCGAACCGCCTCAACGGCGTGGACGCGGAGTGGCTCGACGCGGACGGCGTCAAGGAACTCTGCCCGATCGTCAACATCGCGCCGGACGTGCGCTATCCGGTCCTGGGCGCCACCTACCAGCCGCGCGCCGGCATCGCCAAGCACGACTACGTGGCATGGGGCCTGGCCCGCTCGGCGGACGCCGCCGGCATCGACATCATCCAGAACTGCGAGGTCACCGGCCTGGACGTCGTCGGCAACCGGGTGGTCGGCGTCCGGACGAACCTCGGGCCCATCGCGGCGGGCAAGGTGGCACTCTGCTCGGCCGGCCACACCTCGGTCCTGGCCGCCATGGCCGGCATCGAACTCCCCATCCAGAGCCATCCGTTGCAGGCGCTCGTGTCGGAGCTGCTGGAGCCGGTGCACCCGACGGTCGTCATGTCCAACGCGGTCCACGTGTACGTCAGCCAGGCGCACAAGGGCGAACTGGTGATGGGCGCGGGCATCGACGCGTACAACTCCTACACCCAGCGCGGTGCCTTCCACATCATCGAAGAACAGATGGCCGCGGCCCTGGAGCTCTTCCCCGTCTTCGCCCGTGCCCATGTGCTGCGCACCTGGGGCGGCATCGTGGACGTCAGCCCCGACGCCTCGCCGATCATCGGGCTCAGCCCCGTCGACCAGCTGTACCTCAACTGCGGCTGGGGCACGGGTGGTTTCAAGGCCACGCCGGGCGTCGGCTGGGTCTACGCCCACACCATCGCCCACGACACCCCGCACGCCCTCAACGCCCCCTTCTCGCTCGACCGTTTCACCACCGGCGCGCTCGTCGACGAGCACGGCGCCGCCGCGGTGGCCCACTAGGGAGCCCGACCATGCTGCTCATCCCCTGCCCGTGGTGCGGGCCCCGCGACGAGGCCGAGTTCCACTACGGCGGCCAGGCCCACGTGCCGTACCCCGAGGACCCGTCGGCCCTCACCGACCAGGAGTGGGCCCGCTACCTGTTCTTCCGCGACAACCCGAAGGGGCCCTTCGCCGAGCGCTGGAGTCACGCGGCGGGCTGCCGCAGGTGGTTCAACGCGGTACGGGACACGGCCACGAACGAGATCCTGACGGTTTACCGGGCGGGGGAGGAACGCCCGGCAGGACTCGTGCCGCGCCCGGCGCACTCAGCCTGTCCGGGGGAGTTCGCGGACCGGGCTCCTTCGGGGGCGACGGGGGTCCAGGGGGTGGAGCCCCTTCGGGAAGCGACGGGCGGGGGCGCAGGGAGCGGGGCGTCGACCGGCGGCTCCGCCGCGGGCCGGCCGTTCCGCCACCCCACCCGCGGCCGAATAGACCGCGAAGCCCCCCTCACCTTCACCTTCGACGGCACCGACTACCAGGGCTACCGAGGCGACACCCTCGCCTCCGCCCTCCTCGCCAACGGTGTCATCAAGGCCGGCACCAGCATCAGGCTCGGCCGCCCCCGAGGCATCTTCTCGGCCGGCGTGGAGGAGCCCAACGCGGTCGTCCAGATCGAGGCGCCCTTCCCCGAGCCGATGCTCCCCGCGACCACCGTCGAGCTCTACGACGGCCTGGTCGCGAGCAGCCTTTCCGGCCAGGGCCGCCTCGCCGGCGAACCGGACCCGGCCCGCTACGACGCCGTACACGCCCACTGCGACCTGCTGGTCGTCGGCGCGGGACCGGCCGGCCTCGCCGCGGCGGCCGCCGCCGCCCGCAGCGGAGCCCGTGTCGTCCTCGCCGACGACCGACCGGAGCCGGGCGGCAGCCTCCTGGGCACGGCCGAACACCTCGACTGGGTGGCGGACGTCACCGGGCAGCTCGACAACGCCCCCGAGGTGCGCGTCCTGCGCCGTACCACCGTCTTCGGCTACTACGACGACAACCACCTCCTGGCCGTCGAACGTCGTACCCACCACCTCGGCGCCGACGCCCCCGAGCACGTCTCCCGCGAGCGCGTCTGGCGCATCCGGGCCCGTCGCGTCGTCCTGGCCACCGGCGCCCACGAGCGCTCGCTGGCATTCGCGGACAACGACCGCCCCGGCGTGATGCTCGCCGCCTCGGCCCGCACCTACGTCAACCGCCACGGTGTGCTGCCCGGCCGCCACGCGGTCGTCCTCACCACCAATGACAGTGCCTACGCGGCGGCGCTGGACCTCAGCGCGGCGGGCGTGGACATCGCGGCGATCGTCGACACCCGCCCCGCACCGGGAGAGTGGGCGGACCGCGCCCGGCAGGCGGGTATCGAGGTGATGGCCGGGCACGCCGTCACCGGCACCGAGGGCGACGCCCGGCTCACCTCGGTGACCGTCGCCCCGTACGGCGGCTCCGGGGGACAGCGGGAGTTCACGGCCGACCTGCTGCTGGTCTCCGGCGGCTGGAACCCGGTGGCTCACCTGTTCAGCCAGTCGGGCGGCACGCTGCGGTACGACGAGGAACTGGGCTCCTTCGTGCCGGACACCTGCCGTCAGGCGGTCGAGGTCGCGGGCAGCGTGAGCGGCGTCCTGGATCCGGCCGAGGTCCTGGCCCAGGGCGCCGCCGCCGGTGCCCGCGCGATCGAGGCCGAGGGCTACACCCCGCAGGCGCCCCGCCTTCCCGCGGTGGCCGCGCGGCCGCGGCGGACACCGGCGATGCACGTGTACATCGTCCCCGGTGCTTCGGACGCCCCCCGCTTCGTCGACCTCCAACGCGACGTCACCATCGACGACCTGGCCCGGGCGACCGGCGCCGGTCTGCGCTCGGTCGAGCACACCAAGCGCTACACGACGGCGGGCACCGCCAACGACCAGGGCAAGACCTCCGGGGTGCTGGCCGGCGGCGTCGTCGCCGAACTGCTCGGCGTGGACGTCTCCGCGCTCGGCACGACCACGTTCCGGCCGCCGTACACGCCGGTCTCCTTCGCGGCGCTCGCCGGCCGCGACCGCGGCGCCCTGAGCGACCCGGTCCGCACGACCGCCCTCCACGAGTGGCATGTCGCGCACGGCGCCCTCTTCGAGAACGTCGGCCAGTGGAAGCGCCCCTGGTACTACCCGCGGGACGGCGAGGACAGGGAAGCCGCGGTCCTGCGCGAGTGCACCGCCGCCCGCGACGGCGTCGCCTTCATGGACGCCTCCACGCTCGGCAAGATCGACGTACAGGGCCCCGACGCCGGTGTCTTCCTCGACCGGCTCTACACCAACATGATGAGCACCCTGAAGGTCGGCATGATCCGCTACGGCGTCATGTGCCGCCCGGACGGCATGGTCTTCGACGACGGCACCGTCATCCGCCTCGCCCAGGATCGCTTCCTGGTCACCACCACGACCGGCAACGCGGCCGCCGTACTGGACTGGATGGAGGAATGGCACCAGACCGAGTGGCCCGGCCTGAAGGTCCACTGCACGTCCGTGACCGAACAGTGGGCCACCGTCGCCCTCGTCGGCCCACGCTCCCGCGACGTACTCGGCGCGCTGGCACCCCAACTGGCCGTGGGCAAGGACGACTTCCCATTCATGGCATGGCGGGAGACGACCGTCGCGGGCATCGGGGCCAGGGTGTGCCGGATCAGCTTCTCCGGCGAACTCGCCTACGAGATCAACGTGTCCCCCTGGGAAGCACTCACCCTGTGGCAGGCGCTGCGTGAGGCGGGTTCCCCGTACGGCATCACCCCGTACGGCACCGAGACCATGCACGTCCTGCGCGCGGAGAAGGGCTACCCCATCATCGGCCAGGACACCGACGGCACCGTCACGCCGCAGGACCTCGGCATGAACTGGGTGGTGTCGAAGAAGAAGCCCGACTTCATCGGCAAGCGCTCCTACGCCCGAGCCGACAGCATCCGCCCCGACCGCAAGCACCTGGTCGGCCTTCTCCCCGAGGACCCGGGCACCTTCCTCCCCGAAGGCACCCACCTGGTCGCCGACGGCGAGCTGCCCGCGCCGCCCGTCCCGATGCTCGGCCACGTCACCTCCAGCTACCGCAGTGCCGCCCTCGGCCGGACCTTCGCACTCGCCCTGATCAAGGGCGGCCGGGACCGTATCGGCGAGCGGCTGTACGCCCCCGTCGGCGACCGGCTGGTCCCGGTGACCGTCGCGAGCCCCGTCCTCTACGACCCCGAGGGAGCCCGTCGCGATGGCTGACACCGCTCCGACCACCCCGCGCCGCAGCCCCTTGTCCCAGGTCGCGGACCGCCTGGCCGCCGTGACCCGCACGTCAGGCGGCGCGATCCGGCTGGCCGAACTGCCCTTCCTGGCCCAGATCAACATGCGCCTCGACGCCAAGGGAGCGGCGGCGGACGCCGTCGGGCTCGCGCTGGGCCTGCAACTGCCCCTCGAACCCAACACCGTCGTACGCGCCGCGGAGTTGGCCGTGCTGTGGCTCGGCCCGGACGAATGGCTGCTGATCGGCCCGCCCGACAGTGAACGGGACCTGGAGAGCCGGATCCGGGAGGCGGCGGGAGACGAGCCCGTCTCCGTCACCGACGTCTCCGCCCAGCGCACCACCCTCCTCGTGACGGGGCCCCGCGCCCACGATCTGCTGGCGCACGGCTGCGCGCTCGATCTGCATCCGAGGGCCTTCGGCTCCGGCCGCTGCGCCCAGACGACGCTGGGCCGCACGCAGGTCGTCCTGGTCTCTCGGGACGAACCCCGGGCCGGATTCTGGGTACTGGTCCGTTCGTCCTTCGCCGGCTATCTGGCGGACTGGTTGCTGGACGCGGCGACGGAGTACGTCTGAGCGACCTCGACGGGGTTGCGCCGGCGCCGACACTTGTGTGCCGGCCCCAATCGGTGACGGTCCGAAGGTCAAACCTGCGGCCGGGTGACGTCGCCGGCGATGTCACCCGGATGTGCGGCCGTCAATCTTGCACGTGCTGCTGGATGCAGGTTGGCTCGTCCGACGTCATCTCGCGAGCGGCCGCGGTGTATGCGGCGCAGCGGACCACGCTCGCATGCTTCGTCTGTGTCCCGAATGGTGAGGGAAAGTAGGCGAAGGTGCGTCGTTCGGCGGTGTCTCCGTCTACAGTCCATTCTGTGACGGCAGACGTAATCGATTACGCATAGGATACATGGAGGCGGCTTGATGCGCCGCTCCAGGCCCTCGGCTGCTGCGTTCGTGCGCGGCCGCGGACCATGTAGGACGAACCCGCCGCGTGTCGCGGGCCGCAGGTGCGTGCTGTGCAGAGAAGCAAAGGCCCGGGGCTTGTCCCTCAGGCGCCACTCCAGTGGAAGCGGAACTTGTGACGTCGCCATCTGACAGAGAAAAGTACGTCGGCATCCGCCACTCGGGGGTGGGACCGAATGGCTATCAGGGCCGCGCCTTAGCGGGCCGCGGCGCGAAGCCGTCCGCCCTGGTTCGGCCGTACGCGATGACGGGGGGCCGCACTCGGCCGAGCCATCAGCTCGCCATCGAAGCGCTGATCAGTACAGCCACGGACCTGCGGCACGCGCCTGCCCTTTCCCCCGAGGCGTATCGCATTTGTATCCTTTGCCGGGAGATCAAATCCGTTGCTGAAGTCTCAGCACTTCTCTCCCTTCCGCTAGGGGTCACTCGCATTTTGGTCGCGGACCTTGCGGAGTCGGGGCTTGTGACTGTCCAGCAGTCTCAGGGAGACGACGCGGAGGGGGGAAGACCGCAGGTGACCCTGCTTGAGAGAGTGCTCAGCGGGCTGCGGAGAATTTAGCGCGACAAACAATGAGCGGTGAGGCGTCGGCGGATTCCCGTCCGGGAGTGTTCAGGCTGGATGCGACCCGGGGCGGAGTCGCGGCTCGGGTGCCTTGGAACTGACGGACTTCCTGAGGGGGTCAACCCGGCTCGGGATGTCGATCCACCCCTCAGTCATGCCGGCGAGCTGGGGCGGGCGGCATGCGCGATGTGCCGCCGCCGGGCGGACTGACGTGCACGGACGCGTGTACGGTCTTGCCGCCAAGTGCGGTGACCGTCTTGATCCTTCCTCCGAGGCCCTCGATGAGGCCGAGCCCGAAGCCGCCGTGCTCGCCGGGTGCGGTGGGTGCGTGCGGCGGCGTTCTGCTGTGGTCGGCGACCGCGATGTCCAGTCGGCTCCCGCGCCGGGTGAGCGTGAGGGTGCAGGGCTGGTGGGTGTGCCGTATGGCGTTGGTGACCAGTTCGGAGACGATGAGCACCGCATCGCACGTGCAGGAGGCGGACGCGCCCTGGTCGGCCAGCCAATCGGCCGTGAGGCGGCGCGCGATCTGCGGGGCGTGCGGCCCATGCGGCAGATCGCGCGCCAGCCGGCGGTCGGCGGCAGGACTGGCGGTCGTGGCTGTTGCGGGCGACGGCGGTGCTGTGGCGACGATCATGGCCGGTGCCTCCTCAAGCAGGGTGTGTGGTTGCTCTGTTGGTGATCCGGAACCACAGCTCCCACGGATGGCGCGACAGACTGGCCAAAATGAATATTGCTCATTTGGCTAATATTCTTCGCTATTTGACCCATCTGGTGAGTGCTGCTCCGGATTCCTGATGACAGTCACGAGGCGATGGAAGGTCGCCTTTCCCACGGAGGAGGATTCTCGATGAGAGCACTCACTCACGTTCAGCGCCTGATGGCCGGTGCCGCGGCTACCGGTCTGCTGGCGGGCGGTGCGGCACTGGGCATGGCGAGTACCGCGTCAGCGGCGCCCGCCTCTGCTCCGGCTGTCGTGGCCGGCCAGCACGGAGACCACGGCGGGAACCACTGGAACCAGGGGCACTGGGAGAAGAAGTGGGTCAAGGGCCACTGGGAGATGAAGTGGACCGATCACATGTCGTGGCACAGCGGGTACCGTGACCACGGCGGTCACTGGCACCACAGCTACTGGGACCACGGCTACAAGTGGATCTACGTTCCCGGCCACTGGGACTGGTACTGGACCAACGGCTACTGGGACTGACCGGGCCTCCACAGACACGTCCTTCGCCCGCCGGTTATCCACGGCGGGCGAACGGTCTGTGACCGGGGTGTCGCGTCGGGGGCGGCCCGGTGTGCGGTCCGTTCGGGTCGGCCGGGGCCCCTTGTCGTGCACGGTGCCCGGCCGGGGCTCAGAGGGTGAGGTGCCGGGTGTTGTGGCGGTGCGCGGCCCGGCACACGTGGTGACAGTGGGCGGACCGGCGCTGTTGTCCTCGGTGAGGAAGAGCAGGGGTGATCCATGTCCGATCGGCCGAATCGATCAGCCCTGTGCGTACGGGCCAGCCATGTTCGCGGAGAACTGCGCCGCTCGTTCCAGCCCACGAGGTTCGAGTTCGCGCATCCGCATGCGCTGATGTCGGTGCTTGAAGACCAGCGAGGCATTCAATCGGGTGGGCGGCCCGCATGCAGGCGTTGCCTGGCGCGCGGGCCGCCCTGGCATGGGGCGGAGAATCGTCCGCGTCCGTCGGGCGCGGGGTCATCGGCTGCCTCCATGCCGTCCGACCAAGTTGTCAGGAGGCGGTAGGTGGCGGGTCGCCGCGCAGGGCGAGGGAGTGGTAGGCGCCCGCCGCGATGGCCTGGACCTTGGTGTTGGCGGCAGTCGGGACGGTGTTCAGGGTGGTGGTGTTCACCTTCCACTCGATGGCCCGGCCGTCGTCGCGCAGGGCGACGATGTGCCCGTATCCGGCGGCCACGGACGTGACCTTGGACTGTGCGAGCGTCGGCACGGTCGGGTTGGCCTGCTTGGCCCCCCAGGTGTAGACCCGGCCGCCGACGACGGCGACGGAGAAGTCCTTGCCGGCGGCGATGGCGGTGACGACGCCGTTCTTGACCGGGGTGGGGATGTTCGTCTGCTGGCTGCGGTTGTCGCCCCAGGCGATGACCTTCCCCTCGTCGGTCAGGGCGAGGGCGTGGTAGGCACCCGCGGCAATCGCGGTGATGCCGGAGTGGGTCTCGTCGGGGAGTTCCGTCTGCTCGTAGCGGTTGTCACCCCAGGCGATGACGGCTCCGTCCTTGAGCGCGAGGGAGAAGAACCGGCCCGCGGCGATTGCGGTGACCGCGGATTTCGCGGCGGGCGGGACGACCGTGGAGTCGTACCGGTCGCTGCCCCAGGCGTAGACCGCGCCGCCCTTGAGGGCGAGGGAGTGCAGATAGCCGCCGGAGACCTCGGTGACGCCGGAGGAGAGCGTGGTGGGCACGTCGGTCTGCTGGTAGAGGTTGCTGCCCCAGGCGACGACGGCTCCGTCCTTGACGGCGAGTGAGTGGAAGTCGCCGGCCGAGACGGCGCTCGCCCCCTTCTGTACCGCTGCGGGGATGGTGGCCTGGCCGTAGGTGTCGTCGCCCCAGGCGAGGTTCTCCCAGTCGGTCACCGCCGCCCGTTGGAGGGGTGGTTGGGGGACGGCGATGGCGGGTTGGGTGAGGGTCAGGAGTCCGCAGACCGCAGCCAGGGCGGTCAGTACGGCCGGTGGCGCCCAGCGGCGCCGACCCGGTCGACGGTTCGTCGGCATGGGGTGGGGTCCGTTTCGCTCGGCACGCGGGTGCGTGGGGGGCGCGTCAGCCACGGTCGGCTCCGGCTGCCGGAGAGCCCGCGTCGACGGGGGTCTCGGCGGAGGGGCGGTTGGAGCGGCAGCGCGCCTGCTCACCCGGGGTGAGGGGGCCGGTGCGCTGGTAGAAGCGGTCGGCGAGCTGCGGGGAGGGGTAGTCCAGGACCGTGTACAGGCGCCAGTCCTGGTTCGGGTCGGTGGGCGTGGGACTGGACGTGAACCATCCCTCGGTGCGCTGGCGTCCGGTCTGCGTCTCGATCCAGGAGACCTCACCGGGACTGATCACTTCCTTGACGGTGCGTTCGGCGACCGGGCTCCAGGCAGGGCTGGTGCCGGTGCCCGTGGTGAACTGCCCGTTCATGTTAGAGGCGACGGCGTTCGCGTTGGCCGGCGGCAGTCCGGCAGCACTCGGCAGATCGCTGATCGTACGGGCGGAGAACTTCAGCGGACGATCGCGATTGATGGTGGCGCGGGTGCAGTTGATGTATCCCTCGCCCGACTGCCTGGCGGGTTCGTAGTAGGCGAAGGAGTAGTCGGCCTCGGGGGCGAAGGCACACTGACCTGCGTTCTTGGTGCACTCGGTGACGGCGTCGGCGATGGTGCGCTTGTCGTTGCCCTTGAAGGCGACGGACGGCGGGAGTTCGTTGGTGCGGATCGTCTTGTCCAGCGGGGGCGGCACCTGGACGGCCTTGATGTCGGCGATCATCGGCCCGCAGTAGCCGCCGTTCGTGCCGGTACCCGCGGCGTTGCCGTTCGGCTTGACAGGGACCGTGGAGGCGAAGGTGAGCAGGGGCTCGTACTGGTCGGCGGTGAAGGTGTACGTCCGTCCTGTGTGCCAGACACCGGCGCCGAAGACGTTCCACTCCTTGTCCGGGTCCGGCTCGGTCAGCTCCTGCTGGGCAGGTCCACCGTCACCCTGGACCGTGTAGGTCTGGCCCTGTTCCACCGTGCGCGGGGCGCATTGCATGGCCACGCCCGGACTGTCGTCGAAGGTGACGGTCACCTTTGCGCCCGGTCGCACTCCGCGCAGCCGCTGCTTGAACTCGTACGCGGCGCCGTTCTCGCGCAGCATCACCCCGACTTTCTGGTCCGGGTGCCCGGAGGTGTCGGGTGCGAAGCGGATGAGACCGTTGGCGGTGCCGGCGCCGTTGTTCGCCGACGTCGAGCCGATCGACCAGCCGGTAGGGGTGACGGTGTTACCAGAGCCGGTGAGCGCGGGCAGGCTCAGATCGCCGTTGATCACCTCCACCGGCTCCTGCTGAGCCCGCGCGGCGAACGCGGGACCGGCCGGCAGGGCTACCAGGCCGAGGCAGATCGCGGCGACTGCCGGACGGCACAGGGCGGGGGATCGTCTTCTCACTGTCGTCCTCTCCGGGGCCAGGGCACGCGGGGACTGCGGGGGCTCAGGGGTGCGGGTCATGAGCCCTCACCGCTCAGTTCGACCCGCCGGAGCAGCCGGGATCCCTCGGGCAGTTCCCCGAGGACCGGCGGGGCCGCAGACCTGGTGTGGGTGTCGATGGTGTTGTCCACGGCGGTCTGGCTGCCGGGCCGCAGCCGCTGACAGGTGTTGCCGGGGACGGTGAAGGTGTCGGCGACGAACGTGCTCGTGTTGACGCTGGAGGGACCATCGACGAATACGTTGCGCGCCGAGAGACCGCCACCCGTGAGGATGCTGCCGGACACCCGCTGCATGGCGGCGCTGGCGCCGAACACGAGGGCGTCACCGGGTTTGACGATGACCTCGTAGCTGGTGGATTCGGTCTGCTGGGTGGTCCAGGTCTTGGCGTACGACAGCTTGAACGCGCCCTCGAAGGCAGCCTTGAGCGCCACCGAACCACCGATCGTGCCGCTGCCGTTGGCCCCGCCCTTCCCGGTGATCTCGGCACTGGGGCCCTTCTGCTGATCCGGCGTCTTGAAGGTGCCGCCGGCCTCGCCGCTGACCCCGGCGGTGACCGAGCCCGAAGCGCCCAACTGCCCTTCGAGCGTGATCTGCCCGGTGATCTCACCGCCGAGGTTGTCGGAACTGGAGACCTGGAGAGAGACCTGCCGGGTGACCTTGAGGTCTTCCTTGGAGCAGTTGACGATCGCGTTGCCTACGGACTTCACAACGGTGTGGTACTCGCTGGAGGCGGCGCGGTCGATCTTGAAGCGGCAGTCCCCCGCGTGCGCCGTGCAGTAGTCGCTCACCGCTTTTGTCGAGGTCAGCGGCTTGTCACCGTCGTACGCCTGTGCGGCGGGCACGGTGATACCGGAGTCAGGATCGGCGGCCGCGGATGCCGCCGAGACGGTCAGCGAGACGACGACTGCGACACTGACGGCGAGGACGCGGCGTTTCTTGGTCTTCACGGGTTCATCAGCTCGCAGACGCGGGTCAGATCGCCGGAGTCGCTTGAGGAGGTGAGGGCGGCGGGCAGTTCGGCGGCAAACTCGTCGCAGGCGCCGGTCACGGCCGTCGCCGCATTGTTCTCCGGGGCGGGGTGAACGGCCTCCAGGGCCTGCTCGGCCTTGGCCATGCCCTCCTTCTGTTCATGACCGTCTCCGGCGAGGTCGGTCATGCACTGCTTCGAGCTGGGCGGGCACTTGGTGGCCTCGCCCTTGGCCGCGGCCATGTCCTGCTTGGCCTGGGCCTCGTCCTTCTCCACCTGATCCTTCTGGCTTTCGACCTCGCCGCGGTCCTCCGAGGAGGCAGCGCAGGGCTTGTCCTCGCCGCCTGGGCAGGGCGAGTCGTCGGGGGAGGGCGAGGCGGTCGGATCGTCGACCGCACGTACTGCGGCGAAGGCCGGGGCGGCAGGAAGAACGGTCCAGACGGCGGGGACGGCCGTGGTGGCGAGGGCCACCACGAGCGCCGCGATGCTGCGAGATACGGGGATGCGTGTCATGCGAGGCACGAACCTTTCCGAACACACGGCAAACGTGTGTTCTCATATCGGGCAAACAGCCGCAAAGGTATGTAATGCATCGCAAAAATCAACACTGCCGCGCCGGTCACATCGCGTGATCATGTGATTGCAGTCATCCGGGCGCCCGCCGGCTGACCCGGCCGAGGTGGACCAGCCGCATCGCCCCGCTCTCGGCTTCCCAAGCCGAGGGCTCAGGCCGCGTCCGTCACGGGCCGGCCGTGGTCGGCCACAGCCGACGTGGGCGTCCCACAGTCGAGTTCCCGGCCGCCTGACCAGGCGCCGAAGCCCTAGGTCGACCGCCCGCGTTCTCAGCCTCTTTCCTGAAGCGGTGGGTCTGTTCGTCCCCTTGACCCGCATCGAACAGGCCACCAGCGCTACCCCTGGACGGGAAGATCAGGATGGGTGGCCAGAAAGATGATGTAGGCGATCGACGCTGCCGCCCCCAAGAGGGACAGCGCGCCACCCACTACAGCTCGCGTCCCGTTCGCTCGCGCCGACTTTGATGCGCGGTGCTCGACAAAGGCCCGCACCAGGCCAACGAGCGCCAGAGGCAGCGCGACGAAGCTGACCAGTATCCAGAACGGACAGCAGAACCAGAACGCCAGGGACGCTCCGCCGAACCAGACCGCAAGCTCTGCTTTGTGATGCGTCTCGTCCGGGGTGCCAAGGGAAACCATGGGCTGATCCAAGCAGAGCCCTTCCTGCGGTAAGGCAGCGAGGTACGGCAACCTTCGCGACCCGAGTCAACCGTGAGCGGCCACCTGTGACCGTGGGACGATCCCGGGCAGACTCAGTGACAGTCGTGCCCAGAGGGCCTCCAGCCGGCAGGGCTTGGGGCGACCCGGAGAGATGCGGCCGTGAGCACGTCTCCGGTGCCCTGGTAGCCGCCGTCGACCATGGTCATCGTCTTGCCGGTCGCGGCCTTGACGCCGGACCCTTCCCAGCCGCGAGACGTCCGCGCAACATCGCCGGCCATCGGGCCGGGTAGATCATCGCCGGTCGGCTCTGTGACGCCCCGGAGTGGGGGCGCTCTTGGCGCTGTAGGGATGGCTCGTCGGCCGTTCGCGAGGCGTGCTCGACCGGCCGTGCGCGAAGGAGTAGCGACCTGTGCCCCGGGGAGTCCGGCCGAAGGGTGTTCTGGGTGAGCTTCACGCAGTGCGCGGTCTCCGGCGCGGGACCCTAGGTGGTCCGACCTGAATCGTCGGTCAGAGCGGCCGCGGTCAGGCTGAGATGCTGGACCAGGACCGCGGCTGCTGTGTCGGCATCACGGGCCAGCGCTGCCTCCTCGAGCATCGCGTGTTCCTTCGCGCCGTCCCGGCCTGGGTTGCGGTGCGCCGACCAGCGACGGGCCAACTCACTGGCGGTCCACAACCGGTCGAAGGTCTCCAGCAGCGCACGGTTGCCACACCCCTCCAGCAACGTGCGGTGGAAGGCCCTGTGCGCCTCGGCCCAGGCGTCGGTGTAGTACTCGCCTTCCTCGGGCACGTACGCCGGAGTGCGAACCAGGCGATGATGCGCGGCCCGCACGCGGGCCTCCCAGTCGACATCGCCGCGCTCGATGGACATGCGCAGAACGACCGGTTCGATGGTCCTGCGGGCTTCCGCGATCTCCTGCCAGCGCTGGTCGGAGAAGGACGGGACGGCGAAACCGCGGTTGGGCAGCCGGTCGGCGAGACCCTCGCCGACCACCCGCACCAGAGCCTCGCGCACCACGGCCAGGCTCACGCCCTGCTCCTTGGCAAGATCCTGCGGCTTGAGGGGAGCACCGGGGGAGTGGTCCCCGCGCATGATCGCGTCCCGCAGGTGTGTGTAGACCTGCTCCGAGAGCATCTGCTTCCCCGGCGGGATCGAGGGGCGCGCCGTCTGAGTCATGGGCCCATTCTAGACGAGTGGATAGACGATCCCCTGGATAATCGATTATCGATGCTATCGTCGATTCTACAATGAGAGGAAGGCGTCCTCGTCCAGAAGGGAACGACCGAGGTGCCTGCCAACGACCCCTTGGCCGGCCTTCGCCAAAGCGGCCTCGTTCACCGTCACCGACGCCACCGACGGCGCCGGCGACGAAACCCGGCTCACAACTTCCTGCGGTCGCCTACGAGTTGACCAACGGCGCCCGCGTGACCCGCTACATCGGCACCGCCCCGCCACCCGGACACGCCCCGCACCGGTACTTCATCGCGGTGCACGCCCTGAACATCCCCTAGACAGGCGTCACGGCCGACGCCACACCCGCCGTCCTCGGCTTCACCATGGCCTGTCACGCCCTCGGGCGCGCGGTATTGATCGCCACTGCCGATACGCCCGCATGACAGCGCCGCCAGACTTCCCGGAGGCATCACCGCCATGCACCTCGACGATCTTCCCGGCTTCGCCCGCCCCGACGACTGCCCGATGGACCTGAACGCCGTCCGTGACGTCAGCCGTGCCATCAGCGCCGCCCACCTGTTCATCTACTTTGCCCCTGAGAGTGCCGAGGAGGCGGCCGAGCTCGGTGTGACCGACCGAGGGCCGGCGTACCTGGCCTTCCGGTCGGCCGCGATGGGCGCGGTTCCGTGGCAGGTCACGCTCGCGGCCTTCTACAACTTCAGCCCGCGGGCAGTGCGGGCCATGGCGGGCGTATGGGACGCCGCGCCGCCCGAACTGTGGCAGGCCGCCCGCTTCCGGGCCGCCGGACGGGCGATGCGGCGCGTCAACGCGCACCTCACGGACGACCACCTCGCCGAGGCGCGCTCGCTGATCGACCCGGTCCTCGCCGGTGCCGACTACGCCGGCAAGGTGCTGGCCGCCGCGAACCTCTCGGTCCCGCTTCCCCCCGACCCGCTCGTCGCACTCTGGCAGCAGATCACGGTGGCGCGCGAGTGGCGCGGCGACGCCCATCTCGTCGTGCTCGCCGACAACGGCCTCGGGCCGTGCGACTGCCTCGTTCTGCACACCGCCACCGGCCGCCTCCCGACAGCTCTCGCGCGAACGACCCGTCAGTGGGACGACGAGGAGTGGAGCGCGGCGACGGCACGCCTCGTCGCGCGAGGCTGGCTCGACTCCCACGCCGTGATCACCGACGCCGGCAGTGCGGCACGCGAGCGCATCGAAAGGGAGACGGACGAGCACTGCGCCGCGCTGTGGGCTCCGATCGGCAACGCAGGTGCCCGCCGCTTCGCCTCGCTCATCGCGCCGATCACCAACGCGTTCACCGCGGTCCCGTCTCATCGGATCCAGAACAGCCGCGAAGTGCAGTAACCCACGAACCGCAATACTTCCGAACTGCCATGCCAAGCTCCGGCTTTGATATGGCGGCCATGGCCGGCCGCGAGTCATAGGCTGAAGCCGCACCTGGATCGCGGACTAAGCCTGAATACCTGGGCGACCCCTCAGCTGATCAGGCTGTGTCTGATGGCTGCCGGTCCAGCAGGTGGTGCATCACGTGTTCGGGGATGGCCGGGTTGGCGGCTGCGGACAGGGTGGTGCCGGCGTCGTGAAGCAGACTGGTCAGCGCGCGCGTGGGCAGGCGCTGCCGCTTTTCTGATGGTCCAGTCGGGGTCGTCGAGGAGACGGACCACCGAAGCCGGCGTGAGGTGAGGGTCGCGAAGGGCTCGCCGGCGCACACTGCGGTCGGGGTCACGGCTGAACCTTTCGACCAGGTCCGCGGTGGCGGCGGGGTCTTCCAGGGCGAGCTTGCGGAGGCGGGGATCGGGAGGCGTGGCCCGCTTCAGTCGCTGCCGGTCTTGAGTCCGTCCCGGGCACAGTCGGGCAGTTCGCGGTCACGCCAGGTGTCCCTGGGCTCCGCCCTGACGGGATCGCCTACCTCGTCAAGACCGACAACCGCCGCCAACTGCCGCCCGTGTGGGCCGGAGTCGGCATCGCGGTCGCGCTCTCGCTCGCCTTCGGCGCCCTCCTCCAGTTCGGCTCCTCCACCCTCACCTTCCAGGCCAAGGAAGCTCTCGGCGGCAGCCTGTCCGTCCTGTCCGTGGCCCTGGTCACCTGGATGGTGTTCTGGATGCGGCGCACCGCCCGCCATCTCAAGAGCGACCTGCACGGCAAGCTGGACGCTGCCCTGGCCATCGGTACCGGTGCCCTCGTCCTCACCTCCCTCCTCGCCGTCGGACGAGAGGGAGTGGAGACATCTCTGTTCATCTGGACGGCAGTTCAGGCCACGGACGACGGCATCCGCCCGCTCGTCGGAGCCCTTCTCGGACTGGCCACCTCCGTCGTCCTCGGCTGGCTCTTCTACCGGGGCGCCTTGAAGATCAATCTGGCCAAGTTCTTCCGCTGGACCGGTGCTCGTCGTCGTCGCCGCGGGCGTCCGCGCCTACGGCATCCACGATCTACAGGAGGCCGACTTCCTCCCCGGCCTACGTAACCTCGCCTTCGACATCACCACGACCATCCCTCCGGATTCCTGGTACGGCACGGTCCTCAAGGGAGTGTTCAACTTCCAGGCCGATCCGACTGTCCTCCAGACCATCGTCTGGACCGCGTACGTCGTCCCGGTGATGGCCTTCTTCCTCGCCCCCGAACGGCCGAGGCGGACCGCCGACGCAGTTGGTGAGAAGCAGGCGGCTGCACGGTAGGCGCTATCGGAACGAGCAGGGCGAAGGGAGGGATGGTGTACGAGCCGAGGGAGGCCGAGTCCCCGGCGGACCAGGATCCACGGGAACCGGGTTGGGTGATCGCCTGGCTGAAGGACCGCGGCGCCGTCGAGCGTGCGTTGCAGGCCTCGCTGGGCTGCCCTCCGAGCGAACGCGATGCCACCCTCGTACGCATGGGGGCCGTGCTCCAGGCGACCGCTCGGGGACTCGGGCCCGAGGCGGCGGCGGTGTGGGCGGACGTACCCGAACCGATGCTGAAGGGCTGGATCGACAAGGACCCCGCCTTCGCCGCGGCCCTGTACGCGTCCGCGGCGCTGGCATCCGCGCACGGAATGAAGCAGGACGGGCAGCCCACGTCGGCGATGCTGCGGGTGTTACTCGTCGCCATGAGCAAGGGCGCCACGAAACTCGACGCCACCAAACTGGCAGGCTTCCCGGTCGGCCACCTCCGCGCGCTGGTCAAGATCTCGCCCGTACTCAAGGCCCTGTTGGACACGGCACGGCGAGCGCGGCCGCTACCGGCCCGCGGTTCCGGGGTGCGCGGCCCCGGCCTGCCCCGCCGCCCCGGACGCAAGCTCCCGGAGCCCTGGGGCTTCCGGCTCGTTCAGCACGCCGCCGCCGCCGCGGACGACGAGGCCGACTAGGACCTGTCCGCTCGATCATGTGCGGAGCCGGATGGTGAGGGCTGCGGCGGTTGCGGTGCCGAGGTGGACGTAGCGGCGCTTGTCATAGCGGGTGGAAACCGCCCGGTGCTGCTTGAGCCGGGTGGTGTGCCCGGTAGCCGCGAGGGCGCCCGTACCGCTGCCTGTGTCGACTGGTGAGGGATGGAGAGTCGGTATGCGGCGGCGATGCGAGCCATGGTTCATGGGGCCACGCTGCTTCGAAGCGTCCGGCGGTGTGCGTGGTGCCGTGCGGCGGTCAGGATGTGTTCAGGTTCCCTGCGGCACGGTCGAGCACCATGATCTTTGAGAACTCCGAGGCGTCCGGGTTCCCCGTGGCGACTCCGCGTGCGGTTCCGCCGTCCGGTCGTCGGCCGGGCCGGAACAAAGTGCCCGAAGTCACCGTCTCTTTCTGGACCATAAAGATCCTTTGCGCGACGGTCGGCGACACCGCGGCCGATCTGCTGAACGACAAGGCCCGTCTCGGCCTGACCGGGGTGTCGGTGCTGATGAGTGCGTTGCTGGCCGTCGTGCTGGCCGCCCAGTTCCGCAGCACGGAGTACCGGGCGGGTGTGTACTGGCCTACCGTCGCCCTGGTCAGCGTCGTCGGCACCCTGGCCGGCGACAACCTCGTCGGCGCCACGGGCGTCACGCTCGAGACGGCCTCCTCGGCCTTCGTGATCGCCCTCGCGATCGTGTTCGCGATCTGGTACCGGCGCGAGCGCACTCTGTCGATTCACACCATCGACACGACCGGCCGCGAGTCCTTCTACTGGCTGGCCGTACTGCTCACCTTCGCCCTCGGCACCGTCGCCGGCGACCTTGTGTCGGAGCGGCTGCACCTGGGCCACTGGTTGTCCGCGGTGCTGTTCGGCCTCGCCATCGCAGCCGTGGGCCTGGCACACTTCCAGCTCGACCTGGACGCGGTGTGGAGCTTCTGGACCGTCTACATCCTGACCCGTCCGCTCGGCGCCTCCATCGGCGACTACCTCTCCCGGCCGAGCGGCGACGGTGGGCTGGAGCTGGGCGCGGTCGTGACCAGCGCACTGTTCTTGATGGTGATACTCGGGCTGGTCGTGTACCTGGCCGCGACGCGTGTGGACGTGACCGACCCGGAGCACGACGGTCGGCACTGGCCAGAGTGGCCTGGGCAAGATCGAGTACAGGGGTCGCCCCGGTGAGCGGTTAAGGTTCCAGGTGGCGTCTACAGGGCTGTAGTCATCTAGGCGTCTGGTGATGCACTCCGGCCGGACAACGTAGGGGCAGCACGTGGCTTTCATCATGGTGTGTGAGGACGACGCGGCTGTCCGTGGCGTCCTCAAGCGCGCCCTTGAGTACGACGGCCACAGGATCGCCGTCGCTCCCACGGCGGCCGGCCTGCTGGGCAACCTCGAGCCGACCCCACACCTGATCGTCCTTGATCTGGGGCTCCCGGACGCCGACGGCCGCGATGTCTGCTTGGCGCTGCGGGCACGCGGCGTCGATGCTCCGGTCCTGATGCTCACCGCTCTGGATGGCATGCACCACAAGGTGGGCGGCTTCGAGGCGGGAGCCGACGACTACATGACGAAACCGTTCGACATCCCGGAGCTCCTGGTGAGGGTTCGCGCCCTGCTCCGCAGGACCACCGCGGCGACCCCGCAGGGTGGCGTCATTCTCGACCCGGCGAAGCACGTCGTGATCCACGGGTCGATGAGCGAGAGCCTGACGCCGACCGAGTTCCGGTTGCTGGGCAGACTGGTCGCTTCGCAGGGCGACGCCGTGCGCCGCCACGCCCTCGTCGCCGCCGGCTGGCCGCACGGCGCGCAGGTCAGCGACAACACCCTTGACTCCTTTGTCCGGCGGCTACGGACCAAACTCGGTGCGTTGGGCGTGGCCGATCGTCTGGCGACGGTCCGAGGGGTGGGTTATCGATGGCAGTGACGGGCTTCCGTGGGAGGGTTGTCGCGCTCGCGGTCCTGATCGCAACAGCGGTGGTCGCCGTGCTGGTGGTGGTCTCACACGTGCTGCTGAGCCAGGTGACCGACGCGGACGCGAACGCCCTGGCGCACACCCGCGCGGAGGCGGTGGCGGCGAACGTGGTCGTACGCGGTCGCCACGTCGTACTGATCGAGGGTGGCAACGAAGCGCTGGACACGGTCTCGTGGGTGTATGCCGATGGGCACCTCATCGACGGGATCGTGCCGGACAGCGTCCTCGACCGCGTCGATGCGCTGGTCGGTTCCGGGCGGTCCCGAACCACCACGGTCGGCAGTCACCTGCTGTACACCCGGCCGATCAGGCTCGAAGGCCACCATGTGATGGCGGTCGTGCGGGTGGACCTGACGCCGTACGAGACGTCGGAACAGCGCAGCCTGACGATGTCGCTCATGCTGGGCGGCATCGTCATCCTTCTCGCGGGTGTCGTCGCATACGTCGTGGTGGGTCGTGCGTTGCGGGTGGTCCACGAAATGGCCGCGCTCGCCGACGACTGGGGCCATCACGAACCCGGGCGCCGATTCGACCTCGGTGTTCCACGCGATGAGTTCGGAGAGCTCGGACGAACCCTCGATCGCCTGCTCGACCGTGTGGACAACGCGCTCGCCGACGAGCGCCGGCTCACCGATGAGATCGCCCACGAATTGCGGACCCCGTTGACGGCCCTTCGGGGTGAGGCGCAATTGGCTCAGCTTTCCGGTCAACATCTGGCACCGGAGTCCGTTCTGACCGAGGCCGACCGTCTGAACGCGGCGATCACGACGATTCTGGGCTCCGCCCGGTCACGGATCGATGGCGGCACCAGTTGCGATCTCACGGCGGCGGCACGACAGGCGATCGCCGGTCGGGCCATCGATCTCGCCGTCCCAGCCGACGTCGACGTCGCCGTGGCCACGGAATTCGTCGTCGCCGTGCTGTCACCCCTGCTGGAGAACGGCCTGCGGCATGCGAGGTCGCGCGTTTGGGTCACGGGGCGCGTCCAGCCGCAGGGGGCCGTGATCGACGTCCTCGACGATGGCCCGGGGTTCGAGCCGGCGGAGGTGGATCGGGTCTTCGAAGCGGGTGTGACCAGCGGCGGTGGCCACGGGCTGGGGCTGGCCGTGGTGAAACGCCTCGCCGCGTCCGCGGGCGTCGCGGTTCGCGCGATCGCCGATGGTCACGGTCGCGTCGAGGTGACCTTCCCCACGCCGGAGGCGATCACGTAGTCAGGTTGAGTGCAGGTTGGCCGAGCCAGCCTTGCCGCATGACGACGACAAGCGAAGTCGATAGCGGCCGCCGCAGCGGGCGGCTGATGCTGAACAAGGTTCCCGAGGTCACCATCTGGTTCTGGGTGATCAAGATCCTGTGCACGACCGTCGGTGAGAGCTTCGCCGACTGGATCAACATGAAGCTGGGCGTCGGCCTGGTGAACACGGCGTGGATCTTCACCGCTGTGTTCGTCGTGGTCCTGGCCGTCCAGCTGAAGCTGAAGCGGTACGTCCCGTTCCCGTACTGGCTGACCGTGGTCGTTGTCAGCGTCACGGGAACGCTCTACACCGACATCCTGACCGACCAGCTCAACGTTCCGCTGTGGATCAGCTCCAGCGTGTTCTCGGTCATGCTCGCCGTGGTCTTCGGCGTGTGGTGGCTGCGCGAACGCACCCTCTCGATCCACTCGGTCACGACGCGCTCGCGTGAGTCCTTCTACTGGCTCACCGTTCTCGTCACCTTCGCGCTCGGGACCGCGACCGGCGACTGGACCCTTGAGCTCACCGGCTGGAGCCCGGGAGTGTCGGTCCTCCTGCCGCTCGGCCTCATCGCGGCGATCACGCTGCTGTGGAAGCTCGGCGCGAACCCGGTGCTGTCCTTCTGGCTCGCCTACATCCTGACCCGCCCGCTGGGTGCCAACATCGGTGACTGGCTTGCCGCACCGAAGGTCGCTGCCGGCCCCGGTGAACCGACCGGCCTCGCGCTGGGCACCTTCACCACCAGCCTGATCTTCCTTGGTCTGATCCTGGCGACCGTCGTCTACCTGACGGTGACGCGCTCCGACGTGACCGAGACCTACGACGCCACGCACACCCCGCAGGTCACCCCCGATCCGCAAAGGGAGCGTGTCGGGCTTGCCGGCTTCGGCCTCCTCGCGGTCGCCACGGGGACATTGCTGGTCTGGGCGCACAGCCAGCCGCACGTCGGACCGGCGCCGGAGGACGACGCCACCTCCACCGTTCACCTCGCCCCCGGCCAGGCCGTGAAGAAGCTCCCGGCAGCGAAGGTCGACGCGCTGAAGGCACTCGCTTCGACCTCGCTCAAGGACGCACGCTCGGGGAACGCGACCGGTGCCCACAAGGCCGCCCAGTCCCTGCGCGACCTCTGGGACGCCGATCAGGCCACGTTGCAGCCGCTGGACAACACCGGCTGGACGTTTCTCGACGCCCAGATGGACCAGGTGCTGAAGACCTTCGGCATCGACCACCCGAACCCGCCGATGTCACCGGCACAGCAGGAGGCTGAGCTCAACACCCTCCTCACAGACATGCGCTGACGGAGCTGATCGGCGGTGACTTCCCTGAAGCCACCGCCGATCACGGTGCTGGTTCTGCCTACGCAGGACGGCGTGGTGCGTGGGGGTGCCGCATGATCCGCCGGACAGGGTCCAGACGAAGGCCCCGGCGGCTTCTCGGGTGCGCAGAGCGCGGCCGTAGCGCCGCAGGAGAAGGACCGCTGTGGTGGCCAGTCCGCAGAGCAGGCCGACACCGATGTTCTGGGCGCAGTCGAAGAATTGCAGCACCGCGACGACGACCAGGAGACCGGTGGCGATCCGTAGGCCTTGCTGATCGGCTGGGGCCTGGGGATCGAAGTAGGGGCGCAGGACCAGGTGAGGAGCGGCGAGGTAGAGGATGCCGACGATCGTGGTGACGGCCGCTCCGCAGACCAGCGCGGTGTTCTTGATACGACGGGCGGCGAGATGGTCGCCGAGGGCGAGTTCGCGGCTGACGTTGATGGAAGCCGCGTGCGAGAGCCCGACGGCCACCTGGAACACGATGTAGATGAGCTGGTTGACGGCGGTGTGGGCGGCGAGCGCGGCGGCGCCGAAGCTGCCGGCGAACACCGCGGTGACGGAGAAGAATCCGGCCTCTGATCCGTAGGTGGCGGCGATGGGCGTGCCCAGGCGCAGCAAGCGGCCGGCGGTGGGCGCGTCGGCACGCCAGAAGTCCAGGCGCAGCAAGGGAGCGAGCTGGGTGTCGCGGCGCGCCGAGGTGTGCAGGGCGAGGAAGGACAGCAGGTAGACGCTGCTGGTGGCGACGCCGATGCCGGTCAGGCCGGGCGCGAGTCCGGGCAGGCGGGCCAAGGCCTCGTGGACGACGCCGCCGGCCGAACCGCCGATGAGCAGACCGCAGGTGCGGGCGACGGCGCGGGCGGTGGCGAAGGCCTCGATGTCGCCGACCTTCGCCCCTTCGTCGATGAGGTCGTAGTCGACCAGCAGGCCGATGGTGGCGCCTTCGGGCGTGCCGGTGCCGGACTGGTAGTAGTCGTGGGCGGGTGGTCCGAACGCGATGGAGCCCTTCGGCTCGACGCCGATCGCGCGCGGTCGCGGAGTCGACGTCACCTCACTGGGAGCCCCCGCGTACGGCAGCGGCCGCGAACTCCACGTACTCGTGCAGTCCGTAGTCCAGCGCGACAGCGGCCGGCGCGGAGACCGCCACCGTCACCGCCAGACCCAGCACACCGGCCCGGCGGCTGCCACCCAACGGTCCGGCAGGCTCCGGCAGGAGCAACGCTTCGACCCGCTGAGGCACGGGTCCGGAAGTCACGGACAGGAGCGGGTACCCGCCGCTCGTGCCACGCGTCCGGGAACTGACCAGCGCCGCCCGGGCAATCGCGGCCGCCGCGAGCTTCCGGCTGCCGACGGCTGCTGGGGCCGACTCGTCCGCCCACCGCTCAAGATGGAACTGCAACGGCGGCCTCAGGCTCCGCAGCGCGGGGTGGACGGCCGCGGACAGGTCGACCACGGCAGAAAGCACGTGGTGCCGGCCGGACAGATGCGCGCGCTCGTGTGCGAGCAACACCTCGCGCTCGCCGGGCTTCAGGGCTCGCAGCATCCCGGAGGTCACGATGATCCGGCCGCCGCGGCCTCGGTAGCCGGGAAGCGCGAAGGCGTCCACCTCGTCCCCTGGCACGACCAGGAGATCCCCGTCGCCCCTTCCTCGGTCCGCCAGTTGCCAGGCGCGCTTGAGCACGGACCGGTGCTGGAACCAGCGTCGGAGCACCAGAAACGCCTGAACGAGCATGACCGACCCGGCCGCGCCGACGACCGGAACCGCCGCCGGCCAGACCTCCAGCACCCGTGGAAGGGGCACCCGCTCGAGCGACGCGAGGAACGGTACGTGGAAGAGTCCGATCAGCATCGCGATCGTCGCGCCGGCCGACAGGAGCGCCGTCGCCGTCATCGCCCAGCAGGCCTCCCGGGGCGGGAGGACAGCGGCCAGACGGCGGGCCGCTGCCGCGACGCCCCACGGAAACGCGAGTGCCAGCACGACCAGGACCAGGACGAATGTCACTCGGGACCACCTTCGGAGCCGCCGCCTTCGGCTTCGAGAAGCAGACGCCGCAGGGGCTTCTCGTCGCCCTCGGACAGAGACGACACGAAACGTCGCAGGACGAGGTCTCGGCGAGGCTCGCTCTCCAGTTCACGGCGCATGCGCCCGGCGACGAGGCCCGCCGCGTCCTCCACCGGCTCGTAGGCGAAGCTCCGGCCCGTCGCACGCCGGCGCAGCGTGCCCTTCTCGTAGAGGCGGCTGAGTATGGTCGACGTCGTCGTCCTGGCCAGCCCCTTGTCGAGCACCTCGTTGACCTGGTGCGCGGTCAACGGTTTGCCGGCCTCCCACAGCACCGCGAGCACGTCCGCGACGAGCTCACCGTGCGGACGCCTGCCGTCCCCACCCTTGCCTGACATCACTCCCCGCGCTCTTCGGCAACCGCACCCGCTTAGGCGTGCCTAATCTACCGTTCGGCGCCCGTCAGCGGCCGGTCACCCTGGTTGCGGGCCGTGCCATTCGGGATCGGCGGACGGGCCCGGGTGCGGCACCACGAAGCGATGCGTGCCGCATGCGATCTCCCGGGGTTCGAGGCCCGGCAGGACGAGTGTCGCGACCGATCCGGTCGGCACGGTGACATCGACGCGGAGCTCACCCTCGGCTCGCTCCCACGCGACCTCGGCCAGGCCGTAGGGCGTTGAGTGCGCCGTACGTGCCCACGAGATCCGACCCCCGGGTCGCGGCTCGATCCGCAGCGACCTGTACCCCGGCGCGCCGGGCCGGAGTCCGGCGACCACTCGATGCATCCAGTCGGCCACCGCGCCCAGGGCGTAGTGGTTGAACGACGTCATCTCCCCGGAGTTGACCGAACCGTCGGGGAGCATGGAGTCCCAGCGCTCCCAGATCGTGGTTGCTCCCATCGTCACCGGATACAGCCAGGAGGGGCACTCGGTCCGGAGCAGCATCCGATAGGCGTCGTCGATCGCTCCCGCGGACGTGAGGGCGTCGCAGATCGCCGGGGTACCGAGGAACCCGGTGGCGACCTTGTGGCCCTTCTCCCGCACGAGCCTGACCAACTGCCGTGCCGCCCGTGCGCGTTGTCCGGCGTCGGGGAGCAGGGCGAACTCGAGCGCGAGTGCGTAACCAGTCTGCCCGGAGTCGGCGATCCGGCCGCCCTGTGTCACGTACTCGTCGTGGAATGCCTGGCGGACCCCGTTGGCGAGCTCGGCGTACTTGGCCGCGTCCGCTTCCTCGCCGATCACGGTGGCGATCCGGGACAGCAACCCGGCGACGTGCGCACGGTAGGCGGTGGCCACCAGGTGGGCGCCGGTCTCGGCCTGCCAGGGCGCGTCCGGGGGTGCCGCAGGGTCGAGCCAGTCGCCGAGCTGCAACTCCGGTCTGTCGAAGAGGCCGGACTGTCCCAAGGTCGCGGTCACTCCGTCGACCCAGGCCCGCATGCTCGGGTACTGACGACGGAGCAGCCCCGCGTCGCCGAACCGCTGGTAGAGCACCCAGGGGACGATCACCGCGGCGTCGCTCCAGCCGGCCGTCGCGGACGGCTCCGCGAACGGGCCCGGGAAGTCGATCCTCGGCACGAACAGCGGGACGACGCCCTCCGCGGTCTGGTCCGCGGCGAGATCGGCCAGCCAGGAGGTGAGCAGGCCGGCACAGTCGAAGAGGTAGGCGGCCGTGGGCGCGAAGACCTGGATGTCGCCGGTCCATCCCAGGCGCTCGTCGCGTTGCGGACAGTCGGTGGGGACGTCGACGAAGTTGCCGCGCATCCCCCAGACGACGTTCTCGTGCAGACGGTTGAGCAAAGGATCGGAGCACTCGAACCAGCCGGTCCGGCGCATGTCCGAGTGGTAGACGACCGCCGTCGCCTCGAGTTCGTCGTAGTCACCGCTCACCTCGGCGTAGCGAAAGCCGTGACAGGTGAAGGACGGTTCCCAGCTCTCGCCGCCGGGGCTCCCGGCGAGCACGTACCGGTCCGTGGCCGTGGCCGTACGAAGCGGTCGTACTCCGAGCTCGCCGCTCTCGAGTACCTCGGCATGGCGCAGGGTGACGGTCGCGCCGCGACGGCCGTGCACCCGGATGCGGAGTCGTCCCACGAGGTTCTGGCCGAAGTCGAGGACGGTACGGCCGGTGGGAGTGGTGATCGTGTCGACCGGAACGCGCTCCTCGACCGCCCGGACGGGCGGCCCCGACGGAGCCACCAGGGTGGCGGGGTCGCGTTCGCCGCGGTGGACACCGGCCCACCCGTGGTCATCGAATCCGGGGCTCGACCAGCCGGGGAGCGCCATCGTCGCGTCGTAGGTCTCGCCCTCGTAGAGATCAGCGGACCGGATCGGTCCGGTCGAGGAACGCCAGCTCCCGTCCGTGGGGATCACCTGACGCCGGCCGTCGGCGTAGTCGATCTCGAGTTGGGCGAGGAGCCCCAGCGAGCTGCCGTAGGTGTCGCGCCATCCGGGCACGAACCCGACCCGGCCTCGCCACCAGCCGTCGGCTACCTGCACCCCGATCGCGTTCTCACCGGCGCGCACCTGTCCGGTGACGTCGTAGGTCTGGTAGCGCAGCCGATGGTGGTAGCTGGTCCACCCCGGGGCGAGGGCGTCGTCGCCGATCCGCTCGCCGTTGAGTTCGGCCACGTACAGTCCGTGCGCCGTGATGTAGAGGCGGGCGCGGACGATCTCGCCGTGGGTGACGAAGGAGCTTCGCAGGAGCGCCACCGGCCCTCGCTCGTCCGCGGCCGGCTCGATCAGTGTGGCCTTCCAGTCCGGGGCCACGAGACCGCGTTCCACGCTGACCGGGTCGCTCCAGTCGGAGATCTCGCCGTCCGTGCCGATGACGCGGACGCGGACCTCGCGGGCTTCACGGGACGCCAGCGGCTTCGCGGGCCACGGCACCAGCACGGAGTCCGCCGAGTCGACATGGAAGAACTCGTCGCCGATGGTGAGCTCGTAGGCGGCCTGTCGCCGGCCCTGCCGACCCGCGGTCTGCCAGGAGAGCCGCGGGCGGTCTTCCCCGATGCCGAGCGGATCGTCGCGATGCTCGAAACGGACAGCGGAAACCTCATCCACGGCGCAGCTCCGCGACCAAGGCGCCGTAGAGGCTCGCGCTCGGCTTCGGCGTACGCTCGAAGGTGACGGGATCGACGCTGTGCAGCCCGAACTTGGGCCCGAAGCCGAAGATCCACTCGAAGTTGTCCATCAGAGTCCAGTGGAAGTAGCCGAGCACGGGGACTCCGTCGTTCATCGCCTCCCGCACCCCTGCCAGTGACGGCTCGATGAAATCGGCGCGCTTGGTGTCATCGTCGGCCTGCATGCCGTGCTCGGTGATGAGGACCGGCACGCCGCTCACCGCGTGGGCGTACCGCGCGCAGTTGCCGAGCGACGCCGGGTCGGTGCGGTTCATCACGCCGCCCTCGGCAGGCGTGCCGTCGAGGTTCACGGCACGCTTCGCGTCGTAGTAGTGCCGCTCGTAGTTCTGGACGCCGATGAAGTCGTCCTCGCGAGCGATCTTGAGCCAGGAGTCGTAGACCTCGGCGCGCTTGCGGTCCCGCAAGGTGGGATCGGGGCCGTGGACGAGGTCGTCCACCATCGCGATCGACAGGCCGACGGGAAGGTCCGCGCGACGCGCCTTGATCGCTGTACGGGCCGCACGGTGCCCCGCGGCCTGGCCCGCGAGCAGCGCGCTGGCCTCCTCGGGGAGCGTGATGTTGGTGAGGCGGTAGCGCTCGACGCCGGCGGCGCGGGTGCAGGCCTCAAGCGTCGCCCGTTCGAGGTCCCTGACGACGTCGGGCAGCCCGGCCCAGGCGAGCATCGGGGGCAGGTTGGGTTCGTTCATCGTCACCGCCACCGCGATCCGGTCACCGAAGGCTGCCATGATCCGATCGCAGAAGCGCGCGAACCGTCGCGGGGCTCCGGCGTCCAGCCATCCGCCGCGCGCGGCGAACCAGTGCGGGGCGACGAAGTGGTGGAAGGTGACGACCGGTGCCAGACCCCGCTCGACGCAGTGGTCGACGATCGCCTCGTAGTGGGCCAGCGCGGCGGCGGAGAACTCGCCTTCGACAGGTTCGACACGCGCCCACTCGACGGAGAAGCGGTAGGCGTTGAGGTTCATGGCGGCGGCGAGGTCGACATCCTCGCGCCAACGTTCCCAACCGTCGCAGGCCTTGCCCGAGGGCTCTTTGAAGACGGTCGGTGTCGCGTTCTCGGCGAACCAGCAGTCACTGGCCAGGTTGTCGCCCTCGGTCTGGTGGCCGGCACTGGCCACTCCCCAGAGGAAGTCGGCGGGGAACTGGTGCATGGGGATCTCCATGGGTGGTGCGAGGGTCAGTGGGTGGCACGAAGCGCGGCGACCTCGTCGAGGCGATGGCAGGCCGCGGAGGAGTCACCGCTGTCGGTGAGAGGGGGCCGCACGGTGCGGCAGTGGTCCACCGCGAGCGGGCACCGGTTCGCGAACGGACAGCCCGTCGGCGCCGCGGTCGCCGTCCCGGCCGCGCCGATGCCCAGTGCCTCGCGCGCGGCGCGACGGTGCGCCTGCTCGGCCGGATGGGGCACGGGTGCCGCCGCGGTCAGTGCCACGGTGTACGGGTGACGCGGTTCCTGGGTCACCGTCTCGACGTCTCCCCGCTCCATCACCTGGCCGCGGTAGAGCACCACGACCCGCTGGGAGAGGAACCGGACGACGCCCAGGTCGTGCGCGATGAACAGCAGGGCGAGTTGTCGCTGGTCGCGCAGATCGGCCAGCAGGTTCAGCACCTGCGCCTGGGTCGAGAGATCGAGGGCGCTGACCGGTTCGTCGAGGACGATGACCTTCGGGTCGCAGACCACGGCACGGGCGATCGCCACGCGCTGACGCTGACCACCGGAGAGCTGCGCGGGACCGCGGTCGATCGCGTCACGAGGGAGACCGACCGCGTCGAGCGCCTCTCGGGCCCGCCGCCACTGCTCCTGTTTCGGGACGCGCAGCACCCGCAGCGGCTCCACCAGGGTCTGGCCGATGCTCTGGACCGGGTTGAGCGAGGAGTAGGGGTCCTGGAAGACCGCGCGCAGGTCGATCGCGCTGACCCGCCGCCGGCGCAGCGAGGCCGTGGTGATGTCCGTCCCGTTCAGGGTGATCGACCCGGAACTCGCCGTCTGAAGTCCCAGGATCGCCTTGCCGATGGTCGACTTGCCGGAGCCGGACTCGCCGACGAGACCGAGGGTCTCGCCCGGCGCGATGTCGAAGCTGACCCCGTCGACGGCGGGAGGCGTCCTGTGACGACGTCCGTAGTGAACGACGAGGTCCCGCACGCTGAGGGCTGACTGGTTCATCGGACGGCTCCGGATTCGTTCGGCGTGGGCGTGCCGGGCGCCGCGGCCGGCGGGTGGATGCAGCGCACGGTTCCCGCGCCGTGCGCCGGTACAGCCGCGATCGGCTCGTGGCATTCGGGTGTGGTCAGGGGACACCGGCTCGCGAACCGGCAGCCGACGGGCCAGTCCTTCGGTGCCGGCACCGTGCCCGGGATCGAGGGCAGCCGGTCCGGGACCGCCGCCCCGTACGGGATGTGGGGATTCGCGCTCAGCAGGGCACTCGTGTACGGGTGCGCGGCCCGGTCCAGGACCTCGGCCACGGTTCCGGACTCGACGACTTGACCGGCGTACATGACGGCCACGTCGTCGCACAGGTCCGCCACCACACCCAGGTCGTGACTGACCAGGACCACCGACAGGCCGGTGCCGCACACCAGCGAGCGCAGCAGGCTGAGGATCTCCGCCTGCACCGTCACGTCCAGCGCGGTGGTCGGCTCGTCGGCGATCAGGAGCTTGGGCGAGCCGGTGAGCGCGAGGGCGATGCAGACTCGTTGGGCCATGCCGCCGGACAGCGCGTGCGGGTAACTGCGCAGGATCCGCTCGGGGTCGACGATGCCCACCTGGGTGAGCAGGCCGAGCGCGATGCGGCGGGCCTCGTCGCGGCCGACCCCGCGGAAGCGGCGGATGGGCCCGGTGAGTTGATGGCCGATGGAGAACGTCGGGTCGAGCGCGACCATCGGTTCCTGCGAGATCAGCGCGATGTCCCGCCCGCGGACGGCCTGGTACTGCCTGTCGGAAAGCCCGACCAGATCGCGGCCCTCGAAGAGGACGGCGCCGCCGCTGACTTCGACGCCGTCGGGCAGCAGTCCCATCAGCGACCGTGCGGTCATCGTCTTGCCGCACCCGGACTCGCCGACCAGGCCGAGCACGGTGCCGGGCCGGACCGACACCGAGACACCACTGACGAGTTCCGTGCCGTCCGCGACGCCGACGTGCAGATCCCGCACCGCGAGCAGGGCCCCGTCGGTCCGAGGAGATGCCTCGCCCGCGGCCGGAGCCGCCGCTGGAGGCCGACCCGCTTGTCGCACCGGGCGGCGGGCGGGGACGGTCCGCTCCCGCTCACCGGCCAGGGCGTCGGCGATCTGGTTGGCCGCGATCACGGTCAGCGCGAGCACGACGCCGGTGGGAACCATCATCCAGGCGTCGTCGTAGATGTGCTGTTGGGCGTCGCCGATGAGACCGCCCCAGCTCGGCGCCGGTATGGCCGGACCGTAGCCCATGAAGGCCAGGCCGGCCTCGATCAGGATGCCGAGCGCGAAGAGTTGGGCCGCCTGGACGGCGATCGTGGTCGCCATGCCGGGCAGCACGTGACGCACGTTCACCAGGAGGGAGCCGACGCCGTTCACCTTCGCCGCGTCGACATGGAGGCGGGTGCGCAGCGACTGGGCCGGCGCGAGCAGGATGCGGTACACCGGCGCCGCGAGCAGAAGTCCGAGAACGGCCATGATGGCCCATACGTGGACGCCCACGGCGCCGACGAAGGCGAGCAGGATCACGGTGGTCGGCAGGGCGAGGAGCAGTTCGGCGACACGGCTGCCGGTCCGTTCGACGCCGCGACCGTGCTCGGCCGCGAGCAACGCCATCGGCACGCCGACACAGAAGGCCACCGTCACCGCCAGCAGCGCCGGGCCGATCGAGATCCAGCCGCCGGTGACGATCCGGGAGAAGATGTCGCGGCCCAGTTCGTCGGTGCCGAGCCAGTGCCTGCCGGAAGGTCCGGCCAGGGCGTGCGCGGGATCCTGCCCGCCGACGGGGAACGGCACCCACCAGCGCGCGGTCGCCGAGGCGATCACGATCGCGGCCAGCCACGCGATCGCGAGCACGGTGCCGGGGCGGCGCAGCGAGGCCGCCGGTCGGCGCCGGCCGGATGCCGACTCGGACGCCAGGGGCTTCTGGACGGTTTCGGTGAAGGCGTTCACGCGGCACGAACCTTCGGGTCGAGGGCGGCGAGGACGAGGTCGAGGAGCAGGTTGGTGACGACCACGACCACGGTCGAGACGACGACGACGCCCTGGACCGCGGGGAAGTCGTGGGTGTTGATCGCGGCCTGCGCGGCCTGTCCGAGACCCGGCAGCGCGAAGAGCTGCTCGATGATGACCGAGCCACCGAAGAGGGCGATGAACTGGACGCCGAGCACCGATACCACCGGCGCGCCGGCGAAGCGGAGCGCGTGCACGTAGCGGATCCGCCAGAGTGGCGTGCCGAGGGCCCGCAGGGTGCGGATGTGTTCCTGCCGCAGCGCGTCGACCATGCCGGCCCTGGTCGTGCGCGCGATGATCGCGGCTCCCGTGAGCCCCAGCGCGAGCACCGGGAGAATCAGGCTCTGGACGTACTGTGTCGGCGAGGTCATGAACCCGACGTAGCCGGTGGCGGGCAGCAGATGGGCCTTCACCGAGAGCAGGTACACCAGCAGGATGCCGAGCCAGAACTGCGGCAGGGAGAGCATGATCCCGCTGGTCACCGTGATGAGGCGATCGAGACGGCCCCGGCGCACCGCCGCCATGACCCCGACCAGGATCCCCAGGATTCCGCTGAACAGGGTCGCGAGGACCGCCGTCGACGCGGTGACCGGTATGCGCTGCACCAGGTCCGGCCAGATGGCACGACCGTCGATCAACGAGACCCCGAGGTCGCTGCGGACCGCGTGTCCGAGCCAGCTCGCGTACTGGGCGATGAGCGGACGGTCCCAGCCGAGCCGGACGTTCTCCGCCGCGATCTGGGCCCTGGACGCCCCCTCCCCGGCGGTGATGGCTCCCGGGCTACCGCCGGAGGCGTGCACCAGGAGGAAGCTCAGGGCGGATGCCACCAGGACGGTGACGACACCGAGCCCGACACGACGGGCGACGTAGGTGAGCATGCGGTTCCTTTCCGGGATCAGGGGCGCGCGCCGTCCCGTCGGGCGGCCGGCGGTTTCGAGGACCGCCGGCCGACCGACGGGAACGGTCAGGCGACGGGCTTGAAGGAGCTCAGCAGCGGGTAGCCGTCGGTGCCGGGATAGGTCGGCGCCTTGAGCGCCTTGGCGTCGTAGCCGGCGTACGCGTACTGCTCGGCGACCGGGATCAGCCAGCCCTCGTTGATCAGCGAGCCGTTCAGCTTCTTCAGCGCGGCGGCGTGGTCCGGGCCGGAGGCGTTCGCCGCCGCCCCGAGCGCGGCCCCGATCACCGGGTCCTGGGTCTTGTGCGGGTTCGCGAAGCCGCCCACGAGAACCCCTGCGGTGACGCCGATCTCGTTGCTCATAGTCAGCGGGATGTAGCCCAGCGGCTGGGTGTTGACCGCCGCGAAGAGCTGGCCGGTCGAGGTGGTGACGTCGATCTTCATGTCGACGCCGATCGCCTTGAACTCGTTCTGGAGGAACTCCAGCGCGGCCTGGTCGGTCGGGCTGGCGGTGATGGTGAACGAGAACCCGTTCGGGTAGCCGGCCTGGCTCAGCGTCCGCTTCGCCTTGGCGACGTCGTGGGCGTACTGGGTGTTCAGCGCGGGGTCGTAGCCGGACGAGGATCCGGGGAAGGCGTTGGCGGTCGGCTCGGCGCCCTGGGCCACGGTCTTGACGAAGGCGTTCCGGTCGATCGCGTAGCTCAGTGCCAGGCGAACGTCCTTGTTCCCGAACGGCTTTGAGCTCACCCCGGTCTTGTCGAAGACCAGCAGGTCCAGCATCGTGCCGCCGTTCTTGACCAGCGAGACGCCGTTGGACGATGCCGTCCGCTCCGTGGTCGCGTCGAGGAGCGAGGCGTCCGTCTGGCCGGATATCTGCGCGTTCAGACGGGCGTTCTTGTCCAGGTACGGCTTGTAGACGATCGTCCGGAACGGGTAGGTGCCCGCGTTCGTGCCGGGCTGACGGCTCATCGTGTAACTGCTGCCCTTGACCGCGGAGTTCATCCTGTACGGGCCCGAGCCGTCCGGCCCCTTGTTCAGCAGGCTCGGGTCACTGATCGCCTTCGCTCCGACCATGGTTCCGGGGACGCCCGCGAGGTTCGTCTGGAACGACCCTTGCGCGGCGGGGAATGTGAGCACCACCGTGTCCGCGCTCGGGGCCTCGACGGCTGCGATCTCGCTGGAACCGCCCTTGGCGAAGCCGGAGTAGGCCTGGAGCTTGGAGTTGCTCCGACGGTCGAGGTTCGCCTTGACCAACTGAGCGGTGAGCTCGGAGCCGTCGGTGAAGGTGACACCGGACCTGAGCTTCAGCGTCATCCGGGTCTTGGCCTTGTTGTAGCTGAAGCTCTGGACGAGTTCAGGGACGGGCTGGCCGTCGGCGCCCTCCGCGAAGAGCGACTGGTAGACCGACTCGTAGAAGAGCCGCTGGCCGCCGCCGTAGAGCAGCGGGTCGTAGCCCTGCGGTGCCGGGTCGGAGTCGTAGCCGAGGGTGAGCGTGGTGCTCGCGGAGCCAACCGCGCCGTTGGTCGAAGAGCCGCACGCCGCCAGAGAGACGGTGGCTACCGCCAAGGCCAGTGTGCTGGCCGCCAGACGCTTGAAGGTGAAGCCGGTCATCGAAGCCTCTCGGGTTGTCCGGGTCGGGGCCTTCGCCCAACTTGACGAGAACAATGAGTGGCGCCGGTCACACAAGTCAGCAATGATTGCCATTGATTGAAACGCGCACTTAATCGGAAGGTGTCATTCGTGAGCGATACGGCGGCCGTTCCGGCCCGACGCCGGGGCAAGCGACCACCGCAGGGAGAACCGGTCATCGACCGGGCGCTGTCGCTGCTCGAGACCTTCGACGCGACCCGGCGGCACCTGACCCTGCGCGAACTGAGCGTGCTCAGCAACATCCCGGTCAGCACGACGCTGCGACTGGCCAACCGGCTGCTCGACTGGGGGGCTCTCGAGCGGGACGAAGCCGGCCGGTACTCGATCGGCCTGCGGCTACTGGAAGTTGCCTCACTCGCCCCGCGTGGTCACGGCCTGCGCCACATCGCTCTGCCCTTCATGAGCGACCTGGGCGCGGTCACGCGACAGCACGTGCAACTCGCGGTCCGTGACGGCCTTGAGGCGACGCTGGTCGAGCGTCTCTCGGCGCACAGGGCGGTCCAGGTGCGGTACCGGATCGGCGGCAAGATGCCGCTGCACGCGACCGGCATGGGGCTGGCGCTCCTCGCCTTCGCACCGGGCGAGGTGCAGGACGAACTGCTCGCACGGCCGCTGCACAGCGAGCCGGACAAGCGGCTGATTCCGGCCTCGGCGATGCGGCGCACGCTCGCCGAGGTGCGCAGGGAGCGGGTGGCCATCTTCCGCCGCACCGAGTTGGAGACGCTGGTCGCGGTGGCCGCGCCGGTCTTCGACGAACGCGACGAAGCGGTCGCCGCGATCGGCGTGCTGCTCCCCGAACGGGAGGCGCAGCCACGCCGGCTCACCTACGCGGTGAGAATCGCCGCGCAGGGCATCTCGCGCGCACTCGGCGCCCCCAGCGCGGCCTCGCCGTCGGCGCCGCTCACGCCATGAAGACGTGCCGGCCGGGGCCGACCACCTCCACTTCGCCGTTCGGCACGACGACCTCGGCGGTCGTGCCAGGGGGCACGACCACCTCAAGGAGCAACCCGCCGTCCCTGAGCTGCCAGGCCGACCCGATGCGCCCGTGGGGCGACTCCAGCACCGCGGAGGCCGAGGTGAGACCGCCACCCGGGAGCGGGGCCACCCGGAAGCGGCGGTAGGCCGGATCGAGCGGCTTCAGCCCCGCGATGTGCCGGTGGAAGAAGCTGATCACCGCCCCCTTCGAGTAGTGGTTGAGCGACTCGTGGGGCGTGCCGTCGTCCGCCATCCCGTTCCAGCGCTCCCAGATCGTGGTCGCGCCGCGATCGATCATGTGCAGCCAGGACGGCGGACCGTCCTGGAACAGCAGCTCGTAGGCAAGATCCACCTCGCCGTGTTCGGCCAGCACCGGTAGGAGGAAGGGCGTCGCCAGGAAACCGGTGCCGACATGGGTGCCCGCGGCCCGGACGAGACCGACGAGCTGCGCCACGGCGTTCGGCACGGCCTCCTCCGGGACGAGCCCGAAGGCAAGCGCGCGCGTGACGTTGGCCTGGGTGGCCGGGCGCACCGTGCCGTCGGCGGCGAGGAACTCGACGCGCCAGGCGGCGGCGACCCGGTCGGCGAGCTCGGCGTACCGCGCCGACTCCACCGGCTTGCCGAGCACTTCGGCGATTCGGGCCATCAGCCCGGCCGAACGCGCGAAGTACGCCGTGGCGACATCGCTCTTGTCGGCGGCGACGAAGGCCCCGAAGTCGTCCACCCCGGTGCCCGGCTCCAGCCACTCACCCCAGTGGAAGCCCGTGTCCCACAGGTAGCGCTCGTGCGCCGCCTCGGGGCCGGTGCGACCGGGGTGACGGTCGGCCGCGGCCATCCGCTCGGCACGGCCGACCCAGCGCACCATGTTCGGCCACAGCTCGGCCAGGATCCGCTCGTCGCCGTACGCGCGGTAGAGCTCCCAGGGCACGATCACGACGGCATCACCCCAGCCGGCCGAGCCCTGCAACGGCGCGGTGGGACCGTGCGGGCCCTCGGCCGGTCCGTGCGGCGAGATGTTGGCGATCGTTCCGTCGGACCATTGCTCGATCGCGACGTCGCCCAGCCATTTGGCCGAGAATCCGGCGACGTCGTACAGGAACGCGGCCGTCGGCGCGTAGATCTGCCAGTCCCCGGTCCATCCCGCCCGCTCCCGATGGGGACAGTCGGTGGGGATGTCGCAGGCGTTGCCGCGGAAGCTCCACACGGCGGCCTCATGAAGCCGGTTGATCCGCTCGTCGCTGCACGAGAACCATCCCGTGCGGCGCAGATCGCTGTGCACCACGACGCCCGTGACGTCCTCGGGAGTCAGATCGTCGGGATGACCCTCGATGGTGACGTACTGGAAGCCGTGGGTCGTGTGCCGGGGCTCGAACACGTCACCGGGCCGCCCGGCGGAGAGGACGCGGTCGACCTGCCCGGCGGGGAGAGGCACGGGCAGGAACGGCACCGCGGGTCTGAGGTGGTCGGTGGTGAGATCGCCCTTCGCATCGAGTGCCTCACCGTGTACGAGCGTCACCTCACCGCCCGCCGGGCCGAGGTTGCCGAGACGGACCCAGCCGTTGATGTTCTGGCCCAGGTCGACCAGTTGCCGGTCGCCGCGTCGTACCACCGACCTCGGCCGTAGCTCCTCGATGCGACGCGTCGGTGGCGCCGGCGACCAGAACAGCGTCTCGTAGCCCAGGCCGACCGGCTCCGCGGGGTGCCATCCGGCCGTGTCCGTGGCACGCCGGTCGTCGGACACACCGTCGATCAGGTCGGCGCGGGTGAGGCTCGACGGCCGCGACTCCCAACCCGCGTCGGTGCCGAACACTTCGGTGGTGCCGTCGACGTACTCCACGTGCAACTGCGCGAGGAACGCGGTGCGTTCGCCCCACTGATCGACCGCACGGAAGATCCCGACCTGACCGCGGAACCATCCGTCGCTGAGCAGCGCCGTCCAGGTGACCGACCCGGGCCGGAGCAGCGGGGTGACATCGTAGGCCTGGACCGGCACCCGGGCCGCGTAGTGCGTGTACCCGGGGGTCAACTCCAGGTCGCCGACCCGGACCCCGTCGAGGAACGTCTCGTAGAGACCGTGCGCCGTCGCGTAGAGCCGAGCGCGACTGACCGGCCGCCGCACGACCAGGCGACCGCGCAGCTCGTACGCGGGGCGCGGGGCCTGGGGGAGCGGGTCCGGTTCGCGGGGACTGACCCACGAAGCGGTCCAGTCGACGGTGGCGAGCAGCCCTGTCTCGAAGCTCGCCGCCGCCGACCAGTCCGACTCGCCTCGATCGGTCCGCACCCGCACCCGCCAGCTCACCGGCCGCGCCGACCCGACCGGATCGAACGGCCATGCCTCAAGGACACTCCCGGCGGATTCGACCCAGTCCGAGTCGTGCACCCCACCACCGAACTCCGCCCGGATGCGGTACGCCTTCTGGGTGAGCGTGCCCTCCGGGAGCCGCCACGACAGCCGGGGCGCGGGTTCGCCGAGCCCGAGCGGAGAACCGAGGTGTTCCACGCCCAGCTCGGTCGGCGCGTTCATGCGCCGACGGCCACGGGCCGGCCGACCGTGGCTGCGATCAGGTCCAGCGCGGCGGCGGTCGGCCCCACCGTGGCCGCGAGATTGAGGAAGCCGTGCATCATCGAGCGCACCATCACCTGGCGCACGTCCACGCCCGTGGCCGCGAGCGCCGCCGCGAAGGCCTCGCCGGAGACCCTCAGGTCGTCGTACTCGGCGTTGAGCACCAGCGTCGGACACACTCCGCGCAGGTCGGCCAGGATCGGGAAGGCGTACCCGTCGGCCTTGCTGAGGGGGCCACCGAGATAGTTGTGATTGAAGAAGCCGTGCATCTCCGGTGGGAAGTGGAGCACTTGGGGCACGTGGCTCATCAGCTCGGCGTGCTCGGGACCGAGCGGTGGGAGCACCGCGTGGGCGACGCCGTAGGCGAAGATCAGGTGGGCGGGAGGCCTCTGGTCCTCGTCGCGCAGCTTCAGGGCGGCTCCCGCGGCGAGGTTGGCTCCGGCACTGGCCCCGCCGACCGAGATCCACCCCGTATCGACACCCAGATGCTCCGCGTTCTCGCGGACCCAGCGCACCGCGGCCACGACGTCGTCGTGGGGCACCGGGTAGTGCACGCCGTTCCGGCACAGTCTGTAGTCGACCGAGACCACGACCGCGTCGGCACGCCGCGCCACCTCCCGCGCGGTCCAGTCCGCCTCGGGCATGTCCAGGTCGCCCATCATGAAGGCGCCGCCGTGCATCCACACGAGTGCGGGCCGCCCACTCGCTCCGGAACGCTCGCCGTAGACCCGTACCGGGACCGGACCGTGCGGCCCGGGCGCCTCCGCCGCGCGAACCGGGACGTCGGGGACTTCGTAGTCCGGCCAGGCCTCGAACGCGGCCCGCCGCTCGGCGTACTGGGGGTCCTCGAAGAAGGCTTGCATGCTGGGAACACCCTCGATGTACGCGAAGCGCCGGAGGGTCTCAGGATGAATCGGCATGCCTCGCAGCGTTCCGGTCGCGCCGATCCACGTCACCCGGCCGCACCATTGAATGGAATGCCGGGGCCGACTGAACGGAACGTCAGGACCGGCCCGCGTAGCGGAGCCGGCGGACCCGGACCGCGCCCTCGGTGGCGAACGGCCCGACGACCCGGCCCGTGAACGCCTTGGCGGTCTCGAAGCACCAGTGCCGGCCGTCCAGTTCGACGAGCGTCACGTCGTCGTCCGCCACCCGGGCCGTCAACCGGATCAGGTCGCCCCCGACCGCGCCGGCGGAGACGTCGGAGGGCGGCGACGCCGTCGCGATGGTGAGTTCGACGTCTCCGCACGGCAGGGTGGCGTGCCAGGTCCGGTCGAATCCCGCCACCACCACCCGCGCCTCGATCTGGATCCCGGTTCCGGTGGTTCGGGCCTCCAGCGCCACCAGGTTGTCCTCCGCGTTGCGGAACGCGAGGCCCCCGCGCCCCTCCCGGACGTCGAACACCGCGCTCACCACGGCGTCCAGATGCCGCGGCCGACGCCCGACGAACGCCGGTCGTGGGCCGTCCAGCGCGGTGTGACCGGGAGTGCGACGGATGAGGAGACCGTCGGGCGTCGGAGTGGCGACCGCGGCCGGCAACTGGCGTACGGCGATCCAGACCGGGTCACTCAGCGCGTCCGGCGCGGCGAAGTCGTACGTCACCTCCTCGTCCGGCGCCGGCGGCAACTCGGTCAGCCGCGCGGTCGGCCAGTCGTCGACCCAGTCGACGTCGGCCAGGAAGGTCTCGCGGCCGAGGGGCGAGAACGACTTGGCCAGCCCCACGGGTCGGACTCCGAGGCAGACGAGCGCCGTCCCCGCGTCGGTCTCGACCAGGTCGGCGTGGCCGAGGTTCTGCACCGCCCAGCCGGTGCCGGCGGCGGAGAGAACCGGGTTCCCCGGGCAGCCCTCGAACGGTCCGTCGGGCCTTCTGGCGCGGGCCACCGTGACGGCGTGGCCCCGGTCGGTTCCGCCTTCGGCCACCACCAGGTACCACCATGCGCCACGGCGGTGGAGGTGCGGCCCCTCGGGGGAGTAGCCGCCGCTGCCGCCCCAGACCGCACGGGGCGTGTCGAGGGCCCGGCCGGTCGTCAGGTCGACGCGGACCTGCTGAATCGGGTCGGGATGGCGGGCGAACGTGACGATCGCGGTGCCGTCGTCGTCCCAGGCGAGATCGGGGTCGATCCCGTCGACCGCGGGGATGCTCACACCGTCGCTCCACGGGCCGGCCGGATCGGTCGCCGTGAAGACGACACAGCCCCGGCCGCCGAGGAAGACGGTGACGATGAGATGGAAGAGGCCGTCGCGGTGACGCAGCGTCGGGGCCCAGACCCCGCCGGGCGTCGGAATCCGTTCCAGCTCGACCTGCTCCGGTCTGGTCGCCACATGGCCGATCTGACGCCAGTCCCGTAGATCGGTGCTGTGGTGGACCGGCAGCCCCGGCAGGTATTCGAACGACGAGGTGACGAGGTAGTAGTTGTCACCGACCCGCACCACGCTGGGGTCCGGGTTGAATCCCGGGATCAACGGACGGGTCATGACGTGACGAGCCTCCGCAGGAAGACGAGGGACTCCTGTTGCAGGGCGGTCACGTCCTCGGCGCCGTCCCAGAAGTGGCTCGCGCCGGGGACGAGCAGCAACCGCGCGGACCCTCCCGCCGCGGTCAGGGCCGCCGCGAAGTCGACGCTCTGCGCGGTCGGCACCATCGTGTCGCTGTCACCGTGCATGATCAGCAAGGGAGGCGCGTCGGCACGCACGTGGCTGATCGGACTGGCCTCGCGGGCGAGATCCGGGATCTGAGCGGCTGGTGCTCCCAGGAAGAGCGCCTCGCGCGTCCGCGGATCGTCGGGGTCGGGCATGGCGGTCAGGTCGGTGATCGGGAACCACGCGACGACTCCGTCCACGGCCGAGCCGGTCAGGGCGGCCAGCAGGGCGAGGTGCCCGCCGGCCGAGTCGCCCCAGAGGAACACCTGCCCCGCGCCGACCTTGTGGGGCTTCATGACCTCGGCGACGGCCGCGACCGCGGCGCGAACGTCGTCGGCCGCGGCCGGGTAGGGGGCCTCGCCACTGAGCCGGTAGTCGACCGCCGCCACCGCGAAGCCCGCGCGCACCATCGAGGGGTAGAAGTCCTCACCCAGGCGCGGCAGCGGGTGGCGACGCGAACCGCGTCGCCACCCGCCGCCGTGTACGTGGACGATGACCGGTACCTCGACAGGGCCCTCGGTGGATACCGCGTCGGGGAGGTACAGGTCGAGTTCGAGCGGGCGGAAGCCCGGGATCACGGCGTACTCGACACCGTCGAACCGTCTCATGCCGTACCGCGCGTGAGCTGCTCGGCGCAGGTGTGGAACCGGCCGCCTTGCATGATGGCGAGAAGGTTCCCGGCGTCCTGCAACACGGTCACGTCCTTCGTCGGGTCTCCGTCCACCACGAGGATGTCGGCCAGGTATTCCGGCGCCAGGAGGCCGACCGGGAATTCCAGGACCTGACCTCCGAGGAAGGTGGCCGCCTTGAGCGCCTCCAGCGGGCTGTAACCGAAGAGGTCGACGAAGAGTTCGAGGTCGCGGGCGTTGCGGCCGATCGGGTTGTTCGGGAAGCCGTAGTCGCCGCCCGGCAAGACGCGCAGGCCGCGCTTGCGGAGCTCGGGGTAGAGCTGCGTCATCGCCTCGAGCGACCTCACCGAGCCCATCTTCTGGGCCATCGCGGTGTCGATGCCGAACTCCTCGCCTTCGTGGACGTTGGCCCACATGATGCCGACGGCCGGCGAGAGGAAGATCGAGTCCTTCGCCTCTTCGAGGAGGTCGATCGCCTCCTGGTCGGCGTAGGAGCAGTGATAGATCGAGCGGAAGCCGCTGGTGACCGCCAGCTTGATCGACTCGGGATTCTGGGCATGGCAGTTGAGCCAGACACCGGACTCGCGCGCCTGCTCGCCTGCGGCCCGCGCCTCCTCGGCGCTGTACTGCGTCACCATCGACCCGCCCTCGAAGAAGACGTCGTCGTTGCTCATCAGCAGCTTGACGCTGTCGAAGCCGATCGCGGCCTGCTCGCGTATGAACGCGCGTATCGCGTCCGGCCCCGTCTTCTGCTCGCGCGGGCCGTCGGGGCCCATCTGCACCGGGTTGTTGTCGCGCTCGAACGACGCGGCACGCATCCGCGGTCCCACCGCGGCCCCGGCCTTGATCTGGTCGCGGAGTATCACCTCGGTCGGCACAGGTGTCAGCGAACCGGCCGAGTAGGCGCTGGTGAAGCCCTGGTCGAGGAGGATGCGCGCGTTGCGCTTGGCGATCTCCAGGTGCTCGTCCGGCGTCGGCATGTGGTGGAAGAAGCTGACGTCCAGCGGCGGGTTGAAGGAGGTGTCGATGTGACCGACGGCCGAGGGGAAGGTCAGGTGGCAGTGCGACTCGATCATGCCCGGCATGACCGTCCTGCCCGTGCAGTCGACCACACGGTCGCCCGGTTGCGCCTGTACGCCACCGCCGAGGACGACCGCCTCGATCGTCTCGTCGCGGACGACCACGTCGGCGGGGACGGCCGGGGCTCCCGAGCCGTCGAAGACATTGCCGTTGACGAACAGGATGCGCTGCTCGGGCATATCAGGCTCCGATCATGTTGTAGCCGCCGTCGGCGACGAAGTAGCTGCCGGTGATGTGCTGGGCGTCCTCGGTCGCGAGGAGGAGCGCCGTGCCGGCGACCTCCTCGGGCTTCGGGATGTGGTGCATCGGGGTCATCTCCCGCAGCTTGTCGCCGCGTCCGTTCTTGTAGTCCTCACGGTTGAGCATGCGCTCGGTCTCCATGAAACCGGGCGCGAAGGTGTTCACCCGGACCTTGGGTGCGAACGCCTGAGCGTACGACTTGGTGATGCCGAGGACGCCGTACTTCGCGGCCGCGTACTGCGGAGCCCGTGCGCTGCCGCGGACCACGACCGTGGAACCCACGTTGACGATCGAGCCGCCGCCCGGCTGCTCCAGCATCCGGGAGCCGAACTCGTGGGTGCACAGCAAGGTGCCCTTGAGATCCACGGCGAGCGTGTGGTCGATCGCCTCTTCGGTGATCTCTCGCCACGACATCTGATCGCTGGCCATGTCGCCCACGTTGTTGATCGCCACGTCGACCCGGCCGAAGTGCCCCCATACCGCGTCGGCCATGCGCGTGATCTGCGCCCATTCGACGATGTCGGCCTGGACGAGGAAGGCCTTGCGGCCCTCGGCCTCGACCCGGTCGGCCGTACGGCGTGCGCCCTCCTGCGAGCTGCGGTAGTGGACCGCCACGTCGGCACCCTCCTGGGCCGCCCGGACGGCGATCTCGGCTCCGAGGCCGGTGCCGGCACCGGTGACCAGGACGACCTTGCCGGTGAAGCGCTGCGGATGATTCATGGGTCCGCCTTTCAGACGAGGGTGCGACCGCCGTCGACGTACATGACGTGACCCGTCACGAACGCGGACTGCGGGGAGCAGAGGAACAACAGGGGTGCGACGACGTCGTCGGCGGTGCCGAGCCGACCGGCCGGAACGAGGTCGACCATGCCCTCGCGCATGCCTGGCTTGTCGAGGTAGGCGCGCGTCAGGTCGGTCTCGGTGTAACCGGGCGCGACGGCATTGACCGTGACGCCGTGCGGCGCCCATTCGCGGGCCATGACGCGGCAGAGCTGGTTGACCCCGCCCTTGGTGGCGGCGTACGGAGCGTGGTTGGCGTGCGCCAGCAGTCCGGAGACCGAGGACAGCAGGACGATCCGCCCGTAGCCGCCGGACACCATCAGGGCGCCGGCCGCCTGAGTGCTCCACACGGCGCTCTTGAGGTTGACGTCGATGATCCGCTCCCAGACGTCGTCGGGCGTCTCGAGCACCGGGCGCCGGTCGTTGATGCCGACCGCGTGCACGAAGACGTCGAGACCGCCCATCGTCTCGGCGCTCTCGGCGACCGCGGAACGAGCGCTCCGCGGGTCGGTAAGGTCGGCCGCGCGGGTGGCGATCGAGAGTCCTGCCTCCGCCGCCCGCTCGGCGAGCGCGGCGAGCCGCTCCTCGTCGACGTCCGTGACGGTCACGCGGGCACCTTGTCCGGCGAGGCCGAGGGCCGCGGCCGCACCGATGCCGCCGGCACCGGCCACCAGGGCCGCGCGATGATCGAGTCCGAGCCAGTCGTCCATGCGAGGGATGAAAGGCGATGGTGTGTGATCCGCACTACGTCCGTTTCAATCATTGGAACGTGCACGGGTGTCATGCCATTGCTCGGCACGGCACCGCATGGATTGCGGTACGCGCTCCACACTCGGGCCATGACACGGCTGCCCCGCCTGGCCCCAGGCGAACTCGACCCCGCCCAGCGCTCCCTGTACGACGCGATCACCGGTGGGCCCCGCTCCGGCGGTCCCCAGCTCTTCGCCCTCACCGACGCGCAGGGAGGACTCAACGGCCCTTTCAACGCGATGCTGTTCGCACCCAGGGTCGGAGCGGCCCTCCAGGAGCTGGGCTCGGCGATCCGCTACCGGACCTCGCTCAGCGATCGAATCCGCGAACTCGCCGTCCTTTCGGTCGCGGCCCACTGGGACTCGGCCTTCGAGCGCTACGCCCATGAGCCGATCGGCCGGGCCGCGGGTCTGACCGACGCGGAGATCGCCGCGGTGAGCACCGGCACGGGACCCGAACTCCCGGACCCCGCCGAAGCCGCCGCCCTTGAACTGGTGGGGGTCCTGGTCGCGCGTGGTGACGCCGACGACGTCGTCTTCGAGCGAGCCGTTTCATTGAACGGCATCGAGGCGGTGGTGGAGCTCACCACGCTGGTGGGCTACTACGCGACGCTCGCGCTTCAGTTGCGCGTCTTCCGCGTCGGACCACCAGGAGCCTCCGCATGAAACTCGTGACCTTCAACGACGGTCGGGTCGGCTACGTCGACGGCGAGGCCGTCGTCGAGCTCGACGTCCCGTCGATGCGCGACTACTTCGAACAAGCGGGGGAGGTCGAGGAGACCGGGCGCCGATTCCTCCTCGGTGACGTCACCCTGCGGGCGCCGATCGTGCCCAAGAAGTTCTTCCACACCGCGGGCAACTTCACCGACCACCACGACGAGCTGACCGCCGTCGACTGGTCGCACCCGGTGCACAAGGGGATCGTCTTCTTCCAGAACGTCGACGCGATCATCGGTCCCGACCAGCCGATCGTCTACCCCGAAGGACTCACCAAGGAGCTCGACTACGAACTCGAACTGGCCATCGTGATCGGCAGGAGCGGCAAGTTCTTCGGTCCGGAGGAGGCCGAGGACTACATCGCCGGCTACACCGTCTTCAACGACATCACCGCGCGTGACATCCAGCGCCGAGAGATGCAGTCGGGCGTCTTCTCCTTCTCGAAGGGGATCGACACCTTCTGCCCCGTCGGCCCCTGGATCGTCACGAAGGACGAGGTTCCCGACCCGCACGCGCTCGCGATGGAGCTCCGCGTGAACGGTGAGCGACGTCAGACGGGCAACACCCAGAAGATGATCATCTCGATCCCGCACCTGGTCGCCTACCACTCGGCCCAGGGCTACTCGGCCGGCGACATCATCACCACCGGCACCATCTCGGGCGTCGCCGCCGTGCAGCCGAACCCGTTCGACTTCTACCTCCGGCCGGGCGACCGCATCGAGGCGGAGATCGAGGGCGTCGGCACGCTGCGGAACCACGTGGTCGGCTGGAAGGACGCGCACGACACCGAGCCGTTCTCCATCGACCTCTACGGCCCGGCGAACTGAGGCGGAGCAGATGCGACTGGCCACGCTTTCCGACCGAGCCGTCCTGCTCACCGACGACGGCGCGGTCGACATCGCCGACGCCTCTTCGGGCCGCTTCGGCCCGGACCCCATGGACGTCCTGACCGACTGGACCGAGTTCCGGGCCTGGGCCGGGAGCGCCGTACTGCCTGCGGCGCGCCCGTACAGGACCGCCGATCTGGACGCGCCGGTCCCGCGGCCGCGTCAGGTCTTCGCGGTGGCGCTGAACTACCGTCCGCACGCCACCGAAGCCGGGTACGTCCCGCCCGAGATCCCTCTGCTCTTCACCAAGTTCCCCAGCTGTATCGTCGGCCCGACCGCGCGGGTCGAACTGCCCAAGGGCCGTGTCGACTGGGAGCTCGAGATGGTCGCCGTCATCGGCGCGCCCTGCCATCGGGTGCCCGCGAGCGAAGGCTGGGAGGCGGTGGCAGGGCTCACCGTGGGGCAGGACCTCTCCGAGCGCGTCCTCCAACTCACCGGCAAGCCGGCGCAGTTCTCGCTGGGCAAGTCGTATCCGGGCTTCGGCCCGACCGGTCCGGCGCTGGTGACCCCCGACGAGCTGCCGGACCGGGACGACATCGCGATCGAGTGCCTCCTGAACGGCGAGAGCGTCCAGGCGGCACGCACCAGCGAGATGATCTTCTCCGTTCCGCGGTTGGTGGAGTTCATCAGCGGTGTGTGCCCGCTCTACCCCGGCGACCTCATCTTCACCGGGACCCCGGCCGGAGTGGGCAACCGCCGCGTTCCGCAGCGGTTCCTCGGCCCCGAAGACGTCCTGGTCAGCCGTATCGACGGCCTGGGCGAGATGCGCCAGACCTTCCGATGAACACGGCGTGCGCCGGCCGCCACCCAGGGGGCCGGCGCAGTGCCCTTTGCCGTGACGGTGGCTGAATACGCGCTCCAGGAGGCCGAGCGGCGCGACGCGGGGCCGCGTGTCCTGCATTCCTGGAGCCATCGGTATGTCGCCCCCGAACTTCCTTCCCTGGCAACGGCGCACAGTCCCGGACAGGAACAATCGACGAGGGAGGTCTGTGCAGGGGAAGCCGTGCCGCGCTATGCCATCACCGGGCTGCGGGACCGGTACCCCGGAGTCGTGGTGGGGACCCGCACGGTCCGAACCGCGCCCGTGGAGGCACTGCTCGCAGCAGCCCGGGAAGCTGCCGTAGTCGTCATCGGCGCACACCGCCGCGCGCGTGTGCCAGGTCCGCGCCCGGGGCCGGTCGGCCCACGCGCTGCTCCGCCGGGAGTACGGGCCGGTGGTCGTCGTGCCCTGCGGATGACCGGCCCGCCGGCAAGCCGGTCCCGTCACGCTTGCACTGTCTCTCGGGCCACACCATCAATCGGTGTCTGTAGAGCGCGGGAAAGTTGACGAGAAGGAGAGGAGTCTCACCTTCGACCCCGGACGATCCGCAGTCGCGACCTGATCCATCTCGCCGACCGCGTCGCCCCTGGACGGCTTCCGGCCCCGCCGAAAACCGCTGGCGCAACAACCACACAGAACGTGAGGATCAACAACCGGTGTCCAGCATTCAGCGGGAGGGGAACCGGCATGGTCGGTCGGGTGGAAGTGCAGCACGTGCATGAAGGAAACCTCGAAGAACTCCTCACGGTGGCCGTCGAGGATGCAGCACCCGAAGAGGTCATGCCTCCCGTGGCCGGCCCACCGGGATGGACGACGGAGCGACGGGAATCCTTCCGGAGCTGGCACAGGGCTCGACGCCCCGGACTTGCCGGCCCGCTCCGCGAGTCCACCTTCGCGATCACCCACTAAGGGAAGATCGTGGGGTCAGGTCGTTTGGCTTTCCGCGACAGCCACGAGGTCCTCGAAGCCGGCGTCTGGCTCGGCCGTTCACATCGCGGACGCGGAGTCGGCACCGCCGCTCTCCGACTCCTTCTCGACAAAGCCGCGCGAGCGGGTGCACGGGCCGTAGTCGCGGACACCAAGAGCCACAACATGGCGGCACTTGGCGCCCTGCGCCGCAATGGTGCAACGCTCATCGCGAGCCAGGACACCGTCGCAATCCACGCTGATCTGATGCCGAAGATGATGCCGCCGCCTTCACCCTCCGCCGCGAACACGTGAAGCCTCGGCAGAACGTGACACGGGTTCGCCGGAACGTGTGCGCTTTGGAGGGCGCCTTGTTCCAGGCGATCGCGCAGGCGACGTACGCGTCGATGCCCCGCGCCGCGGTCCGCGCCGTGTGCTGGCGACAGCTCGGGGAGGACGACCAGGCGGGCCCCTGCACCCCGTACCGCCTCGGCGTGCAGTGCAGCGTTGGCGGCGACGTCCGGGCCGGCGCAGCGGGGCTGGGCGACGGCGACGGCCAGCGGTTCGGGCACAGGGCACTCCGGGCCGGTGAGGGAGACACCGGTGACTCTAGCCTCGTGCCGTGACCGGCGATCGAGGCACCCGCTTCACCGCGGTTCCCCAGGCGAGCAGCGCGAACCCCAGGGCGAAACCGGCCATCGTCGAGACACCGCGCGGCCAGAAGATGTGGCTGTCGACGAACGACCAGCCGGCCCCGAGGAGCACCACCGTGCCCGGCAGGACCCGGACTCCGTGCTTCGGGAACAGTGCGACCGCCGTGGCGGCGATGGCGCCCATGAGGGCGTACACGCCGACGTGTCCGAGGAGCTCTCCGATGTCGTACAGCGGCCGCTTGACCGGTCCGAGGCTCGCTGTCCCGCCGACGTGCCCGACCGCGGTCCCGGCCGCTATGCCGGCGACCGCGTCGAGACCGGTGTAGAAGGCCGCGTAGCCGAAGGCACCCGTCCAGGCCACCACCGTGGCGACGCCCACGAGGCCGGGGCGAGGCCGGTGCCACAGAGGTATCAGCAGTCCGACGGTGAGCAGGGGGAAAACCGGCAGGAGCGCGATGTGCAACCGGGTCCACTCCGAAGCCGTCGAGCGGAGCAGCCCATGCGGATGTGCGAGACCCGCAACGGCCAGCACCAGTGGGGCGGCAGTGACGAGGGCGATGTTTCGTATGGTCGACACGCCCGTGAGCGTATGCGTGTTGATGCCTCGGGGAGGGGCGCGTAAGGGTTCCGTAAGACATCGGTCATGGTGTGCGGCGCTGAGCCGGCCATGGTCTTACGAGAGTCTGACGCGGCCACAGTTCCCGTGTCGCCACACCATTCCCGCCGTCCACTCTGGCGCGGTCCACACAGCCGTGGGCTGCACCGCGAAGACACCTCGCACGGACGGGAAACGCACATGCACAACACCCCCGAGAACCATCGCCGTACGAGCCGGCCCGCCGCCATCAGGAACGGTCATCGGGCGAAGTCACGAACACGGCGCATCATGATCGGCGGCGGGGCTCTGGCCGCCGCGGCGGCGGCCACGGTGGCTGTGACCGTTGCATCGGCCAGTCAGTACTCAGGGAGCGCGCCCGGCGCCGACCACGCCGTGTTCGTTCAGGGCGACGAGCTGGGCGGCAACACCATCCATGTGTTCGCCCGTGGCGACGACGGCACGCTGAACGCCTCGGGGACCTATGCCACCGGAGGCAAGGGCGGCGACCAGGTCGACGCCCCGACCGACTCGCTCGCCTCCCAGGGCTCACTCGTCTACGACGACGCCTCGGGGATGCTGCTGGCGGTCAACGCGGGCAGCGGCACGGTGACCTCCTTCCGAGTCGAGGGAAGCCGGCTCAAGGATCGGCACGTCGTGAGTTCGGGCGGCAGGTTCCCCGCCTCGATCGCGGTACACGGACGGGTCGCGTACGTCATGAACGCGGGCGGACGGGGCAGCGTCCAGGGCTTCGAGATATCCGGTGAGGGGCTGCGGCCGCTGGCCGGGTCGCACCGATCCCTGGGTCTGGACAACAAGGACGTCCCGTTGTTCTCCAGTTCTCCCGGCGAGGTCGCGTTCACTCCGGACGGGCGCGACCTGATCGTCACCACCAAGTCCGCCAACACCGTCGAAGTCCTCCCCATGAACCGGAACGGTCTGCCGGCCGTCGCCGCACCTGTCGTCAACAAGTCCGCCGGCGCTGTCCCGTTCGCGATCACCTTCGACGCGACCGGGAAGCGGATGCTGGTCGCCGAGGCCGCGAAGTCCACGGTCACCACCTACAAGGTGCGACACGACGGCACGCTGAAAGTCCTCCAGAAGCCCTTGCCCAACGGCCAGGAGACCCTGTGCTGGCTCGAACGCGCGGGCAACCACTTCTACGGCGGCAACACCGGCAACTCCACCGTCACCGGGTACCGCATGGACAGGCACGGCCGGCTCTCCCTGACCAACGACGTGGGCATCGCCACGCCGCCCTCGGCCACGTCGCAGGGCGTGATCGACCTCGCCGTGACCCGGGACGAGCGGTTCGTCTACGTCCAGAACGCCGTCTCCGGGACAGTCGACGGCTTCCGCGTCAAGACCGACGGCTCACTCGCCAAAATCACGTCAGCGAGTACCGGCCTGTCCCCCTTCGGCGTGTCCGGCATGGAGGGCATCGTCGCCGTCTGATGGACACCGGTCAACAGAGCCCTGGGGGGCTTCACCGCGCAGATCCATCTGAAAAGCAGGTCTTGCTTCGGAGTGGCCGATTTGCGCAGGCACCACCTGGACCGAACGAAGCCGTTCGTGACCGACTGGGCAGATCGCGCCGGCCCCGAACGGCCCGCGTGCGAGGTGCGCAGACAGTCTCTCCCGGCAGACATCAGCCATGGGCGGCGCCTGTTCGGATCCCCTCACTTTCGTCCTTGGTGGAGGCGGCGAGCCTGCGCAGGGTCTCGGAGACCGACGGGGCCGTTGAGGCGGCCTGGGACTCGGAACGGGACCTGGCGGTCCGCCGGCCGGCAGTACGCCCGCAGATTCCGGTCGTTTCCGCTCCGCCGTCGGTGCTGCGCGGTGCCGCTGTGACCTTGGTGACAGTACGTCACCAAGGTCACAGCGGTCCGGCGTGGCTGAAGCGGCCGGCCCGGCGCTGGATGCGGTGCCGGCGCGTGCGGTGGCGTACCGGTGGATGCGCCGCCCGCGCGTCGGCACGGGCGTAGAAGACATGCTTGGCGCCCTCGATCAGCACCAGGTAGAGCACCACCATCACAGCCAGGGTGAGGAGGAGCCCGAGCGGCAGGGCCTGGAACCCGAGCGGCCCCGCGAGCGGCGACATCGGCAGCGCGACACCGACGGCGACGACGGCGATGGCGCTGACCATCAGGGGGCGGCTGGGTCGGCTGCGGTAGAACGGCACCCGGCGGGTGCGGATCGCGAAGACGACCAGCGCCTGCGTGGCGAGGGACTCCACGAACCAGCCGGAGCGGAACAACGCGGCGCCCGTGTGGAAGATCTCGATCATGACCGCGAAGGTGAGGAAGTCGAAGACGGAGCTGACGGGCCCGAAGAAGAGCATGAAACGGCGGATGAAGGCGATGTCCCAGTGCGAGGGAGCGCGCAGCTGCTCCGGGTCGACGTGGTCGGTGGGGATGGTCAACTGCCCGGCGTCGTAGAGGAGGTTGTTGAGCAGGATCTGCGAGGGCAGCATCGGCAGGAAGGACAGCACCAGGGAGGCTCCGGCGGCGCTGAACATGTTGCCGAAGTTGCTGGAGGTGCCCATCAGGACGTACTTGATGGTGTTGGCGAAGATCCGGCGGCCTTCGGCGACCCCGTCGGCGAGGACGCCGAGGTCCTTCTCCAGGAGCAGGACGTCAGCCGCGTCCTTGGCCACGTCGGTCGCGGTGTCCACGGACAGCCCCACGTCGGCGGCGTGCAGGGCCAGCGCGTCGTTCACCCCGTCGCCCAGGAACCCGATGGCCCGGCCCCGGCGCCGCAGCGCCCGTACGACCCGGGCCTTGTCCTGGGGCGAGACACGGGCGAAGACGGTGGTGGTCTCGGCCGCCCTGGTCAGCTGCTCGTCGTCCAGTTCCCCGATGTCCCGGCCGGTCAGGGCCCGGCCTGGCGCCAGGCCGAGCTCGGCGCAGACCTTCTGCGCGACGAGCGCGTTGTCGCCCGTACAGATCTTGACCGTGATGCCGAGGTCCGCCAGGCGTTTCAGCGAGGCGGCGGCACCGGCCTTGGGCGGGTCGAGGAAGACCAGGAATCCGGCCAGGCGCAGCCGGTACTCGTCGGCGGCGGTGAGGGACGTCTGCCCGCCGACGTCCCTGGTGGCCACGGCGACGACCCGGCTGCCCGCCGCGAAGTGCTCCTGGAGCACCGCCGCGGCCTCCTCCGGTACGTCACCGCAGCGGGCCAGGACCGCCTCGGGCGCACCTTTGGTCACGAGCAGGCGGCTGCCGTCCGGGCGCTCGACCAGCGCGGAGCCGAGCTGCCGGTCGTGGTCGAAGGGCAGCAGCGCGAGCCGGTGGTGACCGGCCGGGGGTTTGTCCGCGGCCTGCCACAGCGCGGTGTCCAACGCGTTCCCGCCCACGTCGTCGAGGTCGCCCTCGGTGGCCAGCAGGCCCAGCGTCAATACCGTCTCGGAGGGTGCGCCGGTCGGATCGAGGGCCGCCTCGAAACGGATGCGGCCCTCGGTGAGTGTGCCCGTCTTGTCGGTGACCAGGACATCCATGTCGCCCAGATCCTCGATGCACACCAGCCGTTTGACCAGGACCTTGCGCCGCGCCAGCTGCCGTGAGCCGGTGGCTAGGCTCGTGCTCACCACGGCGGGCAGCAGCTGTGGGGTGATGCCCACCGCGATGGCCAGAGAGAAGAGCAGGGCGTCGAGCAGGGGCCGGTGGAGCAGGAGGTTGACGACGAAGATCCCCGTGGTCAGGGCGGCGGCGACCTTGAGGAGCAGCACGGAGAAGCGGCGCAGCCCCGCCTGGAAGTCGGTCTCCGGCTGCCGTTCCCCCAGCCCCAGGGCGATTCGTCCGAACTCGGCACGGCCCCCGGTGGCGACGACCACTCCGGTCGCGCTGCCCCCGTGCACCACCGTCCCCATCAGCGCACAGGAGCTCAGCTCGGCCAGCGCGGCCCCCGCGGCGACGGGCTCCGGGTCCTTGTCGGCCGGGGCGGACTCCCCGGTGAGGACGCTCTCGTCGCAGGCGAACGCGGTGCACTCCAGCAGGCGTAGATCCGCGGGCACCACCTGCCCCAGCGTCAGACGCACGACATCGCCCGGCACCAGTTCGGTCACCTCGACCTCGGCGGCCGCGCCGTCCCGGAGCACGACGGCCGTGTGGCGCACCCGCGAGTGCAGGGCCTGTGCCGCCTTCTCCGCCCGGTACTCGTTGACGAATCCCAGCGCCACGCTCAGCACCAGGATCCCCGCGATGATGATCGCGCCGGTCCGCTCGCCGAAGAAGTACGAGACCCCGGCCGTCACCGCCAGCAGGATCAGCAGGGCGCTGCGCAACTGTCGCCCGAGGAGCGCGAGGACACGGACGTGGTGCGTACGTACGGCGTTCGGTCCGACGTCCGCGAGCCGCCCGGCCGCCTCACCCGCCCCGCCCCCCGACAGTCCCTCGGTACTGCTCGCGAGCGCGGCCAGCACGGCTTTCGCGTCCTCGGCGGCGGCGTCCCCCACCCGCATCTCGGCCACCCGGGTGGTCACTGACCCCAGGTCCATTCGGCGACCTCGGGCAGGTCCTCCCCGTGGGCGCGGATCCAGTCGTGATGGCGGTAGCGGACGTCGACCATCCGCTGCCGCAGCTCCGCCGCGCCGACCGCGAGACCGGGCACCCGGTCGATGACGTCCATGACCAGCCGGTACCGGTCGAGGTCGTTGCGTACCACCATGTCGAACGGGGTCGTGGTGGTGCCCTCCTCCTTGTAGCCGCGCACGTGCAGGTGGGGGTGGTTGGCGCGGCGGTAGGCGAGCCGGTGGATCAGCCACGGATAGCCGTGGTACGCGAAGACGACGGGCTTGTCGGGGGTGAACAGCGCGTCGTACTCGCTCTCGGACATGCCGTGCGGGTGTTCCTCCGCGGGCAGCAGCCGGGCGATGTCGACGACGTTGACCACCCGCACCGCAAGTTCGGGCAGATGGAGACGGAGCAGCGAGGCGGCGGCCAGCACTTCGAGGGTGGGTACGTCGCCCGCGCAGGCGAGCACCACGTCCGGCTCGCCGCGCTCGGACTCGGTGCCGGCCCAGGACCAGATCCCGGCGCCGCGGGCGCAGTGCGCGCGGGCGGCGTCGAGGTCGAGCCAGTCGAAGCAGGGCTGCTTGCCCGCGACGACGACATTGACGTAGTCGCGGCTGCGCAGTGCATGATCGGCCACGGACAGCAGGGTGTTGGTGTCCGGGGGGTAGTAGACCCGCACGACCTCCGGCGACTTGTTGAGTACGTGGTCGACGAACCCGGGATCCTGGTGCGAGAAGCCGTTGTTGTCCTGGCGCCAGACGTGCGAGGTGAGCAGGTAGTTGAGGGAGGCGATCGGGCGGCGCCAGGGGAGCCGGCGGGCGACGCGCAGCCACTTGATGTGCTGGTTCGCCATGGAGTCGACGATGTGGACGAAGGCCTCGTAGCAGGAGAACAGGCCATGCCGCCCGGTGAGGAGATAGCCCTCCAGCCAGCCCTGGCAGGTGTGTTCGGACAGGATCTCCATCACCCGGCCGCCGCGTTCCAGGTGCTCGTCCGTCGGCAGTACCTGGGCCTCCCACGCCTTGCCGCTCGCCTCGTAGACGGCCTGGAGACGGTTGGAGGCCGTCTCGTCCGGGCCGACCAGCCGGAAGTCCCGCCGCTCGCCCGAGTCGGCCATCACCCGGGCCAGCAGGTCGCCGAGGACACGGGTCGGCTCGTGCGCCGTCGCGCCGGGCTTGTCGACCGGGACGGCGAACCGCTCCAGGGGCGGGAGGGGCAGGTCGTGCAGCAGCAGACCGCCGTTGGAGTGCGGGTTGGCGCCCAGGCGGCGCGCGCCGCCTGGGACGCAGGCCAGAACCTGTGCCCGGGGGCGTCCACATTCGTCGAAGAGTTCCTCCGGCCGGTAGGAGCGCAGCCAGCTCTCCAACTTCCGCAGGTGGTCCGGGTTTTCGCGTACGGCCGGCAGCGGAACCTGGTGCGCACGCCAGGTGCCCTCCACCGGGAGGCCGTCGACCTCGGCCGGTCCGGTCCAGCCTTTGGGCGTGCGCAGCACGATCATCGGCCACCGGGGGCGTTCGGCAGTGCCCTCCGTGCGGGCGGCGTGCTGGAAGGCGGCGATGCGGTCCAGGGCTTCGTCCAAGGCGCGGGCCATCGCCCGGTGGACGGCGCGGGGGTCGTTCCCGGTCACATGGAGGGGCTCGTGGCCGTATCCCCTGAGCAGGGAGTCGAGTTCGGGCTCCGGTATCCGGGCCAGGACCGTCGGGTTGGCGATCTTGTAGCCGTTGAGGTGCAGGATCGGCAGGACGGCACCGTCGTGTACCGGGTCGAGGAATTTGCCGGAGTGCCAGGAGGCGGCCAGCGGGCCCGTCTCGGCCTCACCGTCGCCGATCACGCAGGCCACCAGGAGCCCCGGGTTGTCGAACGCGGCTCCGTAGGCGTGCGAGAGGGAGTAGCCCAGCTCGCCACCCTCGTGGATCGATCCGGGCGTCTCGGGCGCGACATGACTGGGGATGCCGCCCGGGAAGGAGAACTGCCGGAAGAGGCGGGCCATGCCGACGGCGTCCTGTGTGATGTCCGGGTACGTCTCGGTGTAGGTGCCCTCCAGCCAGGAGTTCGCGACCACGGCGGGCCCGCCGTGGCCTGGTCCCCAGACACAGATCGCGTCCAAGTCCCGCGCCTTCACGACCCTGTTGAGGTGCGTGTGGATCAGATTCAGTCCAGGTGAGGTACCCCAGTGCCCCAGCAGTCGCGGTTTGACGTGCTCGGGTGCCAGGGGCTCGGTCAGCATGGGGTTGGACATGAGGTAGATCTGCCCGACGGCCAGGTAGTTCGCCGCCCGCCAGTGGGCGTCCAGGGCGCTCAGCTCCTCCTCGTCGATGTTGTCCATGCCGGCAGGGGTGTCGAGGGAGGTCTCGCGAGGGGGGTCGAGTGGCATGACGAACCCTTCTTGAAGAGGGCTGTTCAGGAGCTTCGGGAGCTGAGGCCGGGGAGGTATTCGGTCTCGTCGATGAAGGCGCGGGCGACATCCGAGAGGCGGCGGTTGTGGGAGCGGGCGTAGGCCCTCAGGGTGGTGAAGGCCCGTTCCATGTCCGTGTGGCGGCGTTCGGCGAGTTTTCCCTTGGCCTGTTCGATCAGGACGCGGCTGCTGAGGGCGCTCTGCAACTGCTCGTTGAGGAGCGTGGTGCGCTCGGTGGTGCGTTGTTGCAGCAGGCTGATGGTGGCGACGTCTGCGAGGGCCTGGGCGAAGGGGGTGGAGGAGGGGCTGATGGGTGCCGGGGTGGCGTGGAAGAGGTTGAGGGCGCCGACGACCTCGTCGCGCAGGCGCATGGGCAGCGCCTGGACTGCGGTGAAGCCGCTGCGCCGAGCCTGGGCGCTGAACAGGGGCCAGCGGGCCGCCTCGTGGCGCAGGTCGTCGACGGTGACGGCGATTCCGCTGTGGAAGCAGTCCAGGCAGGGGCCTTCGTGGTTCTGGAGCTGGAAGAGTTCCAGAAGGCGCACCCGTTCGTCGGAGGCGGCCATGACGCGCAGTACGCCGTCACGGTCGGCCAGCAGGACGCCCGCCGCGCTCGCGTCGAGCAGGTCGACGCAGCGGTCGGTGAGCAGGCGCAGGAAGTCCATGAGGTCGAAGTCGGCGACGAGGCTGTCGGCGAGCTCGACGAACGTCCGGGCCATCAGCTGTTCCTTCATCGTGCACACCTCTGTGGATGGGGCGTGAGCATCAGGACTCCTCGTCGGGGGGTCGTGCCTCCGTCGGTCGGATGTCGGACGGAGTCGTGTCCGGGGGGAGGCGGAGCCGGTGGGCGATCACGTCGGCGGCGACCACCGAGATCCGTAGCCCTCGGGCGTAGGCGTGGGCGCGCAGCCGGATGAAGGCTTCCTCGAAGCCGACGTCGAGCTGGACCATGAGGATGCCGGTGGCCTGGTCGATCTCGGCGCGGTATCCGCCCAGGTCGTCGAACGGCGCGGTGTCCGGCCGGTCGGTGCCGGCCGCGTGGGTGTCGGGCGCCTGGGTGTGGAACGGGGCACCCGTCTCACTGATCCGGGCATCGAGCAGAATCAACGTGGCGGCGTCGGCGAAGGCCATCGCATCGGCCACCTCCTCCGCGTCCAGTTCGACCGAGCTGCTGGAGTACAGGTCGAGTACGCCGGGGCTGACGGCTCCGATCCGCAGGGGGAAGGCGAAGACCGCTCTGGCACCGGCTTCCAGGGCCGCGTCGGCGAACACCGTCCAATGCCGCTGGAGTTCACCGGCCAGCAGGTCGGGGCAGAGGACGGTCGAGCCGAGGGCGTGGGCGTCCACGCACGGCCCCTCGCCCAGGGTGAGCTGGAGTTCCTCCAGATGCCGGCTGACGGAGTCGGTGCTGCACAGCGGATGACTCGCCCGGTCGCGGGACATCGCGGACATCCCGGCCCCGCCGACCGGCAGTGCCGCCACCGCCGCCGTACACACGTCGAGGACGCCGACCCGCGCGCCGCGCAGAGCCGCCTGCTCGGCCACGAGAGCCTGGATCCGCACCGACCGGCTGCCGGGGATCACGGCGACCACCGGGTTCGGTTCCCCGGTTGTTCCATGACCTGGTCGGCTCCCGGCGAAGGCATGGGGAAGGGCGAGGAGGCGGGAGTCCGACAGGTTGAGGATGGCGAGGGGCGGCAACGCCTCTCTGGAATGGTGGAGTTGGAGTGAATCCGCCGGTCGTGGTGCTGTGTCGCAAGGTGCGGAAGAAGGCGTTGACGCCGCCGCCGGTTGTCCGCGTCGTGCCGGCGGACGTTCGGAATCGGTGGGATGCCCATGAGCAGGGTGCCTCGGTTCACGAGACCGTACCCGGTACGCGGTACGGCCGACGGACGTGCAGGCAGGTGAATGACCGATCCAGCAACCGATGTTCCGGAGCGCAGGACCCAGCCGGTTCCCCCGGGGATGCGCGCGGCGGGCGGACGAGTGGTCCGCTCTCCACAGGCATACGGGCCAAGCAGTGGTGGCCCGCCAGGGTCTGGGACGTCCGTACGCAGCATAGTCCCCGGGCCGGTCTCCTGGTCGGTCCGGAGAGGGGCATCACGATGTTCGCACGGTCGTGATCGGGTGGCTTCCGGCTGTCGGTCAACGCCCGGCTGCCTCCTCTGTCAACGCAGTCTCGACAAAGGGGAGTTCCGCGAGCTGGGCCGGGGCCGCCGGGGCGAGGGGAGCCTCGGCGGGAGAGTCGACCGGCTCGGCCGACGGCGCGGGCAGTATGCGGTCCTCCCACCAGGACAGGCCCATCACGGCGGCGAGCAGGACGAAGGGGGTCGAAGCGGGAACGATCAGCACGTACATGGGTACCGCCTGCGATGTGTGCGTGCGACGCGGCGGACAGCGCGGGTGCCCGTCTGAGGCGCATCGATGCCGCACCAGGGTCCAGTGGCGACGGCGGGTGCGGGAGCGGCCCGTTGGCGACGGGACGGAATCCGGCACTGATGCGTGAGGTGCGCCCCCGAAGGAGCGCGAGAGGATCGACGCTGCCGGGGGCTCGGGCCGTACCACGCACGTTAGCCCTCGCGGCCCTCCCCGGACAGACGTCAGGTGGCCATCCGCTTCCGGCCGCTTCCGTCGGACGCCGCGGACATGGGGCGCTGTCCGCAACGTCGTGCAGGGGCTACGCTGTGCGAACAGGCCCTGGCCCCCGGCAGTGATGGTTTGCTCCGCTCCGGGAAGGCCCGCCGTGTTCGTTCTGCTTCTCCTGCTGGTCGCCGTGCTGTTCGGCCTCGGCTTTCTCCATCCCCTCTGGTGGGCGGCCGCGGCCGTGTTGATCTTCGGAGCCACCCGTTACGGCCGCGATCGCGGGGGAGGCTGGATCCGTGGCGACGGTTCCGATCTCAAGGGTTACCGGGACTACGAACAGCGCCGGGACCGTCAGGACCGCTGGGACCGCCGCTACAGCCGTCAGAACCGGGCACGCTGGAGGCGCGAGGACCGTCGGGACCATGAACGCCCCGGTGACCGGTGAACCGGCTCGGCGTCAAGAGGTCTGGTCTCCCGGAAGGTCGCGGCCTGGCCTAGACCGCCAGGGTGGCCGTAACAACGACTCCGGCGCAAACACGCCGGAGTCGCCCTTCCGGGCGGCTGCACGTGAGAGTGAGCCAACCCACCCCCCATGCTACCGCGTGTGGCACGGCTCTTCAGAGCCGAGTGAATCGACGGCGAATTGTCATCCCGGCCGGCGGCGATTTCATGTGACTGCTTCAAAGGGGGATGTCGGATGATCGTAAAGGTGAATTCAAATTACTCAACCACGCTTTGCGCCATTGGAATGAGAAATCGCCTCCCGCCTTTATTTGCCGCTGATGGGTGATCGTGTCTGCGTAATATGCCGCAGGCACCAAGGCTTTCCGGGTGATCCGTAGCGCCCGGGACGCTCCGGCCCCCCCACAGAGAATGGCTCTCCATGAAGCTGAAAATCCCTCATGCGGCACCCGGTCGCACTGTGTCCGGCTTGCTGGCCCCGGCCCTCGCCGCAACGGTTGCCGCCGCGATGGTCGTCCTGACGCCGACTCAGGCAAGTGCCATCACAACGCCCGTTCCTCTCGGGGCCGCCACCAGCTTCGCGGAGCTGGGCGGCGCGGCGGTCACCAACACCGGTGCCTCGCTGATCAGCGGAGACGTCGGGGTGTCACCCGGAACCTCGGTCACCGGGTTCTGCACACCTCCGCCGCCCGCAACTCCCGCGCCTCCGCCGTGCGCCAACGTGATCAACGGCACCATCCACATCACGGACGGCCCGGCCAACGCCGCCCACGCCGCACTGCAGAACGCGTACACCGTCGCCGCGGCCCGGACCCCCGTCGATGCCACCCTCGGCTCGGAACTCAGTGGAGCGGGCGGCCCGACGGGGCTGGCTCCCGGCTTGTACGGCTTCGTCGACGGCGTGGTCACGAACTCGGGCACGCTCACTCTGAACGGCGGCCCCGACTCCGTCTGGGTGTTCCAGGTCCCCTCCGGACTGACGCTGGCCCCCAACAGCCGCATGCAGTTCACGGGCGGCGCCACGGCGTGCAATGTCTTCTGGCAGATCGGGAGCTCCGCCACCTTCCAGGCCAACTCCTTCTCCGTGGGCACCTTCATGGCCCACACCTCGATCACCATGACGAACGGGGCGGCGGTCGAGGGACGGGTGCTGGCCGGTGCTGTGGCCGAGTCCGGGATCGTGACGATGGACACCAACACCATCACGCGGCCTTCGTGCGGGACCAGCACGACCGGCGGGACGACGACCGGCACCACCACCGGTACGACCGCTGGAACGACCACTAGTGGCGGGCTGCTCGGCGGCGGCCTGGTCAGCGGTGGACTGGTCACCGGTGGCGTCCTGGGTGGGCCCATCCTCAGCGTCACGAGCGGTGGCACCTCGGGCAACACCGTCGGCAACACGGCCGGTAACACCGTCGGCAACACAGCCGGTAACACCGAGGGAAACACGACGGGGAATGTCACCGCCGGTAACACCGAGGGCAACACGGCCGGGAACACGGGCGGGGGCAACGGCAACGGCAGACCGCACCACCACGGAAAGCCCGAGGGACCGCACCACCACGGAAAGCCCGAGGGGCCGCACCACCACGGAAAGCCCGAGGGGCCGCACCACCACGGAAAGCCCGAGGGGCCGGACCACCACGGAAAGCCCGAAGGGCCGGACCACGGGCATGACGTCACGCCCGGTAAGCCCGACCACGGCAAGCAGCACGACGAGAACTACGGCTATGCCGACGTGCCCTACGGACACGAGGCCGATGATCACTCCAAGGGCTACGAGGGCTAGGCAGCCCACCGTGGCACGCCCCCTGGTCGGATGAAGGCGCGCGGCGGAATCCTCATCGGACCCGCCGTGCGCCACCGGTGACGTTCCGTAGAAAGAGTCAGGCGCGAGTAGCTGATATGAGAAAGACAGGGTGGGAAGTGGCGGGCGGAATTGGATCAGCGGACGTCCAGGAAATCCAACACTCCGATTTCGTTCCCGCCGCGCAGGAATTCCCCGCCGACGTGCGTACGCCGGCCGGTCGGTCAGGGTTTTCCCGGGTGCTGAAAGCAGGACTGTCCACCACGGTGGCCCTGTGCGTAGCGACGACTCTCTTCCATGTCGCTCTGGTCTTCCTTCATGTGGCGCCCGCCAACACCGTCTCCAAGCGGTACAGTCCGCTGATCAATTCATGGGTCTATCCCTTCTTCGAGCAGAATTGGCGGCTTTTCGCCCCGGACCCCGACTCCGTCAACCGGCAGATCCTGGCGAGAACCGCACACACCCGTGCCGGCGGATCGGTTCAGGTGAGCGGCTGGTTCGACCTGACCGCCGTGGATCATGCCGCCGTCGAGCACGACCCGTTCCCGAGCCACACGGCGCAGAACATGTTGCGCCGCGCCTGGACGTCCTACGTCGATACCCACGGAGGGGACGACAAGGCGCACACGGAACGTGCCCTGATGATGCAGAAGTATCTGAGCAACATCGCCGCACAACGCGTTGCGGCCCACAGCGATGGCACATTCGATTTCATTCAGCTTCGCGTCGTCACGCTGCCCATCGCCGCCCCCGGGCCCACTGCGGACAACCGCCCCCCGACGCCCACCGAAAACCGGCTTCTGCCCTGGTGGAAGGCAACCCCCCATGGGAAATGAACGCACTTCCCCGATCGCTGCCGCGGCGCCGGCGCCCCAACGGCCAACGGAGCAGCCCAGTGCGACCCCCTCCCCTCTTCGGTGGCTCGTCGGCCGGATCACTGCCGTGGACGAGCTCCTGACCGGGCGTCCGATTTCGCTGTACGCCGCTTCCGTGCTGCGTATCGGCTACGGCCTGCTCTATCTGGTCTTCCTGCTGCGCGAGTTCCCGCACCGTGACGAGATCTGGGGTCCTGGCTCCCCCTGGACTTCCGCGCTGGCGCGACAGCTGTTCGACCAGACAGGGTGGAACAGCATCCTGACCCTGTCCGACAGTCGTACCTACTTCGAGCTCTGCTACGCGCTGGCCGTCGTTACGTCCGCGTTGTTCCTGCTGGGATGGCGCACCCGCGTCCTGTCGCTTCTCTTCGCCGTCGTGGTGATCTCGTTCCACGCCCGGACGATCTTCATGACGGACGGGGGTGACAACCTGGTCCTGCTGATGGCCATCTATCTCGTCCCCACCGCGTGCGGCCGGCGCTGGTCCCTGGACGCACGCAGGATCCGGCTGAGGACAGCTCGTTCGGACGCGCCGCCACGGCGGGTGGGAAGCCACGCCGCACAGCAACTCCGCGATGCCCGCGCCGTCTTGGTCACGGTGGTCCACAACTGCGGCATGTTCCTCATCGCGGCCCAGGTCTGTTTCCTCTATGGATCGGCCGGCCTGTTCAAGGTCCAGGGCGCTTCCTGGGGCGCCGGCACCGCTCTCCACTACGTGCTGAACCTCCAGCTCTTCCAGCCGTGGCCCGCACTCTCCCATTTTGTGGACCACTATCCGATGCTGATCGCGATCGCCGGATATATGACGGTGCTCTTGCAGGTGGCCTTTCCGTTCGTGCTCTTCGGCAGGCTCAAATACCCCGTCCTCGTCATGCTGCTGGGCATGCACGCCGGTATCGCCGTGCTCATGGGGCTGCCACTCTTCTCCGGCGCGATGATCATTGCGGACGCCGTGTTCCTACCCGACCGCTTCTACACCTTCCTGCCTCGCCTCGGACGGCGCGCGGCGCTGCGGGCAGGCCTGCGGAAGCCGATGCCCTCCACGGCGACAGAATCCGGATCGGTTCCGGTCCAAGGCGGGCCCGGTTCGCTCGGCCCAGAGCGTCCTGCCGCCTCGGCCAGATGGAAGGACTCCCCGCTCACCGCTGAACTCGCGTCCGACAAGAAGAGCTGAGGTCCGGGTTCGTGAGGGTTCGGTGGTCTGTGGGGGTGTCCTCCAAGATCAGTGAGGAGCCTTTGCGGCCGCGAGAGGGCCGGAGGGCGTGCGGGCCTCTCGTTCTCCCGGGGGCGGGAGTCGCCGGGGCAGGGCGGTGACCCTGGCGGGGACGTCCGAGGCGGCTGATGCCGTGACGCCCGAGGAGCCGTTCGGCGTGGTCGCGCGGATGCTCAAGGAACATCTCGCGGCCGCGTCGGTGTCGTTCCTCTTCACCGTCTTCACCGTCTTCACCGTCTTATCCGGCAACTCCGTCGTACGGCTGGGGGCGGCGGGCAACGTCGATACAGATGACTGACAAGGCGCCGGCCATTCCCAGCTTGACGCCGCACCGGCACCGACCTCACCGACGCCTCACGACCGTCAGGGACGGGGCGGACCGCTCCCGGCGACGACTATCGGCGGGCGGGGGAGAACGCGCCGGCGCGGTCTGCGTGCTGCGCATCGAGCCCGTGGAGCCGCGCCGCCTCCTCGATCAGCCGGCTCGCGCTCGATGTGCCGAGGTGGTCGCTCGCGGTGGCCATCAGCCAGGCGGCTGGGACGGGGTCCGTCCGTGGCGGGATCACCAGGAGGTTCCAGCGGCCCATGTGGTAGGAGAGCAGCAGTAGTTCATGTGGGTCCTGCTCGGCCAGGAACCAGCCCACGTTCACGACATGCCCGGCCACGGGCACCTTGCGCGGGACGACCGGCCAGTGTGTGGGATTCACCGTCACCCGGGTGATCCGCCCCCACAGCGGCTCCAGTACGGCTGTCAGGGCGGGGAGTTCCGCCCCGAGATCGCGGGAGCGGGGCCACCACGCGCCGTCCAGCAGGGCCGGAGCGGGACCGGTGGGAGCGAGCGCGAGACGGAGAGAGGACGAGGGGGACCGGTTTTCGACTTCGAGCGTCGGCGACGGGAAAACGGCCGCAGTCATGACGCGAACCCTGCCCCGGGCCGGTTGTTGACCGGCCCGGCATATTGAATCGCCGAAAACGACACGAGCGCGTGGAAGCCGGTGCGCGAGAAACCCTCGGTGATTTCACCGTACTCCTCGGACCAGCCGAACGGACTGTACGCTCAACCCGTCCCGTGCCGAGGTGCCTTGTCCACCGCGTGCGTCGCAGGGCGGCGAATCGGGTGGGCCGCGCAAGTGACCACGCCCGAGCCGCTGACGGAGGAACGGATCTCCGAACCGGCCCGTCCGCCGGTCGGTGTCAGACGGGGCGTGGTCTGTCCGCCGGCGCCGTCATGATCGATTCCGCCACCGGTTGCGTTGACTTCGGAGGGACCACTGCCAGATCCCAGCGGCCCCTGCCAGATGTGAGCGGGACGGCCGTAGGCATATGTCCACCACATCGAACCGGGTACCGACAGGGCCGCCGGCTCGGCGACCAGCACCTGGATGCGGGCCGACCGGCGTCGCGCCTCACCCTGGCCATCGCGTCCAGGCATCGTGCGCAAATCCCCCCGGTAGCGGGGAGTTCGGTCTGCCGACGGGAAGGATCAGCACCCGGAGCCGCGTGGCGCCGGTCGGCTTCCAGAACGCTCCCACGTCCAGCCATCCCCAGGAACGGAGCGTGTTGAGGGTGGGGTGATCGGCCCGGTCCACCAGGGTGGCGCCGATTGACGCCCGGTGGTCGGCCAGCAGCCGCTCCTGCAATCGGAGAGCCACGTGCGCGTCCTGCGGGTGCGGGGGGACCAGGATGTCGGTGATCGCCAGGATGCCGCCGGTCGCGGCGAGTTGTTCGACGACGCGCGGTAGGGCCCGGTCGAACCCGATCCACTCGAGGGCGTCGCTGCGCAGCGGGAATCCGAAAGCACATCCCACCAGTCCGTCCGTCTCCGCGATCACCATCGCGAAGCCCGGCTGCCGGATGTCGGCTGTGAGACGGTTCAGGAACTGCCGGCGGCTGGGACGGCAGTACGCATCAGGACGCGACGATGACTCGTGGGAGTCCACGTACAGATCCGTCAGTTTCCCGCTCAGGTCCTGTGCCAGCCCGCGGTTCACACGGCGTATCCGGACCGCTTCCACAGTGGACGATTCGTCATCACGGGGCTTTCGTGGCTGCCCCCGTCCCGCCCAGGCCGTCACGGCGCATCACCCGAGAGCACGGAGGCAAAAGGAACGGCCCGGTGCCTCGGGCTCTGGGCGGTCGGGGCCGGGACATCCCCGAGCGGAGGTGACAGATTCCCGAACGGATCGTCGAGGAGCAGGAACCCGGAGCCGGTGAGGTCGAGGATCAGACGCAGTGTCGCCGGCGGGTGGTGCAGTCGCAGGGTCCCGCCGGCCTCGGTCGTCCGCTGCGCGGCGTGGAGGAAGACGTTGAGGCCGGTGCAGTCGCAGAAGGTGACGGGGGTGAGGTCGATGTCGATGGCGCGGATGCCGTCGCTCAGACACCGGGCCAGCGCCGTGCTTATCAGCGGGGCCGATTCCAGGTCGATCTCACCGGCAAGGGTGATCGGTACCCGCTTTCCTCGGTCATGGCGGTAGAGGGCGAGCTGCGGCCGGGGCATGATGCCTCGATTCGGCGGACCATCCGGCAGCGGACGCGGTGGCGCCGGAGAATCCGGCCCCTTGGCGCGCTGCCGGCAGGGCGTACGTTCGGCGGAGGCGGAGCAACAGTCGGTCCGACAGCACACCGGACCCGCCCAGTTCCTCCAGGGATGCGCCGGGTCACAGACGAAGAGTCCGTTCCCCGCAGCCATCTGTGTCGAGCAACGACAAGCCGCCAGGGTCTGGGACGCCCGTACAGCAGCATAGTCCTCGACCCGGTCCGGCGGACTGCCGGAAGCCCGTCCGTTCCTCGTACCCGGGCCGGGGCCGCGAGGCGCGGGAACACCATCGCTCCGGGGGCCCGCCCAGCCCCGGCCGGGAAGGCAGGCGCGTGAACAAGGGCGGAATCCCAGACAGAACGAGCCCGAGAGCCGTGGTGAGGACGAGCTTCTGCGCGAAGAGGACCCGCACGACGAGGGGCTCTGACCAGGGCACGGCATGCCTGGAGCCCGGCCGGAATGCAGGACCTCCTGCCGGCCTGCTCTGCCGCGTACCACCCGGCGTCGGACGAGACGGGGCGGCTCGCCACGACGGCGCCGTGCTCTCGGCTCGGCCGCTGGGGACTCGGGGTCAGCCTTCCGCAACGGCGGTGGCGTCCCCGGGTTCGGGTGTGGTGGCGACGAGGAGCTGAGCACCCGTCAGCACCCGTTCGGGCGATGTCCGCGGAGCGGTGGTCCTTTCACGGCACTCCCGTCGACCACACCACCGCCCGCCGGAAAATACCTGGTCAGAAGGGCCCAACCAAGGCGAACAGGCGTACAGTGAAAGCACCGGGAGTACTTCGCACACCGGCTTTCACGTGGGTGTCATTTCCGGCGATCGCCTAAAAACCGGGCTGCCGACGGGCAGTCCGGGGGCAGGTCCCCTCCATGACCACCACCCTCGACCGGACCACCCCCCGCGACCTCGCCGCAGAAGCCCCGGCTCGCCTGTCCCTCACCCCTAAGACCGCGCTCGCCGGTCAGCTGGACGGGGCCTGGTGGCCCCGCTCCCGCGACCTCGAGGCAGAGCTCCCACCGCTCGCCGCTGCCCTGCAAGAACCCTGGGGCCGCGTCACCCACGTCACCGTGAACCCCACCCGCTGGCCCGTCGTACCGCGCACGGTCGCCCTGGACGGACGCACGCTGCACGTGGGCTGGTTCACCGAGCAGGACCCCGACAAGCTGATCCTGCTCTCCTACACCGTCGGCCGTTGGGACCTCCTCGTCATCCCGCCCGAGACCGCACCCGCGGCCGCGGCCCGCCTGATGGCCGCTGCGGCGATCCCCGGCAGCGTCCTCACCGCTGACGTTCTGATGGCCGACGAAACCGACATCGGGCGCGGCATCCGCGACGCGCGCCGCCGGGAAGCCACCTGGGAGGGTGAGGGCGGAGCCTGCATGTCTCCCTTCGGGGAGCCGCTGGGACGCAGTGCCTTTCCTCGGCCCGGAATCGGTTGGAGGTGAGTTCCGTGGAGACCCTCGTCGTTGCCGCGGTGATCATCCTCATGATCGGCGTCGGAATGCGCTGGATCCACCTGCTCAACGCTCAGCACGACGCCCGGATCAAGGCCTACCGCTTCAGCGACCCCCTGCCGAGGCCCCCCGGCCTGCCCGACGACTCCGGTCGTCGAGCCCACCACACGGATGCCGACCGCTGAGGAACAGACCTTCCTCCGACCGGGGGCGACAGGCCGGGGCGCCGCGGCGCCGCGGCCTGTCGGCCTCGCACCCACCCCGAAAGGCCCCACGCTCACGTGAACTACAACGAGCCCCAGACACTGCCGTCGTCCGGACACGCCGAGGTCCGGATCATCGCGCAGACGCCCGACGCCGCCCGAGCGGTCGCAGAGGTGCTACGCCACTGCTTCGCAGGCACGGAACAGCGCAGCTATCCCGGCCTGGACGGTGGCACCCGCCTCCACCTCACCGTGGACACGGCAACACCAGCAGGCCCCGCCCGCTCCTGGCTGGCCGCCAGCCGACCCCCTGTCGGCGCAGGCACCCACTCCGACGAGATCTGAGAGACCCAACGGGTCCCGGAGCCCCATCCCGCACACGAAGGGGCGCGGTGCTCCGGGTCTTGTACGAAGCCGTAGAAGGCAACCGCCCCCTCGGCATCACCGGAACACAGCTGCGGCGCGACCGCCACGTACCGGAACAGGACCACGCCGCCTGCGCCTACCTGGCGGGCGAAGGGCTGGTCACCGTCGACTGGGAACCCGGCAACACTCCCGCCCTGGTCACATTCACCCATGAGGGAATCCGGCGCATGGAGGCCGAGGAGGAAGGGACGGCCACCGGCCCGGCCTGATCCGGCACACCTAGATGCGGGCGAACTCCTCTGTCTGGTGGGCGAACTCTTGGGCCATGGCCGCGCTGACCGTGGGTCTGGTCTCGCCGATGGTGCCCAGGTAGTCCTCGGTGGTGGGGCGGGCCCTGGCTCCGGTGTCGAAGGTGCGCTCGAACTGGACCTGGGAGACGGTGCGCGCCACATGCGCGATGTCGGCAGGGGTGAAACCCTCGCTGGCGGACGCCAGCGCCGTGCTGTCGGCCTCCGCGCCCGATCGGGTCAGGTAGCTCTCCCACAGCGCCGTCCTCGCGCGGTCGTCGGGCGGGCCGATCGGCAGCACGTAGTCGAAACGGCCGTGCCGCAGGAACGCGGGGTCGAGGGTGGTCACGTCGTTCGTGGCGCAGACGAGCAGCCGCCCGTCCTGGCTGCGGAACCGGACGATCGCCTTGAGCAGTTCGTTGACGACGCCGACCGCGGTTGCGTCCGCGCCGCTCCGGGTCCCGGCGATCTCCTCGACCTCGTCGATGAAGACTAGGACGTGATCGAGGCGGGCGATCTCGTCGAAGCGCCGGTTCAGCCCGCTCGCCAGCCCGTACTCGGCGGCCAGCCGGGCAGGGAACAGTTCGAGGAACGGCCATCCCAGACGGCTGGCGATCGCGCGTGCGAACGTGCTCTTCCCCGTCCCGGGCGGCCCGAACAACATCACCGCCCGCGGCAGCTCCACTCCGTGCCGGGCGGCCATTTCGGGATGGGCCAGCGGCAGAACCAGGCGCCGCTCGATGAGCTCCTTCTCCCGCTGCATGCCCGCGACCCTCTGCCACAGTCCTCCGGGCGGCAGCTCCGCTCCCAGCGACGCGAGCATGCTGACCGCCTGCGGGGTCACCCGCCCGCGCTTCTCGAAGAAGACCAGGCCCGGACGGGCGCCGAAGCCACAGTTGCGCAGGGCGGTGGCACCGGTCTCGTTGTCGGGCAGGGCCGTGTGCGCCGTTCGGACGCCGCCGGCGAACAGCCGGTGCTCCAGAGCCGTGATCAGGTCGCTGCCCAGCCCCTGGTGCCGCCAGGCTGGTGCCATGCAGATGCGCAGGATCCACGCCCGCTCACCCTCCACCCTGCTCACGGCGGCGCCGACCACCACCTCCTCAGCCGTTGCCACCACCGCCGGATGGAGGGCCTGGAGGGCCGCCACAACGTCCGAGAGCGGAAAGAGCGGTGACTCTTCCGTCGTGCCGCTCTCCGCGTCGACCCGGATCACCGCTTCGAGATCGTCCGGGGTGTAGTCCCTGACACGCCAACCCGTCATGGTCAGCTCCGTGTGCTCGGCCGTACTCCCATCATCGGCCGATGTGAGCCGGGGCGCGCACGGAAGCCGTGTGGCGTGCCCGGTCGCCGGGTCTGCATCCTGGAGACCACGCCGCCCGTACAGCCAGGACGCCGGCCCGCCGCCCGGTTGGAGGCAACAGGATGACTGTCGAAGGGCGCGGGACCCGGACCGCTCGGAGAGTTTCGGGGAGGAGCTGCTCGGACTGATCCTGGACCGGGCGCACGAGCTGCCACCCCACCTGCTCGGCCCGCTCGTCGCCGGGACAGCGGCCCGGATGGGTGGCCGCGTACCGCAGTTCTTGCGCCAGGACCACGGACAGCAGCAGCTAGTCCCCCTGCCCGCTGCCGGAGGCGCCGCCGGTGATCCGCAGCCCGTCGACCGATCCGAAGCCGGCCATCAGCGTCACGTAATTCGGCTCTGGCGAAGATCTTGTGACGAACGGGGTGCTCTCAAAAAAGGGGTGGACGCCCCCGGGATACTGGTTGTCATGGCCGTCACCCAGCAGCTTGCCCGAGTCTCTGCGGAGTATCTTGCCGCCTGCCGGACACGCGCCGACGAGTCCTTCGATGGTGATCACCAGTGGGACCCGCCGACGGCTGACTGCCTTGACCTCGACTGGGTCCCAGCCATGCTGGAACGTGCGTGCGAGATCGCCGGAGTCGGCGAATTGCACCTCGCCGCGCTCAGGCAGGCCACCGACGGCGGTCTGGCGATGGATGTCGGTTTCCTCAATGCTCATCCTCATGCCATCGGGCCCTTCGGGCCTGCACCGGCCGCCCTTGAACCGTTGGCAGTCAGGCGAGTCTCCGGTCTGGTCGGGGAGATCGACCTCCAGGCCGTTCTGGCTGTGCTGCCACTGGACATCCGTGAGGCAGGAGCGCTGATCGGCCACGGAGCCGAAGGCCTCGTCGACGGGCCCAGAACGTATCTGATGGACCATTTCGATGCTCTTCGCGAGTTCTATGCAGGAGCCCGGAAGCAGGGCCTTGCTGTCGTCTCATGGTGGGACTGACTTCCCGAGGTGGGCTGTTGGCCGATGGTCTGTCTGACGGGCACGGGCAGGATCAGTCCGCGACGAGTATGCGTCGGCGGAGCAGGTCGAGGTTGGCGCGACCGTAGCCCTTCCGCTTGATCAGCTTGACTCTTGTCACCTGGCCTTCGACCTGCCCGGAACTCCAGTCAGTGGACAGGCCAGCGACGACGGCGTCCTGGTCCCGGCGGAGCCCTACGACCAGAGAGTGCGGCGCGGGCAGGTCGTCGGCGTGGACGCGGTCCATCCAGGCGGGCAGCAGGTCGCCCCGCAGATCACGCATCATGTCGGCGAAGTCGCGGACGTGCTGCACGAGGGCGTCGCACTGGATGTCGCCGCTGAAGCCCTGCTCGTGTAGTTCGCGGTGGAGCTGGGGAATGTCGTGGCAGCCCTCGTTCCACCGTCGGTGCATGTAGGGCTTGTAGGCGTCCAGAATCGAGTTCCGGTTGACCGCCTTGACCAGGAGTTCGTTGAGGCTCTGGGCGCGGGCGAAGCGCCGTACGGTCGAGTGGTCCAACCGCAGCTCGCGGCGGATCGCGGCCAGCGACATCCCCGCGGACAGCCTCTGCTGGATCGCCTTGTACCGCTCGGTCGTGCGGGCGACCAGCCGCCGTGGTTTTCCCGTGACGTCGAACGTGCCATCGGGCGGGATGAACGGCACGACCTCCACCGGTGACGCAGCGGTGACTCGGGTCTCCTCAGATGCTTCCTCGGTGACCGGGGGCAAGGCGAACGCAGCCCGGATGCAGGCATGGTGGGCGCCAACCGTCTTCTCCACGGCCTCGGCAAGGTTGCGCCAGAGATGCCCTCCGTCCGCGATCTGCTGTGCCTGCGGGGCTCCGGAACGAGCACCCTCGGCGTAGGCGCCGGCCCGGTCACGGCAGATGATCTCCACCTCGGGGTGGCCGCGCAGCCATGCGGCCAGCGGCTCGGCGTCCCGGTCGACAAGTACGTCGAGCGGCCAGCGGGCCTCCAGGTCGACCAGGAGGGTGGCGTAGGTATCGCCCTTGCGCCGAGCGAAGTCGTCGACGCCCAGGACACGGACCGCCGAGGCAGGCGGGTCCCGCAAGGCCCGCAGGAGATTCAAGAGCGTGTCCTTGGCGACCCGGATCTCTAACGCGGCAGCCAGACGAGCGCCGGGGCGGCCCGCCAGGCACAGCGCGATCGACACGAGCAGGCTTCGTAACAGCGGCGTGTAGCGGGCATGCGGGCTGGTCAGCCTGGGGTCCTGCTCGGCGAACGTCACCGCCGGACAATGGGTGTTGAGGCATTTGAACCGGCGCACCGCCAGTTCGATCACGACGGACGCACCGCCCGACGGAGCATCGGTCAGCCGACGGATGTAGCGACCGTGCACTCGCCACGATGGCATCCCGCACCCCGGGCATCTCGCCGGGAGCGACTGGCAGGCCGCATGTAACGTGACCGTCCCTGCTGTCCGCTTGACTGCCTCCACCACCACATCAGCTAAATGCGGTAGCAACCGCCCCAAACCCCCTGAACCGCACACTCGGTAGATGCCCAGTTCAGCCGGACAGCATCACAAGATCGTCGCCAGAGCCCGTAATTCCCCATCCCTGCGATCACGGCTCCCCATGGGGACGGCGAATCCGTCGGTGTGCACTCGGGAGGCCATGACCCGCCTCTACGATGATCCGATGCGCCAGCCCGCCGCAGAGCCGTACTGGAACACCAACGTTGCCCGGCACCCGGGCATCCTCCGGACTGTTCCCGAGAGGTGCGGCGATGCCCTGGACGTCGGCTGCGGGGACGGGCTGCTGGCCCGGAAGCTCGTAGGGCGGGCCGAACACGTCACCGGGATCGACACGTCGCCGGACATGATCGCCTGCGCACGCGAGTCCGCTGCCGGCCACCCGCAACTCACCTTCGTCGAGGGAGACTTCCTCACCGCAGGACTTCCCCGTGCGGAGTACGACTTCGTCTGCTCGGTGACCACGATCCATCACATGGACTTCGAGGCGGCCCTCGTCCGCATGCGTGAACTGCTGCGGCCTGGCGGCAGGCTGGTGGTGGTCGGTCTGGCCCGCGAGGCGAGCGTGACGGAGTGGGCGGCGTTGATCGCGGCTGCCCCGATCGTGCGGATCGCGAAGGTGCTGCGTCGCGCGCGTGGCCCACAGGGCATGCCGGTCGCCGATCCGCAGATGAGTTATGGGCAGGTGCGGGCTGCTGCCCGGCGGTTGTTGCCCGGCGTGCGCTATCGCCGGCATGTGTTGCGCCGGTACTCGCTGACCTGGGAGAAGCCCGCCCGCTGATCCGGCGTCGATGGAGGTTCTCGCCATCTGGGGCTGTTTGAGCTTCATGTGATTCTCTATGACGGTTGCTCCTTATCGACCATGGGCAGCGCGGCGTCCGGGATCGAGGGACCTGGTCGTCGTGGAGCTGTCCGTGTTCCTCGCCCCATGGTTCGGCAGGCCGCGATGGGCAGCCCGGGGTACGCGGGCCGCTCGAAGTGATCGTCGCTCCCCAGCACCACACCGTGGGCGCCAAGGCCTTCGGTATCGGCATGGGCGTGACCGTGTACACGCTGGCGATGCGGCACGCTTTCGGCGCCGACCACATCGCCGCGATCGACAACACCACCCGCAAGCTCATGTACGAGGGCCAACGCCCGCTGTCGGTCGGGTTCTGGTTCCCCCTCGGCCACTCCGGCATCGTCTTCGCCTTGACCTTCCTCCTCTCCCTCGGCGTCAAGGCGCTGGCTGGACCGGTCCAGGACGACGGCTCCCAACTGCACAGCGTCACCGGTCTCATCGGCACCACCGTCTCGGCTGTCTTCCTGTATGTCATCACTGGGATCAACGTCGTCATCCTGGGCGGGATCTGGAAGGTCTTCCGCAGGATGTGCACCGGCCACTTGGATGAGGTCGCGCTGGAGGGGCAGTTGAACAACCGGGGCCTGCTGCTCGTTGTGGCCGGGTGGGTGATCGTCGCCGCGGCTACGGCAGCATTCCCCGGCAGGCTCGCCTCAATGTCGGGGGAGCACCCGTCGGTGACGCTGCCCGCGCAAGCCGAGTCGAGTCGTGTGTCCGTGGACCTTCAGGCAGGGCGGCCGCTCACGGGGCCACCAGCCGTGATCGTGTGGGAAGCAGACGACCGGCCTGGCAGAGAACGGTCGAACGGGTCCGGGCCCGCCTGGTCGGGAACCGCATCGAGCAGGTGCCGGTCGAGGTGGACGGCAAGGACCGGCCCTGAATCTTGACGCCAGCCCCCGGCTGTGGCGGCCCACCACGCTGCCGGCCGACAACCACATCGGGAGCGACCTCAGCGAACGACCGCGACGGTGCCGTCGGCGGGCGTACGGCGGATGGCATTGACAAGGAGGTTGCCGAGCACCCGGCGTCTTCGAACCGGCTGGCGTGGCACCCACGCCCGTAGACCACCCGCGGGAGCCGGCCTCGGCCTCGCCATCGTCCGCGGCATCGTGGAGGCCCACCGGGGCATCGCCGCCGTCCACCACGTTCCCGGCGGCTGCCGCAACGGCAATTCCCGCTCCGGCTCCCCGACCACACCACCGGCTAACCCGCGGGCAGCCTGACCACGGTGTGGACATCCCGACCGTGAACCTCGGGACGTCGGCCGTGATCGTCCTAGTGGTCCGCGCGTTCCCTGATTGGGCTGATGGGAGTCGAGGAGGCCGTGGGGGCCGCCTCACCGAAGAGTCCCGGTGCTCACTCGCATCGAGGATGCGGGGGCAACGGGGACGTCGGCGACACCCGCCCTGCTCCGCCGACCACGGGCGGGCCGACTGGACGTGGCCGTCATCGGGATCGGCCGCGGCTTGCCGGAGTACGACCTGAACGAACTCCGGCAGACCGCGGTGCTCCAGGGCGATCTTCCGGTCGTCGTCCCGGACACGCATCGCCTCGCCGGCAATGACGGCACCACACCTGAATCCGGGCAGAATCCGCCTGAGAACTCCGATGAGAAGAGGTCCCAAGGCAGACTCACCGCCCACCCCCGGTACTACCTCGACGGCGTCGCGCCGCGAGGGGGTACCGTCGTTCCTCTGTACGCACCCCCGGCTGTGCATGGCCGGGGGTCCCAACCTTGCTTCCTCTGCGGCCTGTTGACGCGAAGCCCCGGGAGCTCCCGCGCCAGGTGGCCCGCTCGGAAGGTGCACCTGCGAGAGCAGCACAGCCCTCCGCATGCCAACCTCACCGCGCGGGACGCGGCCCTGTTACTCGCTGGTGAACTTCGGGTCCTTCGTCTGGTCGTAGATCTCCTTGCCTGACGCGTTGTAGGCATGGATATAGGGGCTCGGACCCACATAGTGCCGGCCAGGAAGAGTGTCGGGATGGAGAGTTGCCGCATAGACGAACGCGCCGCCCGCCATGACAGCCGGGTATTCCTTCGGCTTGTGGCCGAAGCTGACGGTGATCTTGGCAACCTCAGTGGTGTAGTGCCCCGCGCCCAGCATGAGGTACTGCCCCTTGCCGGCGGGTTCGCGGGTGGAGTCGAAATACTCGATGAAACGGCCGGTTCCCCACAGGCGGTTGTTGATGAAGGTGGGTGGGGAGTCCTGGCTGCTGCCCTTGTCGCCCTTTGAGGCGCACTGCACGTACTGGTCGGCAGAGTCGACGGCGACGACGACACCGTCGGAACTGTCTGAGACCACCGGCGTGCGAACGGCGATCACGGCGTGATAGCGCGAGGCGTCGGGCCCCAGGCAGGAGGAGAGAATCTTGGTGACGGTCCCGGGAGCAATCGGGGTCGTGGTCGCGTTGGTGATGGTGAAGGCATCCGGCGACGACGCCGAGTCGGTTCCTCCTGACGTGGAACCGTGGCCTGTGCTCGGAGTTGGTGACGGGGCGCTCGTCAGGCCTTCGCCGCTCCGCGCGGGCTCGGCGAGGCGCGGTTGCGCCTGCCCCGTCCCACCGAACGCAGCCACCGCTGCGACGCTCACCGCCGTGACACCGGCTGCGACACTCAGCGGCACCCCCCACCTGCGAAGCAGCGAGGCATCCTTGTCCTCTGGACCGATCTTCAACAGTAGCTCCTCGCGGATCCGCCGGTGGTTCGGCAGATCACGATCGGAAGGAGCCGCAGGAATGCCCTGCATGTCATTCATCGTGCGACTTCCTTCGAGTTGACGGGATTCCTCGAACTGAACGACGCCGTGACCGTGGCACCGCCAACGAGATCGGTTCCGAGCCTGCGTCGTGCCCTGTGCAATCGGGATTTCACGGTTCCCACCGCCACCTTCAGCACTGCTGCGGCCGCCTGCTGGTCCAGACCCGACCACACGCAGAGCTCGACGACTTCACGTTCGTGGCGCGGCAGCCGAGCCAGCGCGCGGTGAATCTCCGACATGCGAAGCTCGTCGTCCACCATGCCGGCGACACGGTCCGCATGGTCGCCCACCGACTCGTCGTGCGAGACGAGCCGATACAGCAACGCCTCGGCACGCCTCAGGCGCCGTCTGGTGTTCGACAGCAGGCCGTCCGCGATGCCGAGCAGCCATGGCAGAGCGGAGTCGCGGTCCAGCACCGTCTCGGATCGTCGACGCCAGGCATGCAAGAACACGGTCGATGTGACGTCCTCGGCCTCGGACCAGTCGGCGGTCCGCCGGAAGGCGTAGTTGTAGACGGCCTTCCCGTGCCGGTCAAAGATCCGACCGAACGCCTCCCGGTCGCCGTCGACGGCCCTCGTCCACAGCTCGCGATCAGATATGTCCCTGACCGGTACGGCAGGACCAGCGTCGTTCAGTTCCATGCTCTATACGTGTCCGGCAGCCGACCGAAGGTTCCCGCTGAGCCAACTTCGCTCCAGGCACTTCAGTGAACCGCGCTGGTGTCTGACATGAGGACCGTAGAACGTGTGCGGGCCGGTGTCGACATCCGGCACGAGATCCCAAGATCCCAACCCGCCTGCCGGCCGCCCAGTGGAGAACGGTGGCGCAAGGTACGGCCTCCGCACGGGATCCGACCCGCCAGACACCGCAGTCTCAGGAACGTCCGCGCAATGGGCGGCAGTGCGAGTCTCCCGGCCGCGGTGCGCGGTGGCGCACACTGGAAGGGCAGCCCCGCTCGGAGTGCGCCGCCGAGGCTCTGTGCGATCACGGAGGAAACCGCCGGTGGTCGGGGTCCTGCGGTAAAGACCAGGAGGGGCCATGAGGCCAGGTTGGGCGCCGGGGCGGCAGCCAGGCGGACGGCGTCGGCATGCCGTGCGCTTCCTGGCGAGCCTGCGCCGCCGCCCCGCACCGGTGCGTCCGCCGCGCGCCGCCCAACTGCGGGCGCTCACCGCGCTGCTGGAGGAGGCGGTGACGGCACAGACGCCGGCGGACCGGGTGGTGGCGGCCTGCGGCGAACCGGGCCCTCTCTCCGGGCGGACCGCCCAGGAGGCCGGACGGCAGTGCATGGCCCTGCACCGACTGCACGCGCGCATACGCGACCTGGAGCTTACGGAGAGTGATCTCGTCCAGGTTCAGGAGTACGCGGGACGGCTGCTCGCCTACGACCAGTGGATGATGCGCGAGGCCATGGACCTGGCCTTCCCCACGAACCCGCATCCGAGCGGTGAGGCGGCCCGGCTCCACCTCAACGGTCTGGGAAGACCTGCCGACGACCTGCGCAGGCTGCGCGACGCACTCCGCTTCGAGCGCGACGGAGGACCTGTCAGACCAGGGAGCTGAGGTGCACCGTCATCACAGGCGGTGACGTGTACTCCATGATGCGGCCGACCGCGTGGTCCGGATCGCTCGGTCAGGGCCAGGGCGTCGCCGAGTAGGGCGATCCGGCCGTCGACGCGGTGTGCGGTGCCGTTCGCCGCTTCCCCAGACGGAATCGGCCTCGGTGACGCGGGCCGCCTCGGCCTTTACCCTGAGGCGCCGCGGCGGTTTCGCGCGCACTCCCGCAGTTGCTTCCCGGGACGTTTCTTCACTGCCCTCTTTTGATGCGCAGCCACTCATGCACAAGCCAGCGGGTGATCTCCGACTTGTCCCGTTCCACCGCGCGACGCTCGGGTCGTTGTTCTGACCTGCGAAGCGCCTACGTCGGTGGACGCGGGATCAGTCACCCTCGGGCCACCGTCGTTCCCCGCTGGATCTGGCACGCCTGTGGCACGAGCCGTGGCCATGATCAAGCGAGTTACTGAGAAGGGGGCACAGCGGTGGCCGTGCGGTGATGATGGTCGAATGAAAGCAGAGTCGCCCGCACCGTCACCGGTCATCCTTGGCATAGACGATCTCCGGCCACTGCCTTGGACCACGCAGATCGCGCGCAGCAGGGACGCTGGTGTCAAGCTCCTGCAAGAGCACCGCGACAGCTTGATCGATGAACTCTGGCTCGACCACGACCTCGGCGGCGACGACAGCATCTTGCCCGTGGTGACCCTCCTGGAAGAAGCAGCTTTCAACGGGCGGCCCTTCCGAATCGGCGCGATCTACGTGCACAGCGCCAACCCCATTGGTGCCGAGACGGTCGTCCGGTCGCTCACACGCTGGAACTATCAGGTCCGGCGGGCGGCGGTCTAGGAATCCGCTTTCTCTGTGGGGGCCCGTGAACGGTCTTGATGACCGTCGTGGCGCGAGTCATCGCGGGTTCGCATCCCACACCCACCGCCAGCCGAGACGGCCCTGACCAGGTGAATCCGTCAGGGTCCGTTCTCGTGCTCGGTGTCCTTCGGTGCCCGTGACTCCCCGCTGTATCTCGACCGAACGGGCACGGGAGGGCTCGTCGGCCGGCGCCCTCTAGGCGGCGGTCAACAGGACGGCGAGTAGCCCGGCCGCCGCCGCAGCGAAGACTCGCGGCTTCCTCCAGCCCGGTCCCGAAGCCTGGCGGTTCAGCTCCCACAAGAACACCAGACTGGAACCAAGGCCCAACATGCTCCGCAGAAGGAAGACGATGGTGTGCACAGGGAACCTTCCAGAGACCTTCGAACAGACGGGAGGCTACCCCCAGTGGGGTCGCGTGGATGGCACGGGATCGCATGCCAGCGAGTGAGGTCACTTGCCGTCGATCCGTAACTCTGGTGCCGCGGCTCGGCGGCGGTTGCCGATATTCGCGTTCGTCGGAGTCAGTCGCTGATGTCCCGTCCGTGCCGGGCCTGTCGACGCCGGCTCGTCCAGATGCCGTTCAGACTCAGCACTGCTGTTCCTGCGATGGGCCAGACTATGGAGCCGCCGTCGTGGTGCATCTTGATGCCCACGGCCATGAGAAATGCCCCGACCGTCAGGCCCATCAGGTCGCGGAGTACGTTCAACTTTCCCGCAGCCTTTGAGGAGTTGACCATGGGCGGATCGTGGCAGGTGAGCGCGCCTCTGACAAGGCTGGTTGGCTTCCTTGGCACGCTCGTGGACCCGGCGGCCGAGTTCCGCGAGTCCTCAACCCGCCACAGTCCCGGTTCCCATCCCTTCTGCCGTCGACCCGCACACCGTGGAGCGGGCGTGGTTCAGGGCGTCAAGGTGGGGCGCCCTGCCGGACGAACGACTTTGACGCTCTGGGCCGTGTCCGCTCGGTTCTGCCTGGGTCGACGGCAGACGGGATGGGAGCACCCCGCGCACGGGCTGGTGCGCGAGTCAGGCCAGGGACGCCCGTCCGGCGACATGTCGGACGGGCGTCCCGCCCGGACGAAGTCGCGGTACTCGTCCTGCACGATGCCCTGGTTGACCCATCGTCCGCGTACGGCTCCATGGCACCTCTCGGCAAGGACCAGGGCGCCCTGCGGGTCCGCAGCCGTGCCCAGGAGCCATCCGAAGTCTTCTTCCGCGGCGTCCTGATCGAACGGCGGGAACACGTCCAGGTCCAAGAAGGACTCGTGCCCGACGTCTTCGACGGCGTGGACGTAGACCTCGTACGACGTCCCGCTGCCCGTACGGCCAGCGCGGACACGACCCCCGCGGCTCCTCAGGGAGGCACGGTGAGTTGGACGCCGGCTCCAGGCCGTTCGCGGCCTTCCTGGACGTCTCCGGCTATGGGCCCCGACCGCGGTGTTCACCGCTGCCGCGGCCCGTATGCCCGCTGCCGCCCAGCGGTTCGCAGTCCGGGCCGAAATGACAGCCACGCGCCTTGCCCGTTGTCGCGGGCAAGGCGCTGTCGCTGGCGCAGTGCGTGTTGAACGCGGGTGTTGCCGGGCCCTGCGCTAGAAGGTCAGGTTCCAGGCGTCGATCTTGCCTGTGTCGGAGGCGGCGTTGTCGTTGACGCGCAGCTTCCAGGTGCCGTTCGCGACCTCGGAGGAGGCGTTCACGGTGTAGGTCTGGGCGATGTTGTCGGCGCTGCCGCCGGCGTGGTTGTGCAGCGTGTAGACGGTGCCGTCCGGCGCCACCAGGTCGACCTTCAGGTCACCGATGTAGGTGTGCTTGATGTCCACGCCGACCTTGAGGGTGGCCGGGGCGTTCCCGGTCACGCCGGTTACGGCGATGGGGCTCTCCACGGTCGCGTTGTCGTTGATGGCGAAGTCCGCGAGGTTCTCGAAGTACTTACCGGGCGGCGGGGTGGTCCCGACAGCCTTGAGGGCGTCGACTTGTCCTTCGCCGAAGAACGAATTGTCGGCCGTCGTACCTGTGCAGCGGCTGTCCGAGGGGCAGGCGATGTCGTTGGCCTGGGAGGCCAGCTTGGCGCGGATCTGCGCGGGGGTGATGCCCGGGTTGGCGCTGGCGATGAGTGCCGCCACGCCGACCACGTGCGGGGTGGCCATCGAGGTACCGCTCTTGCTGCCGTAGCCGCCGCCGGGGACGGTGGAGTACACGCTGCTGCCCGGCGCCGCGACGTCGATGACGCCCTGCCCGTAGTTGGAGAACGAGGCCTTGGTGACACCCGTGCCGTTGGCCGCGACCGTGACCACGCCCGGCAGCTCGGTCGGGATGTCGAGGCAGGCGTTGGTGATCGTGCGGGTGGCCGGCGTCGAGTCGTTCGGGCTCGCGGAGTCGGTCGTCTTGTGGGCGAGGTCGTAGTTCTCGTTGCCCGCGGCCGCGATCTGGAGGGAGCCCTTGCCCTCGGCGTACTCCTGGGCGCGCTTGACGCCCTCGATGATGGCGGCCTGGTCGACGTTGTCCGGGCAGTTGAACTGCCACGGGTCCGTGTAGTAGCTGTTGTTGGTGACCTTGAAGCCGTGGTCACCGGCCCAGACGAAGCCGCAGATGGTGTTCTCGGCGAAGAAGAAGGAGTTGCCCGGCTCGGCGACCCGGACCGCGGCGATCTTCACCCCGGGGGCCACGCCGACGACACCTTTGCCGTTCTTCGCCGCGGCGATGGTGCCCGCTACGTGGGTGCCGTGGGTGTCGACGTCCCGCCAGGCGCCGACACGTGTGTCGGGCTTGCCGTAGGCGCAGGAGACCGAGTCGGCCGCGTCGAAGTTGGGCGCCAGGTCCTGGTGCTGGTCGTCCACACCGGTGTCCAGGATGCCGACGGTGACGGAGGCGGAGCCCGGGTTCACGGCCCAGGCCTGGTCGGCCTTGATCTGGCTCATGTCGGCCCGGACCGGTTCTCCGGCCGGGGTCGAGGACTGGGCCGGATTGGCGGGGAGCGCCGGGTTGTAGGCGTCGGCCGGGACGTCCGAGGTGCGCGTGGCGCCGACCTGCTGCACGCCGGCGACGCCGCGTATGGTGGCGGCGAAGTCGCTGGACGCCGAGTGGGCGACGATCACGCCGATGGCGTCGAAGTTCGAGAAGACGGTGCCGCCGTTGGCCGCGATCGCGGAGCGGACCGCCGAACTGTCACCGGGGGCGGTGATCACGAGGTAGGCACGCGTGCCGGCCACCCAGGCCGCACTCTGAGAAGCCGGCACGGCGGCCGGAGCGTGTGCCTTGGCGGTCGGCACGGGGGAGGGGCCGACGGGGAGCGTGCCCGCGCGGGCGCCCGGGGTGCCGAACGCGAAGGCGGCGCCAAGCGCGGCCGCCAGAGCCAGCGTGCGTCTGGTCCGGCTGGATATGTGGGGTATCAAGGCGTCCTCCGGAGACGTCCCGGCCGTGCCGAGGGCACCGACGGGCCGTACGAAACGAGTGGTGGATGCAAGATGTCAGGCGCGTGCTCCTGTACGGAAGTACCTTTCCGTACAGGGCTGTTGTAGGGGAATGACTGAAAAGAGACGTACTCCCGGGCATCGGGGGGTCGGGATCCACCGGGAACTCGGCGACGTCGACCGCGCCCCGGCGTACACCGGCGACCTGGTGCCGGCCATCGACGGGCTGGACCGGCTGCTGCGCAGTGGCTGACCGAGGTGCGCCCGCAGTTCGGTGACGGGTCCGCCGGCGGACAGGCCGTGCTGCGATCGGTGTGGGGGCGGTGCAGCCCGGCAAGTACTGGGGCGACCACGACGGCCGTCACTCCGGGCGGCGACGGAGGACTGTCCCTTTTGCCGCTGATCGCAGGAACGGGACAGCGCTGGCGCGCGGGCGCGGCTGACCGGTCCTTCCCCTGACCAGCCCTGTTCCTTGTCTTGCGGTGTCGAAATGCGCCTCGAACCAGGCTGTTCACCTGGTCATTCGCCAGACATGGCAACAGCCTTCGCTTGATCCTGGGCTCCGTCACGAGACACGGGATCAACCGAAGGCCGTTGTCCTGAGTGTGCTGCATCGCTGTTCCCGGCGGGAAGCGTTCGTGGAAGCGTCATGCTGCCGGGCCGACTACTGCGAGTGTTTGACCGCGCGGGCGATGAACTATTTGAACTGACCGACGCGGTGCTGTGTGTGTCGATAGGCCGGCCGCTCCCGCGGGGCAGTCGGGCCCTGGTCAGATCGTGACCGGGCCGTGGGCGGTGGCGAACTCGACCGAGACCAGGCCCGGTTCCTCGTCCTCGACCCAGGCGACGTCGATCTGGTCGAGGGGGTGGTCGGACGGTTCGCCGAGGAATTCGGCGATGGAGGCGGCGTCGCCCGCGATGGAGACCCCGTGGATGGTGGTGGAGGTGCGCGGGTCGGCGCTCGGGCGCTCCTCAATGGGGACCAACCACTGAAGGAAGTAGGGCAGCTGCGGGTCCTCCAGCAGTTCCAGCAGGCCGATCTGCTTCCACCTCAGGTCGAACCCGTCGGGGCGGACACGGTGGCCCTCGGCCGAGGTGCGGCCGAGGCGGGCCTCGACCGGGGTGATGTCGTCGACGGAGACCACCCAACCGAGCCAGCCGCCGCCCTCGGCGGCGCGGCGCGCGACCGCCTGGCCGAAGGGCGCGCGGTCGGCGGCGGGGTGGTCGAGGGTGGTGACGACCTCGACGTAGGTGCCGCTGCTCAGCGGCAGAATGAAATTGCGGGTGCCGAATCGCGGGTGCACGCCCCCGTCGACGAACCCGGCGCCGAGGGCCGATCCAATCCACTGGACGGTGGAGACGAAGCTGTCGCGGGCCACCGCATAGGACACGTGATCAAGTCGCACTGCGCCATCATCACCCGACAACCCGCACAAACCCGACGCCACGCCCGGTGCCCCGGCCGCGTCCGCCGTGGATTCAGCCGTGGAGCGGATCGATCATCGTCATCTCGGCGGGGGGAGGCGCGGTCGAAGCCAGGCAGCAGCGCTGCCACCGAGTCGAGGCCTACGACCCGCTCGATCAGCTACTGCGGGGTAGGGGATAAACAACTGACGTCACACCGTGCGCTACTTCCTTTCCCACTTGATGTCGACGGCCTGTTTCAGCCCGGCCTCTTGAGCAGCGGCCTCGGCGGCGTCCTCCGCCTTACGGTTCCGCTTCGCCTTGAAACTCTCGACCCTGCTCTTGACGTGCGGTGCGGCTTTCACGACAGCAGCGCTCAGCGCGATCCCCGCGACGACGCCAACACCTACGCCTATGGCTACGGCCTGCCTGACCACATTGTCAGCCGGGTAGAGCACGGCATGTGTGTCGAGCGCGTTGTCATCGTCGCGCGCGAGAGCACTGCTCCCTCCAGGAGCGCTCGACTTCGAGAGGTGCGTGTCTGCCGGACGGACCACCCACATCAGTTCCCGGATCACCTTGGGCAGGTCAGACGAGTCATCAGATGCCATGGGGCAACTGTAGGGATCATCACGGCCGATGCGCAGCCGGCCTTTTAGCGGTGGTCGGCCGGGGTTCGGTAGGAGTCCGCGGTGGTGCTGAGTATCTCGGTCCAGGGGGTGGGCTTGAGGCCGAAGGCGGCGGTGGCCGCGCCCGAGTCCATCACGAAGGGCCGTTCGAGCTGGTAGGCGACCTCGCGCAGGGCCCGCACGGTCGGGTTGACCAGGCCCAACGCGGCCAGCATGGCGGCCGGGATCTCGCTGACCCGGACCGGCGCGACCCCCGCACCCAGCGCGAGGTCGGCGACGGCCTCGCGCTGGGTGCGGGGCGGGTTGCTGGGGACGTGCCAGGGCCTGCCCCAGGCCCGTTCCTCGCCGCCGACGGTGACCAGCAGTCGGGCGGCGTCCTCGGTGTAGGTCCAGCTGTGGGCGGTGTCGGCGCTGCGCAGCACCTGGACTCCGCGGCCGGCCAGCAGCCGCGGTACGACCCGGGCCCCGAGAGGGCTCTCGGCATGCGGGCCGATGTAGTCGGAGCCGCGGATCTCGGTGGCCCTGACGCGTCCGGCCCGGTGCAGGGCGAGCGCGTCCTCCCACATCCGGGCACGTACCCGGCCCTTCGCGGAGTTGGGGTCGAGCGGGGTGTCCTCGGTCATCGGGGTGGCGACCGCGCCGTAGCCGTAGAGGTTGCTCACCGTGGCCAGGACGGCGCCGGAGCGCTCGGCGGCGGCGAGCAGGGCGGCGGCGAGCGGGGGCCAGTCCATGGCCCAGCGGTGGTAGGCAGGGTTGGCGCAGTTGTAGAGCACCGCCGCCCCGGTGGCCAGCTCGCCGAGCGCGACGGCGTCGGTGGCGTCCAGCCGCACGGACCGTACGCCCGGCAGGTCGGCGAGGCCGGCTGTGGCGGGCGCGGCGCCGGAGCGGCTGACCAGGACGACCTCCTCGCCGCGGGCGGCGAGCAGCCGCGCGGTGGCCGAGCCGATGGGACCCATGCCGACGATCAGGTGCTTGCTCACGGTTTCCTCCGAAGCGCGAGAGAACAGTGTTCTCGCTTTGGCCGACACCGAGAGACTGGCGCAGCGCCGGAGGATTGTCAAGAACGGTGTTCTCGTTTGCGTTCAGTGTTCTCGCTTTCGCCGTCCCGTGCCAGGATGGACCCATGTCCTCCCCGCAGAAGCCCCTCACCGCACGGGAACGGGCCCGGATCGAGTTCACCGCGGAGATCAAGACGGTGGCCCGCAGACAGCTCGCCGAGAGCGGCGCCGCCGCGCTCTCACTGCGCGCCGTCGCCAGGGAACTCGGCCTGGCCTCCCCATCCGCGCTCTACCGCTACTTCCCGGGCCGCGACGCCCTGCTCACCGCGCTCATCCTGGACGCCTACACATCCTTGGGAGCCGCGGCAGAGGCCGCCTACGCCGCGCTGGACGGGGCGGACGGCGAGCCGACGGACTCGTTGGAGCACTGGGTCGGCGTCTGCCACGCGGTGCGTGAATGGGCGCTGGCGCATCCGCACGAGTACGCGCTGATCTACGGCTCGCCGGTGCCCGGCTACGCCGCCCCCCAGGACACCGTGGCGCAGGCCACCCGGGTCCCCTACCTGATCGGCACCCTCTTCACCGACCCTCCCGGTCAGGACGGCCACCGCCCCGGCGACACCCGGCCCACGATGCCCGACGACGCTCGCCAGTCACTGGCGCCGCTGCTCGCCGGACTCCCGCCGGACACCCCGGCCGACCGGGTCATGGGCAGTCTGATGGCCTGGACCTACCTCTTCGGCGCCATCTCCTTCGAGCTCTTCGGCCATCGCAGCGCGATTGTCGCCGACCCCCATGCCTTCTTCGACCACGAGGCACGCCGCCTCGGCGCGGCCCTCGGCCTCGCCACCTGACGGGACGTCAATTCTGCTCGCCGGAACCGTCGCTGTCGCTCCGTGGAGACAGGCAGGCGGCGAGCCAGGGCGGGCGGCGGTGCATATGCCGCGCGTCGTCAAAGCGAAGCTCGGCTGCGCTGTCATCTGCCGGCGACGACTGCGCACCGCACTGTGCTGGGAGTGCGGGCAGGCGATGTGCTTGAGGAGGCGGCCCGCTCGATGCGTCAGAGCGCACTCGTAGCAGCCGAGCCCGCACGGTCTCACAGCCGGATTTCAGCACGTCGACCTCACATCGTCCGCGGGCCCGCTCGGACACCGCGTCGCGGCCCGGTTCGTACTCGATGCATGCCGGCTCGGTGTGGCGCGTCAGCGGTGGTCGACGTAGGCGACGAATCCGCCCACTGTCAGCCCCACCGCGCATCCGCGGCGGAAGGCCTCGTAGCGCATGCTCGTGGTGTGCTGCGCCTCGGTCATCGCATACGGTGCGCGGATCCCCAGTTCCACGCCGCACAGGCACACGACGTAGCCGTGACGCAGGGCGGCGGCCGCCCACTCGGGGTCCTGCGCGACCCAGGTCCGGGAGTAGATCTCACCGTCGGGCGTCCGCAGTTCCAGCCGGGAGTAGGTGTACCCGAGGCGCCGATCCAGTTTTGGCTGTTCATCGGGTATCTCGTGCAGCTCCCATCCAGGGATCAAGCACAGGTCGGAGAACTCGGGCGGCAGGCGCCTCATGCCGAACAGGATGGCGCCTTCGATCTGCGGTTCCTCGGGCATGTCGTCGAGCGAGGCTCCCCTCGGCATGACGAACCCGAAGTCGCCCACGCCCACGGCGCGACGGAACTCGAAGAGGGCAGTGGGCATGTGACGTGTCTGCATGTGATCGAGGGTGACCGTACCTTCCGCGGTGTCCAGAACCATCAGCACGCGCTCGAGCCGCAGCGCGGGATCGTCGCTGAACAGGATCCGCCCGTGGTCGTCGACCTGTTCGAACTGATGCCGGCTCATCTCCTACAGCCCTCCGGTTGGTTGCCGATCTTCCGCGTCCGAAGCAGACGATGGGATGCTGAACCACTCTATTGAAGGATCGTTGAACAATCCATACGTTGGACCGCGTGCACCACCAGGCCGACGGTTTCGTCGAAGTGGGGGTGAGGGTGAGCGCGGAGGAAGCAGGCAAAGGGCGGATAGGCGTGGGTCGGCGGGCGCCGCAAGCACCGGCGGAGCGTCGGCGCTGTGGGCGATCGTCCGTCTGATCGGGCGCACCGCCTTCGTCGCGCACGCCCCGAGGATCGACGAACTGTGCGCGCTGCACTCCTCCTCGCCTGCGTGTTCCTGTGCACGTGCTGTTACTCGTGCAGGGGGCCGTCGAGCTCCCAGGGCCCGTTCGCCCGCAGCGGCGGCGTGCTCGCCTGCGCCGGACGGTGCGCCTCGTCTGCCGACTGTGCCGCAGAGGGAGCTTTACGGGCGGGTGCTGGGGAAGCGGACGGTGGAGCCCCAGTTCTCGCGGGCGGGGCGCATGCACCACTGGCACAGCGGCAGGCCGCCGTTGCCGTACTTGTGGGCGTGCCGCCCTGCGCCGGATCAACGAATTCCTGAGCGATTCTTCTGCCGAGTGTTTGTCGGCGGAGGGTGCCTCTTCCGGCCGGTCGTGCTCACCGTGCCTGGGTCCAGTCGCCCGCCTCTGTGCCCAGGCTCCTCCGGTTCGGTCGCGGTATCCGACCGGGTGCGGCGTCGGTGGGGCGTACGAACGTCCAGGCGACTGCCATGGCCCATGGTCAGGGCGGTCGCGCGTCTCCGCCGTACCGAATGTGACGGACTGTCATAATGCGTCACATTCTGTCAGTCTGGTCGAGAGGATTGCTGTGACTATCTGTCAAACCGTGAGGGGGGTGGGCGTGCAGGAGACCCTCCCGTCGTCGGCGCCGCCTGATCTTCGAGTGCGTCGCTCGTGGTGGGATGGGTTGTTGCGGGCGCTGGGGGCAGGTCTCGTCGTAGTGGCCGGCCTGGCCCTGCCCATGATGGCCCCGCAGCCCGCCCAGGCCGTGCCGCCCGGCACCTACGCCTACGTCACCAACTTCAACGCCAACACGGTGTCGGTGATCAACAGAGCGACGAACACGGTGGCGGTCACGGTTCCCGTCGGCGCTGCGCCGTGGGAAGTGGCGGTGTCGCCGAACGGCACCCGCGCCTACGTGACCAACCGCGCTGATGACACGGTGTCCGTGATCAACACCGCGACCGACACGGTCGTCGCCACCGTCCCCGTCGGCCTTGAGCCCCTGGGGGTGGCGGTGTCGCCGGACGGCACCCGCGCCTACGTCACCAATTTCAGCGCCGACACGGTGTCCGTGATCAGAACGGCGACGAACACGGTCGTCGCCACCATCCCTGTCGGTGACGCTCCCATCGGGGTGGCGGTGTCGCCGAACGGGACCCGCGCCTACGTCACCAATTCCGGCGCGAACACGGTGTCCGTGATCAAGACGAACACGAACACGGTCGTGGCCACCATCCCCGTCGGCGCCTTCCCGTTCGGGGTGGCGGTGTCGCCGAACGGGACCCGCGCCTACGTCACCAATTTCAGCGCCGACACGGTGTCCGTGATCAGAACGGCGACGAACACGGTCGTCGCCACCATCCCCGTCGGCGATGCGCCCCAGGGCGTGGCGGTGTCGCCGAACGGCACCCGCGCCTACGTCATCAACGCCGACGCCGACACGGTGTCCGTGATCAGAACGGCGACGAACACGGTCGTCGCCACCATCCCCGTCGGCGATGCGCCCCGAGAGGTGGCGGTGTCGCCGAACGGGACCCGCGCCTACGTCACCAACGCCAACGCCGACACGGTGTCCGTGATCAACACCGCCACCAACACCGTCGTGGCCACCATCCCCGTCGGCGACCTCCCGTTCGGGGTGGCGATCGGGGTCGTGCCCTGCCCAGGCCACGGGAAGCCCGACCACGGCAAGCCAGGTCACGGAAAGTCAGGCCACGAGCGGCCAACCACGGCCACCGTCCCGGCCCCCGGTAACTGCACACCGGCATGACGAACGCCCCGGCGCCGGCCGCCCACCCTCGGACCACCGACGCCGGGGCACAGTGTGCCTTTCACAGTCGCATAGGGGCGCGCTGGTCCTAAGGCCGGCATCGCCCCGGGTATGGGCCTCCTGCACAGGTCGGTTGCATGCGCCAGACAGCGCTGCTCCGCGCCTCGCACCTGCTCGACCTCGGCCTACAGGCCAGCCAGCCGAGGCCGCTTGCCCATGAGTGTGCGACATCCCGCGAGTTCCCCTGAGCCCTGCTGAGTCCCTGTCTACGTGGCCAGGGTGTTCTGTCTCCTTGGGGTGTTCTTCGAGCTGGAGGAACTGGAGCAGTTCGGGACCGACGTGCTCGCGGGGTTCGTTCTAGCGCGGGCGCGCTGTGGGTCGGCGCCGTCATCCTGAGACGTGCCCAGGACAAGGAGCGCCACTCCGAAGCCCGATGCCTGGTCGCGGCACGCAGCCGTCATCTTCCGCGACGCCGACGGAAGGTGGTGGCTGCGCGACCTCCTGGGTCCCGGGCCGTCAGCGGCCGCGGACGGAGCCCTGGGTGTTCTTCGGCGGGACGTACGGCTTGCCCTGGGACGCCGTGCTGGTCGACTGCTGGGCAACACCCGATGCGGGGCTCATCGCCGCGAAGCGCGCCACTTGGGACTGGGCCTTCTCCCCGCGGACCCGTGTGGCGTCCCCAATCAGGTCATCCATACCCGCGATGAACTGTCCCCGGTACTTGTTCTTGAGATTGGTCAGATCGGTGCGGTTGGCCAGCCGGGCGTCCGGTTCGAGCTCTGCGGGGCCGAGCCGCGGGCTCCCGTCGGGGCTGACACTGGGGGACTGCCTGAACGGCTGCGCCGCGTCGATGACATGGGCGAAGTCGATGAGCTTGGCGTCCACCACCTGCTCGCCCTCCCTCGTGCCGGTGACCGAGAACACGCTGGAGGCGATGAAGCCGATGTCGGAGTTGTGCGCCGCGGTCCTGATGTCCTGCATCTTGGTGATCAGCTGGTCCCAGACCGCCGGATCCTCCGAGAACTTGCTCAGGATGCTCTGCGACTGGATGCCGGCAATCAGTCGGCTCTCGCCCGCGTCGGTGCCGCCGACCGCACGCCAGCCGCGGAACGTCGAGCCGGTGGCCGGGTCTACGCCGATGGCGAACTTCAGGGCCTTGGTCCCCGCCGCCCACCTGCCTTTGTCGTGCTGTTCGAGGTTCTCGCGGTAGCTCGTAGTCGACTTCCCGATCTTGGTGTCGAGGGTCTTCGAGTCGGCCAGGCCCGAGGTGATGTTCTCGATGTAGATGTTCTGGCGGTCGTCGAGGCCGTCGAGCTGCGCCGAGGACAGACTGGCACCCAGCCGGTGGCGAACCTCGTCCGCCGTGTACGACGCCGGGACGACCGGCGTGAAGTGCGGGTACGCGGCGGCGCGCACCCGTTCGTAGAACTCGCTCTCCACGGAGCCCTGCGGGGCTCCCTTCTGCAGAATCTCGCCGTTCGGTCCGAGCGGTGTGATGCCGCCGTGCCCGCCCTGGTTGACGTTCTGCTCCGGCGACGGTGACGTGGACCTCCTGCCTTATCGAAGGGCGCTGCGCTCCGCCTCGTCGTCGGAGGCGTACGAGATCTCGTTCGTGGTGTCAGCGGGTGTTGCCATACGTGTCTCCTGCTTTCATCGAGTGCGCCTGCCGAGCGCCTTCGAAGAGGGACAACGGTCATGGGGAGGAACAGGGTTCAATGCCCGGCGATTCGAGGGTGGGCCGGGATGCGCCGATTCGGGGTGGGCCGTACCGGGAGGACCGTTCTGCGCGTGGTGCGTCTGTGGTTGCCCTGGATCTGTGAATTCGCCTGGCAGCGCGATTAAGAGGTCGTCTCAACTGGCTTGATCATTAGGCTGGCAGCCGTGACGGCGATGGTGGAACGGCTGGTGCCGGACGAGCTGTGGAAGTTGTTCCAACGGGTGGTCCCGGCTGCGCCGGTGCGTCCACAGGGCGGTGGCCGACGCCGGTATGGAGACCGGCAGATGCTGGCGGCGATCCTGTTCGTAGCCACGACCGGCTGTACATGGCGGCAACTGCCGGCGGGCTTCGGCCCGTCCGGGCCAACCGCGCACCGGCGGTTCACCGAGTGGAGCCGGGCCCGGGTGTGGGGCAAGCTCCACCGCCTGGTCCTGGACGAGCTCGGGGCGAGTGGCGCCCTGGACTGGTCGCGGTGCGCGATCGACTCAGTGAACATGCGCGCCGTGAAAGGGGGGATTTGACGGGTCCGAATCCCGTAGATCGCGGCAAGAAAGGATCAAAGATCCACTTGATCACCGAGCGGTCCGGTCTGCCCCTCTCGATCGGGATATCTGCTGCGAACACCCACGACAGCCAGGGGCTCGAACCCCTCGTGCGCGGTATCCCGCCCATCCGCTGCCGCCGCGGACCGCGGCGCCGGCGGCCCGCCAAGCTGCATGGCGACAAGGGGTATGACTACAACCACCTGCGCCGGTGGCTGCGATCCCGGAACATCACCCCGCGCATCGCCCGCAGAGGCGTCGAGTCCTCCCAGCGGCTGGGCCGTTTCCGCTGGACCCTAGAGAGGACGGTGGCCTGGCTTGCCGGGTGCCGCCGTCTGCACCGCCTCTACGAGCGCAAGGCCGAACACTTCCTCGCCTTCGCCGGCATCACCGCCACCTTGATTTGTTACCGCAGGCTGGTGACCTGACCAGCGGTGGAGCGGCCCAGTAGTCCGGTGGTCACTGCCAGTTGGCTGCCCTGATCACGGATGCGGCGGCGTCGAGGACGGAGCGTGTGGTGGTATCGATGGTGAAGTCGTCGACCGCGGCTCGGCTGAGGATTCCGTCCAGTTGAGCGGACCGGTCCAGGTGCCACTGCAATGCTTCAGGCTCGCTGTCGTGGCGGTGGGTCAGACGTTGGTGGATGACCGGCAGCTCGGCCCGCAGCCAGCACACAGTGAGATCAACACCTACGGCATCGGCCAGCCGCTTCCGCTCGTTTCGGTGCTCGACCACGCCTGCGAGTACGAGGCGCGTCGCTCCTGCCTCGAGGTAGTTACCGGCGATGCTCTGCAAGTTCCGCAGAAGCATCTCGAAGTTGAAACGGTCACCGGAAGGACCGGGCTACGACCGTCTCAGCCAGTCAAGGTCGAGTACGGCATGAGGAAGCCCGGCGTCGGCGAGAAGGTCGCCCACTGCCTCGGCAACGGTGGTCTTGCCTACACCGACGGTGCCGTTGATCAGGAGGGCCTGGGCGCCTGCGTGCCATCTGCGTGCATGTCGGCATCGTATGTCGAGGGGCGCGAGCCTCGGATGTGCACTCACGCCGAGCGTCGCCGACAGGAAGTGGAATCCCAATCGAGATGACCTCTTACGAGTTGGTGCGTGATAGCGGGTGAAGTGTCGTTGCTGGCTGGTGGCATGATCCGGATGTGGCGATCATGGTCAAGCGGTCGGTTCTCGCGCATCGGGTGTTCACCGGGCTCTCGCGGCGTCATCTGGTTTGTCTGGTCGAGGAGTTGGCCGGGCAGTGGCAGGCCGGCGTCGAAGGTCGCCGTCACGCGGCACGTGGTGATTCCCGACGGCGGGCGGCTGGTGCCGGCGCCCGACATCAGCTGGTATTCATCGACCGATTGACGGCGACTCTCATTCATCTGCGACACGATCTGCCGCATGCCGTCCTCGGACTTCTCTACGGCGTGGACCGCTCCACCATCACCCGCGCGATCGGTGAGATACGCGTCCTTCTTGCCGAGCGGGGTTGCGCGGTCCCCGACCGTCCTGGCCTGCGTCTTCGGACATTGCCGGATGTCTTCGCCTATGCCCAGGCCGAGGGCATCGAGTTACGTCTGGACGCCACCGAGATCCAGGTCCGCCGGCCGCCAGCTAGCCGCGGCGGACGGCGGGCGTTCGTCTCCGGCAAGAAGAAACTGAACACCATGAAGGCCACCGTCATTGCCGACCACCGTGGTCGCACCCTATGGACTGATGCTCTGCGACCTGGTCGGATGCATGATGCGACCGCCGCACGCAACGAAGGGATCGGGATCTGCTTCCAGCACTTTCCCGAGGTCGAGGTACTTCTGGACGACGGCTATCTCGGGCTCCGCCGCGATCACCCCGGCCAAGCCGTCACCCCGCCGAGGAAGGGCAACAAGATCAGCCCGCCCGAGGTTCTTGAAGCCCGTCAGCGAGCCCGCCACCGGCACTCCTCGAAACGCATCACCGTCGAGCATGCCCTCGCTGATCACAAACGCTGGAAACAACTGACCCGCTGGACTCACCGACGCGACCGCCTGCCCGCCACCTACCAGGCCATTGCCGGCCTCGTCTCCGACCGAGTTACTGCAGCCTGAAAACGGCCGTCACCGGGAGAAACACGCCTCACCCGCTATCACGCACCAACTCGTAATAACTTGACTCTGTCGGGGATCTTGGAGTTGCCGAGGTCAGGTGCCTAGGGTTCGCCAGGACTTCGGCCGGGGTAGTTCGTGCTGGTCGAGGTAGTTCTGGAAGGCGGTCGGCTGGCGGGGTGTGGGTGCTTCCTCGGTCGGTGTCAGTCCGCTGAGGCGCTCGATGTTCACGGCGATGGCCGTCAGGACGTGCTGGATGTGGGCCTTTCCCTGTCCTCGGTAGCGGCAACGGCGCATGCCGTGGCCGTGGGCGAACTCGTTGACGGTTCCCTCCACCCCGGAGCGCACCGCGTAGCGGGTCTTCCACTCGGGTGTCTGCTGCTCGGCGCGGACGCGGAGTTGCAGGTCGCGAAGTTCTCGCGGGGGAAAGCCCACGGTCCGGGCGCTGTCGGCGGTGGTGGTGCAGCGGGTGCGGGCAGGGCAGGGGCGGCACTGGCTCTTGGTGAACCGGGCCACGATCAGCGGGGCGGCGGTGGGCGAGGAGGTCGGGTAGGGGCCGTGCCAGCCTGCGCTGATCTGGCCCTGGGGGCAGGTGACCTGGCGGCGGTCGAAGTCGATGTGGAAGTCGTCCCGGCCGAAGCCTTCGTTCTTGCGGTATTGGCGGGTGGGGTTGCTGCGCAGTGGCCCGGAGACGGTGACCTGGTGCTCACGTGCGGCTTGTTCCAGGTGGGGCAGGGAGGTGTAGCCGGCGTCGACCAGGTGCTCGGCGGGCAGTAAGCCGCGGTGCCGCAGTCGGATGTGGATGCCGGGCAGGACCTGGCTGTCGTGGGTGGTGGCCGCGGTGGTGGCCACGTCCGTGATCACGTTGGGGCCGTCAGGAGCACAGGTCTCGATCAAATGGGCCGAGAACCCCTTCCAGCTGGTGATGTGCCCGTGACGGGCGTAGCGGGCCGAGGTGTCGTAGGGAGAGACGATCGCCCGGGACGAGGGCGGCAGTCCGGGTCCGCCTTCCGTCTCGGCAGTGCGCCAGCGCAGGTGTCCTGCGGCGTCGCGGTGGTAGTTCTGCACCATGATCTGGCGCAGGGCCTGGACACGCGGGCCGGGCGCGCGGTCCACTCCGTGACGGTAGAGGTGCTCCAGGAGCCGGACGGCGTCGTTTCCGGTGGCGAGGATCCTGGTCTTGGGTTTGGTGGGGTTCTTGCCCAGACGGACCGGTCGACCGTAGCGGCGTCCCCAGTCCTCATCGACCAGATCGTCCAGCAGGTGAGGAGAGATACCAGCGACTTCTTCCAGTGCAGCGCGGACCGCCTCGGTGACCAGCTCCATTCGGGTGAGATCCCGTACCGCGGCCAGGACATGGGTGGAGTCGGTGCGCTGCGTGGTGCGTTCGCGCACCAGGCCGGCCTCCTTGAGGCGGGCCAGCGCCAAGTCGAGCAGGTGGTCGGCACGGCCCTCTTCGGCGAGACGGTCGCGGAAGTCGGCCAGCACGCTGTGATGGAAGCCTGGGTCGTCCAGTTCCATGGCCAGCGCGTACTTGAAGTCGATGCGGCAGCGAACCGCCTCGGCGGCCTGCCGGTCCGACAGGCCGAGCACGAACTGCAGCACACAGACGGTGGCCAGCTGGGCGGGCGAGAGACCCGGACGCCCGTCGCGCGGGTACCAGTCGGCGAAGTCCTCGTCGCACCACAGCCCGTCGAGCCGGTCGCGCACCCATATCGCCGTCGTGCCGTCCGGATTGCTCGCCCGCGCGATCTGCGCGGTCAGAGACGGGACTTGCTCACCGGAACGGGGACGGAGGGACAACGAGCACCTCGACAATCGCAAGGACCTTTGGAACAGCCCCGAGCATGCCCGTTGATCACGCTGCCGTACCGGGAAACTCCAAGATCCCCGACAGAGTCAAGCTAAGGGAGAGGCACACGACGTCCTGCAGGGACACCTGCCCTTCCAGTCAGTCCGAGACGCCTGTTCTCAACCGTCAATCAGTCGGATGATTCTTGAGCCCTGAACCGACCCAAGCGCACCTTCCCCTCGTGGCCCGGCAAGACCGATCCCGAAGCGAAGGAACCCCTGCACCGGCTCATTGATCCAGACAAGGTTGACGCCAACCGTAAGACGACAGCAGCTAGGAGCAGCCGGGGGCGGGCTTCTCAGCCAGTGGGGCAACATGGGCATAGCTCGATTTCAGCCAATCGATCATGCGAGCGGGTGCGTCGTCTGCGTACAACTCGAGTCTGATCTGGATGGATTGCCATCCCCGACCGTCAGTTGATACGAAGGAAGATGCTGCTGCGCGGAGGAGGGGCGCGGGGCCGTCCGTTTGCGGCGGCTCCGTGAAGGTTCATCAGCCCACTCGAGCACCTCGTGGAGGTGGATTCCAGCCAGTGTGATGTGTGACACCGTTGACCTAAATGATCATCCACCACATGCTCCCCGCAATCTTGTTAAGAAGAATTAAGAAAACGGGTGGGGTGTGCTTTCACGAGAACGTCGGCACCGCTGGCGTCAAGCGATGTGGAGTGGGTCGATAGCCGTCACGCTTCTAGCGTGTGCCGTCCCGGTGGCCGAGGCTGGGGCGGCTTCGGTGCTCACCGATGGCAGGGCGGCCACGACTACGGCTGACAGGACTCTGGAGTCAGAGGCAAGTGCTCGTGCGGCCACGACCGGTGAGCGGGTGGCCGTGGACGCGGCGACCACCGAGTCCTCCCAGGTCTTCGCCAATCCGGACGGCACCTTCACGCAGGAGATGAACGCAGCTCCGGTCCGCGCCCGCAAGGACGACGGCACTTGGGGCCCTATCGACACTACCCTTGTGCACGAAGCCGGAGGCGCTGTACAGGCGAAGAACACCACCGCCGGCCTCACCTTCTCGGGTGGCGGCACCGGCAACGCTCTGGTCGCGCTGAAGGACAAAGGGCACTCGCTGGAACTGGGCTGGCCTACCGCACTCCCCAAGCCCCAGCTCGACGGCGACACCGCCACCTACGCCGAAGTCCTTCCGGACGTGGACCTGAAACTGACCGCGCTCAGCTCCGGCTACACCTCAGTACTCGTGGTCAAGACCGCTGAGGCGGCAAAGGACCCGGCGCTCGCGACGATCAAGATGACGGTGTCAGGCCACGGCGTGGACATCGCCCCGACAGCTGACGGCGGGTTCGTCGCGCGCGACAGCGACGGCACCCCGGTCTTCGAGAGCCCGACAGGGCGGATGTGGGACTCGGCCGGTGACACCACCTCGGCAGCCGTCGCCTCCGCTGCCCACGTCACCACTCAACTCGCCCGCACTGCTTCTTCGGCAGCGGCGGAGGCTGGGGACGAGCCGACCACGGAGACGACCCCACTGCCCGCCGCCGGCGGTGAGCCGACCCCGTTGGAGGGCCCCGGCAGTGGTGACGCTGCAGCCGACCTCCCGCTCAAGGTCGATGGGACCACCCTCGAGATCACGCCCGATCCAGCCCTACTCCACGGAGAGGACACCGTCTTCCCTCTCTACATCGATCCGCCGACCAAGGGCATAACTCTGGGCGACTGGACGGCTCTGGCCTCCAACGGCACCAAGTACTGGAAATTCGACGGAGACAAGGGCGTGGGGCGCTGCTCCAACTATGCTGGCTACCTCTGCTCGAACAGCCCGTACACCCAGCGCATGTACTTCGAGTACCCGCTCTCGTCGATCCACGGCAAGAAGATCCTGGACGCGACGATGGAGGTGTATCAGGAGTGGACGTTCTCCTGTGATCCGCACTGGTACGACCTGAGCCGTGTGGACAAAGGAATCTCCTCCAGCACCACGTGGTCGTCCCGCCCCACCGGCGTGGACCTGATGGGCGACCGCAACGTCGCCTACGGGCGGGGCAGCCTGTGCAGCCCGTCGCAGCCGGCGAACTGGGTGCGCTTCAGCGACAACGTGGGCGAGGAGACGAACGAGAATCTGACGACGACGCTCGCGTCGTACGCCGCAGACAAGGCGCCGCAGATCACCTTCTCGCTGACCGCGCACGACGAGTCGGACGCCGGGGCCTGGGCGCGGTTCCGCAACGATGCCATGCTGTCGGTGACTTACGTTTCCTATCCGGGCAAGCCGACTTCGTACGGTGTCCAGCAGGGCACCACCGGGCGCGCCTGCAATACCTCCACGCTGCCGTTTGCCACCAGTGACACCACGCCGAAGATGCTGGCCACGGTGCAGTCCTCCGACGGCTCCAACGCTCAACTGCGCGCACTGTTCGAGGTGTGGAAGGCCGACGGCTCAAGCCGCACCTGGTACGCGGCCTCGCCGGACAGTGCCTGGGTAGCCGACAACGCCGCCCGCACCGCATCCTCCAGCGCGCTGCCACCGCAGACGGACTACCGGATGCGGGTCAAGACGCAGGCGTACTACAAGACGGACCGGGGCGTCACGGGCGTGCTCGACTCCTCCTGGTCGTCGTGGTGCTACTTCCGGGTCGATACCGACTCGCCGCCGCCTCCGGTGGTGACCAGTCAGGACGGCACCTACAAGCCGGCCGAGACCGACCCGGCCGCAGGCGGGGTCGGCACCCCGGGCAAGTTCACTTTCACCCCTGCGGACACCAACCCCACCACGCCCGGCATCCAGTCCGACGTGGTCAGCTACAAGTGGAAGCTGAACAGCGGCGCCATTTCGCCCCCGATCACGGTCGCTAAGGGTGCGCCCACCACCCAATCGATCACGCCGAACCAGGCCGGCGAGAACACCATCCAGGTCTGGGGCTACGACGCTGCCTCACACAGCTCGCTCACCGGCTACTACAGTTTCCTGGTGAAGGGCGCCGAGGCCCCCTCGGGGATCTGGCACCTGGACAACTCTCTCACCGATGCCACCACCGCGACCCAGCACCCGCTGACCTCCTCGGGGGCCACCTGGGACACCCTGGCCCGCAGCGGCTCCGGCGCGGCGAAGCTCAACGGCACGACCGCCTACCTGTCTACCTCCGGCGCGGTGCTCGACACCACCAAGTCCTTCACCGTCTCGGCCTGGGCACGCCTGGAGAAGAAGGACGTCAACTACACCGTCCTGTCGCAGGCGGGCACGAACGCCTCCGGCTTCCAGCTCTACTACTCCAGCACATACAACGCCTGGATCTTCAACCGCCACCAGACGGATGTCGCCGATCCCGCGATCACCCGCTCGATCGGTACCAAGCCCCCGGTCCTGAAAGCCTGGACTCACCTGGCGGGCGTCTACGACGCCGCGGCACAGACCCTCCAGCTCTACGTCAACGGCGCCCAGCAGGGCAATCCGGTGCCGTTCACCGCCACCCCGTGGAAAGCGTCCGGAGGTCTGCAGGTCGGTCGGTTGTGGCACGCGGCGACCGGCAAGGAGAACTTTGCCGGAACCATCGACGAGGTCAAGGTCTGGTCCCGTGCGCTCGCCGACACCGAGGTCACCCACGATGCCTGGCTGGAGGACGAGGACCTCAGCGACGGCACCGCCGGCGACCCGGTTCCGGCGCTCATCGCCAAGTGGGACGCCACGGACATGGCCAATGCGACCGGCACCACGATCACAGACACCAGCGGCTTCAGCCGCAACCTGACCCTCAACGGAGCTGCGCTCACCCAGTTCACCACCGGCGACCCTGATATCGGCGAAGAGGTCACGACCACGCAGGCGATGACTCTGAACGGCACCAGCGCCTACGCCACAGCCACCGGTCCGGTCGTTGACGACTCCGGTTCGTTCACCGCGACCGCCTGGGTGACGCTGGACCCCGCCAAGCTCGCAGACACCAGTAAGTCGTACGCCGTGCAGGTCTTCGGCCAGTCGGGCACAAGCCAGTCCGCCTGGGGTGTCTGGTACGAGCAGCCAGCCGGCAGCACCCAGGGACGATGGAAGTTCGGCCGCCCCGACAAGGACGGCACCGGAGCGATCTGGACCCAGAGCGAGTCCACCGCGCTCACCACGGCCAAGCTGGGCGTCCCCGTCATGCTGACAGTCGTCTATGACGCCCAGGCAGCAGCTGACCCGGATGACACCTCCAGGCTTGGCGCGCTCAAGCTCTACGTCGACAGCGCCTTGATGGGCGACGAGGACGGCGTTCCGTACTCAGCCCCCTGGCAGGGCGGCGGAGCGTTCGAGGTCGGCCGGGCAAAGATCAACGGCGCTGCCGCACGCTACTTCCCCGGAACGATTGACAGCGTTCGCGTCTGGGCCGGAGCCACCTCCACCGACACGATCGCCAACCGGCGCAACGCCGAACAGCGGTAAGAGCGGGGCGGGACATGGCGGGCCTCTTGCCTGCCCCGTCCCGCCCTCTTCTGCTCAGTTTCGTTCTGCTCACATCACCCGCGTACCTGCGCGGACGTGCTGTCGAGCTCCTGCGTTCTCGGGCGCGGACACCGACGCCCGGACGCTTCCTGTCCAAGTCCCTTTCCATTTCCGAAAACGGGAAACAACCGTGTCTCCAACACCTTTCCGCACACGTTTGCCAGGCGCAGTCATACGTCGCTGGCTCGGCCGTGGCGCACTCGTCGCCTCCCTCTCCCTCCTGCCACAACTCGTAGCTCCCGCGGGCTATGACTTCGCTGCGCAGGCTCAGTCCCAGGCCGCCCGCAAGCCGCTTGAGCATCGGCCCAAGGCGAAGACCGACAAGGTGGGCGTGCTTAAGCCCGGCATGTCCAAGGCCCCGAAGGACAAAGCTGCACCGGCAACCCGCCAGACCCGTGAGCGGCTGAAGAGGGCCGCCTGGCCGAAGGCCGGGAAGGCCACCACCGAGGTTGCAGCGACCGGCAAGGCCGCCATCACCATCGGCGGACTCGGCATGACGCTGACCCAGGAACCCGCCGCAGCAGCAGCGAAATCGGCGAAGACCAAGAAGCCGACGAAGGCCACCGGCCAGGCCGAGAAGGTGGTGCTTAGCACCCACTCCCAGTCGGCCGCGAAGAAGGCGGGCGTCAACGGCATCCTGTTCACCGTCGACCCGGCAGGAGCAGCATCCGGAAACTCCGCTGGTGACACCGACAAACTCCACCTCTCCCTGGACTACTCCTCCTTCAACGATGTCTACGGCGGCAACTTCGGCCCCCGCCTGCGCCTGGTGACACTCCCAGCGTGTGCGTTGACCACCCCGGAGAAGAGGTCCTGCCGCACCCAGAGCCCAGTGGCGGGCGCGGACAACGATGCAGAGTCCCAGACCCTGACAGGCACCGTCTCCGCCCGCGCACTCGCAGCCGGCACCCCGATGCTGCTGGCGGCGGCGGCCGACAGTTCCGGCGGCGGAAGCGACTACAGCGCCACTTCGCTGTCCCCGACCGCGACCTGGGAGGCCGGCGGTAGCACGGGTGACTTCACCTGGAACTACCCGCTGCGGGTTCCCCCAGCGACGGCCGGGCCAGCCCCGAACCTGTCGATCTCCTACAATTCCGCCTCAGTGGACGGCCGCACGTCCGGAGAGAACAACCAGACCTCTGTAATCGGCGAAGGCTTCTCGATCACCGAGTCCTACATCGAGCGCAAGTACGGCTCCTGCAAGGACGACGGCCAGTCCGGCAAGGGCGACCAGTGCTGGAAGTACGCCAACGCCACCTTGGTCCTCAACGGTAAAGCGGCGGAGCTGGTCAACACCTGCGCCGACAAGACGGCTTGTGACACCGCCGCCCTCTCCGAAGGAGCCGGGGGCTCGTGGAAGCTGAAGAACGAGGACGGCACCCGCGTCGAGCACCTGACCGGTGCCACCGGCAACGGTGACAACAACACTGAGTACTGGAAGGTCACGGACGCGTCCGGCATCCAGTACTTCTTCGGCAAGCACCGACTGCCCGGCTGGAGCGACAAGGGCACCACCGACACCGCCGACGACGACCCGGTCACCAACTCCGTATGGACCGTCCCCGTCTTCGGCGACGACTCCGGCGAACCCTGTAACAAGTCCACCGGCTTCGCCGACTCCTCCTGCAACCAGGCATGGCGCTGGAACCTGGACTACGTCGTGGACACCCACGACAACGCCTCCGCCTACTGGTACAGCAAAGAGACGAACTACTACTCCAAGAACGCCGACACCACGGTGAACGGCACCAGTTACACCCGCGGCGGCTACCTCAACCGTATCGACTACGGCCTGCGCAGCGACCTGATCTACTCGAAGCCAGCCGCCCAGCAGGTTCGCTACACCTACGCCGAGCGCTGCGTAACCTCGGGCGGCTGCTCCAGCCTGACGTCTGCCACCAAGGCGAACTGGCCAGACGTTCCCTTCGACATGATCTGTGCGGCCAGCACCAAGTGCACCACCCAGATCGGTCCGTCCTTCTTCACCCGCAAGCGCCTCACCGACATCACCACCTCGGTGTGGAGCGGCACCGGCACCACCCAGCGCGACGTGGACACCTGGCATCTGGACCAGAGCTTCCCCGACACCGGTGACGCCTCCTCGCCGAGCCTGTGGCTGAAGTCCATCCAGAACACTGGCAAGGCCAACAGCACCACGGCCGCCATGCCGCCGGTCGTCTTCGGCGGCATCCAGCTGTCCAACCACGTAGAGGGCAGCGGCCCAGACACCCTGCGCTACATCAAGTGGCGGGTGCGGACCATCAAGACGGAGACTGGCTCCACCATCACCGTCAACTACTCGGACCCCGACTGCATCTGGGGTTCGAGCATGCCGGCGGACATCGACAAGAGCACCCGCCGCTGCTTCCCGGTCAAGTGGTCCCAGTCTGGCGCGACCCCGGTCACCGACTGGTTCCACAAGTACGTCGTCACCTCCGTCTTCCAGGACGACCCCTACGGCCACGGCGACACCGGCGAGAAGTACTACGACTACCAGGGCGGCGCCGGCTGGGGTTACGCCGACGACGAGGGCCTGACAAAGGCCTCCAACCGCACATGGTCGCAGTGGCGCGGCTACGGCAAGGTCGTGGAGACCTCCGGCGACACCGAGGGCCCGCGCTCGAAGAAGTCCACGCTCTACATGCGCGGCCTGGACGGCGAGAAGGAACTCGACGGCACCGCCCGTGTGGAGAAGGTCACCGACTCCACCGGCACCGCGATCGACGACTCCCGCCAGTACGCCGGCTTCGTCCGCGAGACCATCGTCTACAACGACGCCGACGAAGTCAGCGGCACCATCAATAGCCCCTGGTCCCACAAGACCGGCAGCCACGCCTACAGCTGGGGCACCACTGACTCCTGGATCGTCCAGGCCGACGAGACCACCACTCGCACCAAGACCTCCACCGGCACCCGCACGGTCAAACAGAAGACCACGTACGACACCACGTACGGCATGCCGATCACCGTGGAAGACAGCGGCGACGCAGCCAAGACCGGCGACGAGTCGTGCGTGCGGACCAGCTACGCCCGCAACACCTTGGCCTGGATTGTGAACGCGGTCTCGCGCACCGAGACCTACAGCGTTCAGTGCGCGACCGCCCCGACAGTCCCTGACGACGTCGTCTCCGACGTCACCACGGCTTATGACGGCCAGGCGGTCGGTGCAGCACCCACCAAGGGAGAAATCACCGCCTCCTACCGGGTCGCGAGCTATGGTGAGCTCGACAAAAAGCCGGTCTACCAGCAGATATCCAGCTCCACCTACGACAAACTGGGCCGCCCGTCCACCGCGACCGACGCCCTCAACCGCACGGTCAAGACCACATACGTCCCCGACGACACCGGCTACGGCCCGCTGACGTCCAAGACCACCACGGACCCCAAGCTCTACAGCTCCACCACCGAGGTGGACCCGGCCTGGGGCACAGCCACCAAGACCACCGACGCCAACGGCAACACCACCGAGTGGTCCTTCGACGCGCTCGGCCGACTGCGGTCGGTCTGGAAGCCGGACCGTTCCCGCACGCTCGACGACGCCGCCAGCATCACCTACGCCTACAGCATCAACAACGACAAGGAAACCTGGGTCCGCACCGACGCCCTCAAGGCCGACGGCAAGACCTACAACAGCTCCTACGAGATCTTCGACAGCCTGCTGCGCTCCCGCCAGAAGCAGGTGCCCGCGCCGAGCGGCGGCCGGGTGATCTCCGAAACCCTTTACGACGACCGCGGCCTGGCCTATATCACCAACAAGCAGGTCCACGACAACAACGAACCCTCAGGCACCCTGGCCAACACCTACCTCGGATCCGTCCCCGCCTCCACCGAGACGGTCTACGACGCCGCAGGCCGCGCCACCGAATCGGTCTTCCGGGTCTACAACCAGGAGAAGTGGCGCACCAAGAACGACGAACAAGGCGACCGCACCGCAGTCACCGCCGCCGAGGGCGGCACCGGCACCCTGACGATCGTCGATGCCCGCGGCCGGATCACCGAGCGCCGCGAGTACAGCGGCTCCGTCCCGTCTGGCAGCGACTACACCCGCACCTTGTACGAGTACACCCCCAGCGGCCAGATCAAGAAGATGACCGGTCCTGACGGAGCGGTCTGGACCTACGGCTACGACCTGCGGGGCCGCAAGACCACCTCCACCGATCCCGACAAGGGTAAAACCGACACCACCTACAACGACGTCGACCAGCCACTGACGGCCACCACGACCCTCGACGGCGTCTCCCGCACCCTGATCACCGACTACGACGAACTCGACCGCAAGACCGGCACCTGGGACGGGACGAAAGACAACGCACATCAACTGACCAAGTTCACCTACGACTCTCTGGCCAAAGGCCAGCTGACCGCCTCGATCCGGTACGTCGGCGGCACCACCGGAAAGATCTACTCCCAGGCCGTCACCGGCTACGACGCCCTTGACCGTCCCAAGGCCACCAAGACCGTCATCGCTGCCAGCGACTCCCTGGTCACCGCTGGCGCGCCGCAGACCTTCACCACCTCCACCACCTACAACATCGACGGCACCGTCCAGTCCACCTCGATGCCTGCAGCCGCCGGTCTGCCCGCCGAGAGCGTGACCAACAAGTACAACGGCCTTGGCATGCTCATCGGCACCGACGGCATGACCGACTACGTCCAGAACATCGGCTACTCCCCGTATGGCGAGATCGAGGAGACCCGCCTGGGCACCTCCACCGGCGCCAAGCAGCTCCAGGTCTTCAACCGCTACGAAGACGGCACCCGCAGGCTGGCCAACACCCACACCGTCGACCAGACCAACACCGGCTACACCAACGATGTTGACTACGTCTACGACGCCACCGGCAACGTCAAGTCGATCACCGATAGCGCCAACGGCAAGGACACCCAGTGCTTCGCCTACGACGGCTACCGCCGTCTGACCGAAGCCTGGACCCCGACGTCCAATGACTGCGCCACCGCCCGCTCGGCGTCCGCCCTCGGAGGGCCGGCCCCGTACTGGACCAGCTGGGCATATAAGCCCGGCGGGCTGCGTGACACCCAGACGGAGCACAACGCCGCCGATGACACCAAAACCGCGTACGGCTATCCCGCAGTCAACGCCACCGGTGCCGGACAGCCCCACACGCTGACTTCAGTCACCGTCAACAGCGGTACCGCCAAGAGCTATACCTACGACGGGCAGGGCAACACCACCAAGCGCTACGGCCCCACCGGCACCGCGCAGAGCCTCATCTGGAACATTGAGGGAGAACTCTCCCGCCTTACCGAAGGCTCCAAGACCACCGACTACCTCTACGACGCCAACGGCTATCTCCTGATCAGGCGTGGCCCCGTCAACACCGTCCTCTACCTGAACGGTCAGGAGCTCCACTACGACACGGCTGCCAAGAAGTTCACCGCGCAGCGCTACTATCCGGCCGGCGACGCCACCGCTGTCCGGACCGAGACCGGCCTGTCCTGGATGGTCGACGACCACCACGGCACCGTCTCAATGGCAGTGGACGCCACCACCCAGGCCATCACCCGCCGCTACACCAAGCCCTTCGGCGAAACTCGCGGTGGGACACCGTCAGCGTGGCCCGACGACAAGGGTTTCCTCAGTAAACCCGCCGACACCGACACCGGACTGACCCACATCGGCGCCCGCGAGTACGACCAGGTCACCGGACGCTTCCTCTCCGTCGACCCCGTCCTCGCCTCCGACGACCACGAGTCCCTCAACGGTTACGCCTACGCCAACAACACCCCGGTCACCAAGTCCGACCCCACCGGCCTGCGGCCTGTAACGCCCTGCGAGTACGGGTGCAGTGACGGCCACGGCGGAAGCACTGTCGACCACCTGGAGCGCGACAGCCAGGGCGGATGGACAAAACTCGTCTCCACCCACACCTCCACCCAGACCTACCAGTACCAGAAGGCAGGCGGTGGTACTGGGAACGGAGTTATGTCCGTTACGGTCCGCACGGTCGGGGGCCACAAGTCAACTCAGGTGGTGTTTAGGAAGGGCCCAGAACCGGTACCGGCAAAGAGGACAGGGAACGGCGGCCAGGAAGGTTTGTGGGAGAAAGGTTTGAAATTTAACCACGATCACCGAGATGCGATCCAGCTGATCGGGGATGCGGGAGAAGCTGTCAATTATGGCGCTACGGGAATTGCAGGAACATGTGTAGTTGTGACAATGGGCGCATGTGCCGCAGGTCCCGCCGAGGTTCTCGCGGCGATCGGAAAGGTGGGAGCGGTAGTCAGCGCGGCAGCCAGCGTTAGTCAAGCTGTGGATTCATGCGCATATGACAACGGATCAAACTGTACCCACGATGTTTTCGGTGCAGCCGTAAGCGCCGCGGAGATAGCGCTTCCCTACCTGCCTAGCGCCGGCGCCAGGTTTGCACAAAGGGCGCAAGAGGCGTATACATCAGGCGATACCAGCAGTATAATACATCGAATCACAAAGTGGATGTTTTAGGGTAATCGACCTGTGGTCGACCCTCCAGGGAGGGTCGACCACAGGTCGATTGCTTGCTCAAGAGGAGAGATTGACCAGACTTGACGATCACGTACGCCTCCAGTTCCACAGAATCACTACATGCTAGGTTGATAAATGCGACACCGTAGACCTCAGAGAATAGCTTGCGGAATTATCGTGATCGCAACGTTTTCTGCTCTGCAAATTTTCGCGCAGCAAGCATTGTGGCACCAGCCGGCGTCGCTACGGCTAGCCGCGCTTTCGCCCATTCCCTTGGTTTTTTACTTCTCCCTTTCTTTCTATTTGCGTCCGTCTGTGACAATCGCGCAAGACTTGCTGGTTGTGCGCAACCTATTTAGCGTCTACGAAGTTCCGTATAGTAGCGTGATCTCGTGTGGTGGACGGCGTGCCCTTACTCTTGAGGTGTCCCATTATGGTCATCTTCCGGTGCTTGCGTACGACGTGAGCATCACAGGGAGGAAGCAGCGTGATGCGCTGGCCAATGAGATTCTGTCCCGAAAGCTCAATCCGGATGAAGGGAATTCTAATGCAAGATTCAGTAAGAGATATGTGATGGGGATTGCAGAGTTCTTGTGTTCGGGGGTAACTATTTTCCTGTGTGTCCTCTCCTTCGCGATATTGTGAACTCGCGGGTGACCACCGAGACGCTGCGGAACCGAGCTGCTGACGGACGACGTGCCGACGCCACGCCCCAGCCGCACCGACCAGGAACACGGTCTGGTGCACCGTCGCGAGCCGTGGGGAGTCAAGACCGACCTCCATACCGTCGTTCTTGGGTGCTCATCCGGGGTGATCGTCGGATCGCGGCGCCTCGCGCTCGGGTCCGCGCGGCTCGGTCGGCTTCGTTGCCGACTCCCAGGCGGACACCGCGGCCCGCCGCACCTTCAACGGGTCTGATGCAGGGGTGACAGGTTGACCTGCCCCACCTCTCAGGTTCCAGTTCTGGTGGCTAGAGGGCGTCTGAAAAGCCTGTCAGCGGGCAAGTTGCCTGATAGCGGGGTGGTGTCGCACTTTCGGGGGCTGGGGTGTGCGGGCTGCGTACCCGTTACTCGACGGATCTTTCCGATCCGGAGTGGGAGATCCTCTGTCCGCTGGTTCCGGCGGTCAAGCCCGGTGGTCGGCCGGCGAAACACACGCGGCGGGAGATCCTCAACGCGCTGGCGTACTGGCTGCGGGCCGGCTGTGCTTGGAGGTTGCTGCCGCATGACCTGCCGCCGTGGCAGACCGTCTACCACTACTGGCGGCGATGGCAGCAAGAAGGCGTGTGGGAGCGGATGTTGACGGTGCTGCGCGAGCGTGAGCGTGTGCGGCTCGGCCGGGATCCCACTCCCAGTGCGGCCATCATCGACAGCCAGAGTGTCCGGGCCAGCGAACGCGGCGGCCTGCACGGATACGACGGCGGCAAGAAGGTCAGCGGCATCAAGCGCCACCTGCTCGTCGACACCCGTGGCACCGTTCTGGTCACCTGCGTGAGCCCGGCCAGCGTCGGTGATCGCGACGGTGCCGCGGTGCTGTTCTCCCGGGCTGCCGAGACCTTCCCGCGTCTGCGACACGTGTGGGCGGACCAGGGCTACCGCGGCGCCGACTTCCATGCCTGGGCACAGGAAGCCACCGGTATCACTGTGGAGGTCGTGCAGCGCCGCGACGGAGGATTCCGTTCGACCTGGGCAAAGGTCGGGGCACCGCCTCCGCCAGTGGCCCTCTTCGCGGTGGTCCCGCGGCGTTGGGTGGTAGAGCGGACGTTCGCCTGGCTGGGACGGTGTCGCCGCCTGTCCAAGGACTACGAGTACCTGCGCGTCTGCTCGGAGAACGCCATCTACCTCACCATGACCATGCTCCTCATACGGCGCCTCGCAAGACCAGCCCGCTGACAGGCTTTTCAGACGCCCTCTAGACGAGGCGGAACTCCGGTTCGGTGATGAGGTGAACCTCTCCGAGTTGCCCGTGGACTACTACTGGAGCCTCGACCTTGCAGCCGCGTTCGACATGAGCAAAACGCCGACGAAGCTTGACTGCGGACAGGTCAGCGACGACGTCGCTGAGATCGGGGCGCTTGTACAGCGCGCCCCAGAGAACGTCATCGCCATGTGGCACGATCTCGATCACCTCGCCGGTGTGCTGCGCTTGCTCGCGCACCTCGATCTGCCGCGGTGAGCCCAGGGGACAGGTCTTGAAACCGTCGTGGCGCGAGTCACCGTGGGTTCAAGTCCCACACCCACCGCAGTGGTGGAGGGCCTCTGACCAGCAGGATCGGTCGGGGGCTCTCCTCGGTCCTGTCACCGCGAGCGACCGTGGTTCCCCGAGGTTCCCCGCCCGACCGGGCACGGTAGGGGCACGGTTCTTCCGTGCATGAGCACGGTCAGGCAGAGGGATCGCACTGGCGTCATGCTCTCGCCACAGCGGTTCCGAGATGCCCAGCACACGAAGTACGACTTCATTGATCATGTGCTCGTGAGCTGTCCGAAGTGCGCTGGGATTGCACACGTTGCCCCGATGGTGTCGGCGGCTGAGGGCGGGGTTCCTTCCGTGTTCGGGCGCCACCGCCTCGTCTGTAGGGCATGCGGTCTGTCGCGAGATGCTCCTGGGGGAGGCTTCCGCCTTTTCCGGGGGCGAGGTGAAGCGGCAGATCCCTACTTCGGTCTGCCGTTGTGGTTGCAGACAGAGACGCGACACGGCTGGCTGTGGGCCTACAACCCGGAACATCTGGAGCTGATCCGGAAGTTCGTACAGGCGCCGTTGCGTGAGCGAGCACCATGGGATGCGCAGATAAGAAAGATGACCCTCGTCGCGCGGCTACCAACCTGGATCAAGAGCGCGAAGAACAGAGATGAGGTTCTGCGGGCCATCGACCGGATCCGGTCGTCCCTCGTCTGACCAGCTCAACCACACACCTGCCCCAGCTCCCATCCCGTCTGCCGTCGACCCACACACCGTGGAGCGGGCGTGGTTCAGGGCGTCAAGGTGGAGCGTCCTGCTGGACGAACGACCGTGAGGATTGGTTGCGGCATCGCTCGGCGGTCTGACCCACCGAACGATTGACGCCTCGGGCTGTCCTTTCGAGGAATCGTCGGCCGAGCGGGCGGTGCCGCTTTGCGCGCGGCCGGCCGAGCGTCTGTGACAGTCCAGCAGTTCTTGCGCGGCAGGTCCGACAGCAGCCGAGCACCAACCGCCCAGCCCGGCGCCGGGGTCAGACCCGGGCGAAGCGGCCTGCCATCCGGCTCATCAGGCCCTCGAACGCCTCCTGCCGGCGGGCAGTGTCTGCGCTGTGAACGGCGGCCACCGCGTGATCGTTAGTCTTCACACACCGATGATCAACGGTGGCCGCACCCGTTCCCCCTGCCGGAGAACGGACATCGCCGGGCGAAAGCGGGGGTCGGCCTCTCCCTGTCAGCCTCTGAGGAGGCAGAAAGGGTGGCCTGCCGGATCTGCGAAGATCCTCCAACCGCGGGTGTCGACATGCAGCAGCGTGGCGCCGAAGCCGAGGACCTGTTCCTGGGCCTGGTCAAGGTCCGGGACATCGAGGTCCAGATGAAACTGCTGCGGGTACGTGCTGTCCGGCCACCGCGGCGCCCGGTGATCCTTCACGCGCTGGAACGCAAAGACCAGGCCAGAGCTCGTGTGAAGGGTCGAAAAGTCGTCGCTGACGGCCCACCGGGGATCGGACTGGTTGACCGCGCCACCGAGGAGCAATTGGTAGAACCGGGCGAGCTCAAGGACATCCTGACAGTCCAGAACCACGCATTGCAGCTTGCCGATCACCGGTGTTCCTCCAACAACACGGGCCCCTGGCTCTGGTGAGCGCCCAACGCGCAGGAAAGCACGCGCAGGACCGCCGAGCGCGTAGACCCTAGCCGCACCTTCCGCCATTCGTCCGTCACATCACGATCTACGGCTGGAGTATTTAGTGCTGGATTCCTCAAAGGCGGTACATATATCGGCGTCGTAGAGAGCGGGTTGGTGGTGGGGTGCGGCCCCAGATCCACGGGCGGGCACGGGAGTTGAGCGGGGATGTTGCCAGGCGGGTGGCGTGGGCGATGTCGTCGGGGCTGGCGAATGACCGGCCGCGAGGGCGGCCTTGCGGAAGATGCGCCACCAGGCTCATGGGTGCCCCTGGTGGGCGCGGATCGGCGCGATGCCGCGCAATCAGTGGCGCCAGGTCCCGGCTGTCGGGAAGAGGGCCGCCGGTGGCGACCGCCGGTAGCGGCGACCCGCTCGTTGGCCTGGTGATCACAGGTGGCAATGGCGTCCGGCCGGGCTGCCCGTTCCATTGGGCAGCCCGGCCGGACGAGGTGGTCACCGAACGTCGTAGGCGCGGGTGATGGTCTGGGTGACCGCGTTGCCGTTGGCGTCGGTAATGGTGGCCTTCGTCGTGACCTGCTTGCCGGAGGCGCCGGTGTGGTCGAGGACGGCCGTCCACTTGCCGCCCCGCCGCTGGGTCGGCGCCTCGGTCCAGGTGGTGCCGCCGTCGTAGGAGTAGGACAGCGAGGCCTCCGTGATCGCGCCGGGGGTGTACCCGGCGTGGCCTTCCACCGACAGGCCGACCCTGATGCCGCTCTGTGCCGGCAGGGTGTTCATGCCGTCCACCGGCAGGTCGTACGCCGGCGCGAGGATCGGCAGGCCGCGGGAGTAGACGTCCGGCTCCCGGTGGGAGCGGAAGCTCCACGTGGTGGTGACGGCGGTGGAGCGCAGCCAGTTCCGGTCCGAGGAGGGGATCTTCTCCAGGTTCTGGGTGAGCTCGTACGCGGAGTCCTCGTCCGGCACCTGGAACACGCCGTACGGGTCGTAACTGCTGCCGATCTGCTCGCCGTTGCGCTTCAGCGCCAGGTTGCCGAGGTCGCCGAACGACCCGCCGGAGGACCAGTGGTCGCCGGAGCCGTCGACCCAGAGCGCGTTCTGGAAGCCGATCAGGTCGCCCTGCCGCTCGGCGGACAGCATCAGCTTGCCGTCGGCGTCGCGCGGCGCGGCGGGCCGCAGGGGGCCGCCGTACCACTCCTCGGCGCGCCGATCTCCGGCCCGGTAGGTGCGCTCCTGGTCGCCCATGAACGCGGCGAACGGGAAGCTGGTCATCGCGCCGTGGTACCAGGCGTCGTCGCCGGTCGTGTAGTAGGCGGTGCGGGTACTGGGCACATGGACCCCGCGGAACGGGCTGACGGTGATGTAGTCGCTGTCACCCCCGGAGGAGCGGACGTACAGTGCGTCGAGGTAGTCGCTTTCCTTGCCCATGGCCTTCCATGTCTCGGTGACCTGGGCGAGCCTGGAGTCCCTGGGCTTGTAGACCTGGTCGGAGTACAGCGGACCCCGGGTCGGGTACGACAGGTTGTAGACGTAGGAGGCCCCGTCCTCGGAGCCGGTCGCCCGCCAGGTGGGCCGGAACTCGAAGGTGCCGTTCCTGGCACGTCCGTCGATGTCCGCGTAGACCTTCTGGACGCTCTTGCCGATCACGACCGAGCCGGACATCAGCCAGGTGTCGTCCCACGTGCGGCTGTAGCTGAACGTGGTGCTGTCCACTGTCGAGGGGCGGTCGGTGTGCAGGCTTAGCTGGTGGGCCTTGCGGGCGTCGAGGACGACGGTGGTGTCACGGGTGATCCGCAGCTGCGGCTGCGCGAGGTAACTGACCGACTCGACCGCGTTGTTGGCGTCGTACGAGATCACATAGCTGCTGAGAGCGTAGTCGCCCGGGCGCACGCTGTACGTCTGGTCGGTCGCACCCGCGTTGGTACGGCGCTCGCCCTTGTCGATGTCGAGCTTGACGAGGTCCAGGGAGGAGGAGCCGGCCGCGGGCTTGCCGTTGCGGTCGATGACCTTGACCCGGAGCGTGACCGTCTCCGGCTGGACGTAGAGGGTGACGGGCACGGAGACGTGCACACCTTCGCCGGTGGCCAGGATCCGGCCGGTGACCGCACCGTACTGGGCGTCCTTCAGGCGGGCGGTGGGGTCGATCCGCAGCGGCACCTGAGCGGTGGCCCCCGCGGGGACCCTCACCTTGCCCTCCTCCAGCTGGACGATGCCGGAGTCGACGTCGCTGCCGTCGTTGCCGTGCACTCCGCTGACCCTCAGTCTCAGGGTCAGATCGCGGCCGCCGGTGTTGGTGAACGGCACCTGCACGGTGGTGCGGTCCGATGCGTCCTGCGGCCAGTCGTAGCTGCCGGCCTGGACGGCCGGTGCGGAGAGCACCTTCTGGTTCACCGCGGCGAACACGTCGAGGACACCGGCGCCGGTCTGGTCGGCGCCGGCGACCTTGCCGCCGGTGCGGGCGGAGGCGACCAGAGCGGCCTTGATCTGTTGCGCGGTCCAGTCCGGGTGGGCCTGGCGGACGACGGCCGCGGCGCCCGCGACATGCGGGGTGGCCATGGAGGTGCCGGACATCGTCCGGTAGGCGTAGATGCCCCGTCCGCCCGCGTTGGCCGCCAAGATGTCGACGCCGGGGGCTGCGATCTCGGGCTTGAGGGTGTGGGTGACGGCGACCGGGCCGCGGCTGGAGAACTGCGCCGTGGTGTCGTCGTGGTCCACGGCGCCGACGGTCAGCACGCCGGGCGCGCAACCGGGCGAGGAGACGGTCTCGGCGCCCGGACCGGCGTTGCCGGCGGCGACGACGAACAGGGTGTGGGTGTTCTGCGAGAGCTGCTGCGCGGCCTGGGCCACCGGGTCGGCGCAGTCGCCGATCGCGGGGCTGCCCAGGCTCATGGAGACGACGTCCGCCTGCTGGTCGACGGCCCACTGCATACCCGCGATGACCCAGGAGTCCTGGCCGTAGCCCTGGTCGTTGAGGACCTTGCCGATGAGCAGGGAGGTACCGGGGGCGACGCCCTTCTCGCGGCCGTCACTGGCCGCTCCGGACCCGCCGACCGTGGAAGCGGTGTGAGTGCCGTGGCCCACCTGGTCGTCGGTGGTCTTGGAGTCCGTGAAGTTCTCGGACGCGGCGATCCGGTTGACCAGGTCCGGGTGCTCGGCGTCCACGCCCGTGTCCAGCACGGCGACCTTGGTGCCCTTGCCGTCGTAGCCGGCAGCCCAGGCCTCCGGGGCGTGCACCTGCGCGGTGGACTGCTCCAGCGTGGCCCCGACCTTGCCGTCCAGCCACAGCTTCTTCAGCGTGGAGGCGGAACGTGAGCGGGCGTTGGTGATGTCCTGCCAGAAGGTGGCGGCCGTGTCCTTGCCGGCCTTGAGCGCGACGCCGTCCACCGTCGGGAGGCTCAGGCCCCGCTCGGCCCCGCGAGGAGCCGCCGGCGTGCTGCGGGCGACGTTCACACTGTTCTGGTACGTGGCAATGAGCGGAAGCGTGTTGGTGTGTGCGTCGTCGTATCCCTGGCGGATGAGCCCGGTGACGTTGAACAGCTGCTCGTCGACCTTGCCCTCGGCGATCGCCCGGGAGGCGTCCTCCGGGTAGACGTAGAGGTCCTTGCCCATCTGAAAGGTCTGCACGATCGGCTGCGTGCCGTCCTCGCGGGGCAGGACGGCCGCGGAGCTGTGACCCGACAGGTCCGTGGTCACCAGCACCTTGTCCCCGGTGACGAGCGTGACCGACACCTGCTTGCCGCCCGCCGCCGCGGTCCCACCGCCGACGATGGGCCTCTTGCCCGAGGCACCGTCAGACTGCGTGTCCGCCGCCGCCCCGGAAGGCAGGACCGCGGTGACGGTCAGGACGACGACGGTCGCCGCGCCCAAGGCTGTACGCGTTATGGAGCGCATGGATCTCCCCACTGGATACCGTGAACATGTCAGGCTGTGGCTGGAGCCTGCCATGCATACGGATCGGCGGGGGACGCAGCGCGTGACGGGTTTCCCGCATGTCGGTTTCCCGTCACACGGTCACGTCCGGCGGCTCGTCGGCTCGGTGCGCTCGAGGCCCGAAAGGTGCGGGTACGCCCGAGTGTCCATCGCCGCGATCAACCGGGCGACCCTCGGACCGGTGGGTCAGAACCAGCCCGCACGTGCGGCGTACCACCCGAGCTGCAGACGCGAATCAGCTCCGGCGAGGTCCATCAGACGGCGGGTCCGTCGCTCCACGGTGCGTATCGAAAGGCCGAGTTGGGAGGCCACCCGCCGGTCGGAGACCCCCGCCAGCAACAGGGCAAGGACCTCCAGTTCCCCCTCTGTCGGCTGCTGATCGGCTGTCGACCCCGCGCGCACGCCCGTGGCGGTGGTGTACAGCGGACGAGCCTGGGCCCATTCCTTCTCGAAGAGATGGACCAGGGCCGTCAGCAGGCCACTGCGGTGCACCACGATGGCGCTCGGCTCACCGCCGGAGTCCGCCATGTCCAGCGGCACCATCGCACGCTCCCGGTCCGACACGACCATCTTCAGCGGCAACGAGTCGACCAGCCGAAGTTCGAGACCCGAGGCGATGGCCTCCCTCACGTCCCTGCCCACGTCGGGACCGTCGAGATAGTCCTTGGCCGCCACGACGCGGAAGGCGACTCCGCGGTCCAACGCGGAATTCTCGGAGATGTCGGTGTCCTCGCGCGGTACCGCGATGGGTTCCCCGACGAGGAAGACGAGCAACTCCCGCTGAGCGCCGCGCTGCAGTTGATGGAATCGGTGCGCCACCTGCTCCACGCCGACCACCACCTCCATGACGCTGCCCGCGGGATGTACCGCGGTGCTGCGGTACTGCTCGGTCAGCATCGCGAACGCGGTCTCGGCCCGCTGAAGCGCGTTGCGCTGCTCGACGAGGAAAGGGGCCAGGGCCACCGAGGGCGGGGTGATCCGGTAGCGGGCGGGCGGACGGCCCGCCCCGCGGTCCGCCGGGTCAGGTGTCCCGCTCCCGGCCTCGGCGGCGATCACCACCAAGCCACGTGTCGACAGGTCGAGCAGGATGCGGGTGGTCGCGGGCTCCTCCAGTCCGGTCTGCCGGGCGAGGTCGCGCGCGGAGGCTGTGGGGCGAGCCAGCAATGCGGTGTAGACAGCCTCTTCGGCCGGCCCCAGTCCCAATGCCTGCAGCATCCAGCTCCCCTCGCGGGCGGGCGCCGTCTCCCCCGCTCGATGCAACTCGGGCGAACCGAGCGGATCTTCCTCGGCCGACCTTATCCCACCGTAGGAAGTCACCCTGGGCTGCGCGGCGTCGGGCGGAATCGATCTCTCACTCGGTGGTTTGAACCACCTGGCCATCCCCGTAGCGGCTCATCAACACCGCGCGTTGGGGTAGTTGTGTCCGCCCTGGACTCCGCGCATCTCTCGCTCTGGCTGCTCAACCACTACAGCACCTTCACACTCGCCGTCTTCACCGTCGGTGGGACTGTCCTCCTCGCTGTTCGCAGCAGCGTGCTGTTGCGCCGCAGATACCCCTCGGTGGCCCGTAGGGAGCCCAACGAGATGGTCGGGGTGACACTCGGCATGTTCGGCGCGATCTACGGGATCATCCTCGCCTTTGTCATCGTCACTCTCTGGACCCAGTTGAACCATCGTCGCTTCCGAGGCCACGGACGCAGCGCTCATCACCCGTGACGCCACCGCCTACCCGACGCAGGTACGTGCTCGTCTCGACTCCACGATGAGCGGCTACGTCCACGCGGTCGTCGAGGACCAATGGCCCCGTATGCGAGCGGGAAATCCCAGCTACGGGACCACGGAAGCCCACCTCGCAGCCGCCTTACAGGTGCTCAGATCCTCTTCGTCGCCTCGGTCGCCGGGCTCATCGGCGTCAGTCTGCCCCTGGTCTTCGTCCTGGACCGCCCGTTCGCCGGTGAACTCAGCGTCAGCCCCGCCCCGTACAGAGAAGGAGCCCTCGCCGAGTACTGGAGCCGGGCAGCCGACGACGCAAGGGCCGGGCGCTGAGCGTCGTATCTCGGCTCGGCCGTTGAAAGCTGCCTGCGGCACGGGGTGTTCGATGCCGCCGAACGGTCGCTGAACGAGGCCTTGGCCGACGGGTGTGGGTGCGTCGAATCAACCTCAACCTCCGCGGGCGGTGCCCGGGTGACCTCGGACGGACCAGGCAACTCGTGGAAGCGGCCACGGTCCGTTGACCTGGGCGGACCGCAATGAACCTGGCGCCGGAAGGACTGCCGGTATCCACCAACTGGCGTTCGGCGGCGCGGAATTACGTGAGCGTGCACACCGTTTCCCAGCCGCGGAGCGTAACGCCGAACCGGTTCCCGTCGGGTCGAGGGCGCGCGCAGCGCCGCGTACTGGGTGGCGGGTGGCTGGGCTCAGATCCAGGTGTCGAGCCACATTCTGGCTTGCCAGTCGGCGTACGGGATCGTCTGTCCGGTGTAGACCGGGAAGAGGTAGATGAAGTTCCAGGCGATGAGCAGGACCAGCAGGCCCGCGGCCACCGCACCTCGTATGCGGCGCCCCTGAGTCGCTCCCGCAGGACCCAACAGGGCTCCCAGCATCATCGTCACGGCCAGGCACAGGTAGGGCACGAAGACGACCGCGTAGAAGGAGAAGATCGTGCGGTCCTGGTAGAGGAACCAGGGCAGATAGCCGGCACCTACCGCGCAGAGGATCGCGCCGGAGCGCCAGTCACGGCGCAGCGCCCATCGGTAGAGCAGGTACATGAGTGCGCAGCACGCCGACCACCACAGGAGCGGTGTTCCCAGGGCGAGGATTGCCTGTGCGCAGCCGGCCGTCGCGTGGCAGCCGTCCTGCCCGGGTGCCGGCGACTGGTAGTGGAACAGCACAGGGCGACCGAGGACCGGCCAACTCCAGGGGTTCGACTGGTACTTGTGGGGAGTACTCAGTCCCACATTGAACTGGTAGACGGCGTGCTCGTAGTGCCACAGGCTGCGCAGCGGAGCCGGGATCCACGACCATGTGCCACCCCGGGCGTCCGCCCAGTGGCGTCCGTAGCCGTTGTCGGACAGGAACCAGCCGGTCCATGCCGTCAGGTACGTCAGGACAGCGACCGGGGCGATGGACAGCACCGACCAGCCGAGGTCCTTACACAGCGCCGCGCGGTAGGGGCGGTGCGCTCCTGCCACGCGGCGAGCGCCGACGTCCCACAGCAGGGTGAGGATCACGAAGAAGGCGAGGAAGTACAGGCCGTTCCATTTGGTCGAGGCCGCCAGGCCCAGGCACAGGCCCGCGGCAAGCCGCCAGGGTCGCGCTCCCGTCCCGACACGGTCGCCGGTGTGTCCGTCCGGGCGCACCCGGCCGTCCTCGTCGACCGGCAGAACTGCCGCGAGCTGGACCCGCGAGCTGTCGCGGTCGATGAGCAGGCAGCCGAACGCCGCCAGGACGAAGAACATGACGACGAGGTCGAGCAGCGCGGTGCGGCTCATCACGTAGTGCAGGCCGTCCACGGCCATCAGCGCTCCGGCCAGGCAGCCCAGCAGGGTCGAACGGAACAGGCGGCGTCCTATTCGGCACAGCATCAGCACCGACAGCGTCCCAAGGAGCGCCGTCATGAAACGCCAGCCGAAGGGGGTGAGGCCGAAGATCCACTCGCCGAGGGCGATGACCCATTTGCCCGTCGGCGGGTGCGCGACGAAGGACCCGGTGTCGGAGAGCGGGATCACCTGCGGACCGGCGAGGATCTGCGGGTCGGAGATCTTGCTGCTGGGCCAGGTGCCCTCGTAGCCGAACCGCAGCATCGACCAGGCGTCCTTGGCGTAGTACGTCTCGTCGAACACGACCGCCCGCGGGCTGCCCAGACGCCAAAAACGCGGCAGCCCGGCCAGGAGCGCCACCAGCAGCGGCCCGCCCCACTGCGACCAGCGCGCCAGCCGGCGCCCCGTTGCCGGGGAGAACCCGAGCGTGCGCCAAAGCCATGACCCGGGTTCGGGAAACGGCACGACCAGGCGCTCGCGCACGGACACAGACGGACGCCCGACGTGCCCGAAGTCCCGCAGCCGCCGCTCCCAGGAGGCCGGCCGGCCATTCACCCCCTCCCCTGACTCGTCGACCAACACGGGCGTTTTCTCATGGATCACTGGTGAGCCTTCTCATGTGGAGGACAGGACGAGCGGGAGCAACTGCCCGGCAATCGGTGGTCGGTGATCGTCACGCCGGCTCGGGCCGGCCCTCGCTGACCGCGACTGCCCGAACCCGGACAAGACGCAGCCTGGGGAGGGTTGAGGCCACACCGGCCCGGGCGTCGAAGAACGGTGCGTTATCGGCCCCTCTTTCAGCCAAGGCGGAACGGTCACAGGACGGAGCAGGCAGGAGCCGGCACCGGGACCGACTTGGCGAAGCACAGAACGAGCCCGCCACGCCCTCACGTTGGACACGGAATTCACCTACCAGGAGCGACCGGAGTCCCCGCAGGTTCCACGTTTCCCGAACCGGTAACCCATTTCGGCGCGAACCCTGCCGGACAGGAGCTGTGCATCGACAGGGAAGCCGGTCGCCGTCGCGTCGCCGACCCGCAGCGACCCCGCGTTGGATGTCACTGGTGCGAGAGCCATCGGCCGTCTACCTGATCCGGGCCGAGGCGTGCGCGACGAAGGAGTTGAGGAACGTTCGCCCCTCGGCCGACCTCACCCGCAGTTCTTCGCGCTCTGCTGCGCGGTGAGGGGCGCCGATCATCCCATGGTCTGCTCTGCCTGTGCATGCAGGTCGTCATCGGGTACGAGCAGGCGCAGCCGATGAACAGCCTGGAAGGCCTGACCGCGGATCCGGAAAGCTTCCGTTCTGGCCGCCACGTGCGCCGGACCGTCACGTTCCTCGTGCTGACGGTGCCACCAGTCGTGCTGGCTCGGAATGAATTCGTTGGTCGCTGCGGTGAAGACGAGAACGGCGCTGTGCTGGTACTCGAGCAGCGTTTCGCTATCTGGCCTGGTGAGAGGCGTCGTCGGGAGTGTAGTTGGCAGGGGGCATGTAGTGGGCGGTGTTGCCGGACCGCCCTCCAACGAGTGGCCTCGTCGTCGGTGATCTTTGCGGCCCGGCAGCGTTCGCGGTCGTCCGTCGGGGACTTGGGCAGATACAGCTCGCGGTCCACCAGGGCGCGTGCCAGGGTGGTGGCGGAGGCGGCGAAGACGCCGATCTGGCAGTTCTCGGTGCGGCCGGCGGTGCCGGAGTACTGGCGCTGCACGCCTGCGGAGGTGGTGCCTTTCTCGACGCCGGCGACGGAGGCCTTCGCAGGGCTGGCGGAGCAGGAATCGCGTGGTCACGCGCTCATGGGGTAACGGATCTATCAGGAGATCCCGGAAGGGCCGTCGACTGGAAGGACTGTCACGTGGAAAGCGCCGACTGGCTGCTCACCTCCGCTCAGCGGGGGAATCCGGCGTCGCGCGTGGACCGCCGTCATGCCGACGGTGGGGCGTGGTCCACGGGCAACGACGTCCGCCCCCTGGTGCACGGAGCGGTGTACTTCGCCGAGCTGCTCGCGGCCGTGCGGGCGCAGCGAGCCGGCGACATGTTGATGTTCACGGACTGGCGGGGCGACCCTGACGAGCTGCTGGACGGACCGAAGAGCGCTATCGGCGACGTGTTGTGCGACGCCGCACGCCGCGGTGTCGTCGTCAAGGGGCTGGTGTGGCGCTCGCACCTGGATCGGTTCCAGTTCAGCGAACAGGAGAACTACCACTTGGGGGAGGAGATCGAGGAGGCGGGAGGGGAGTGCCTGCTCGACATGCGGGTGCGGCCGGGTGGATCGCACCATCAAAAGTTCGTGGTGCTGCGCCACCCGGGTCGGCCCGAGCAGGACGTCGCCTTCGTCGGCGGAATCGATCTTTGCCACAGCCGCAGGGACGACGCCGCTCATCAGGGGGACCCGTTGGCGCAACCCATGGCCGACGCCTACGGTTCCCGTCCGCCCTGGCATGACGTCCAGCTGGCGGTGCGCGGGCCCGCCGTCGGGGATGTCGAGGCCACGTTCCGTGAGCGGTGGACGGACCCGGCTCCGCTCAGTCGCAGCCCGCGCAGCCGGCTGCGGGCGGCACTGCGGGGCGAGGACACACGGGCGGATCCGCTCCCGGTGCAGCAACCCGACCCGGGCCCGCGCGGTTCCCACACGGTCCAGATCCTGCGCACCTACCCGAACCGCCTCAGGGGCTATCCGTTCGCTCCCGACGGTGAACGCAGCATCGCCCGCGCCTACACGAAGTCCCTGCGGCGGGCACGCCGGCTGATCTACCTGGAGGACCAGTACTTGTGGTCGGAGAGTGCCGTCCAGCCATTCGCCCAGGCTCTCGCGGATCATCCGGGGCTGCGGATGATTGCCGTCCTGCCGCCAGTGCCGGACCAGGAGGGGCGGATCAGCACACCGATGAATCTGCTGGGCCGGATCCACGCTCTGGAAGTCCTGCGACGGGCCGGCGGCGACCGGGTGGCCGTCTACAGCCTGGAGAATCACGCCGGGACACCCGTGTACGTCCATGCCAAGGTCTGTGTCATCGACGATGTCTGGGCCGCGGTCGGGTCCGACAACGTCAACCGGCGCTCCTGGACGCACGATTCGGAACTCAGCTGCGCTGTCCTCGACGAGACCCGTGACTCCCGTGAACCGATGGACCCCGGCGGCCTGGGTGACGGCGCCCGCGTCTTCGCGCGCGAGCTGCGGTTGTCGTTGAATCTCGAACACCTTGACCGCGCCGGAGACGGGGAAGCGGCTGCACTCTGCGACCCGGGCCGCGCATTTGCGGCCTACGCCGACTCGGCCGCCGCTCTGGACGCGTGGCACGACGGCGGCCGTCACGGTCCGCGACCGCCGGGACGGCTGCGCACCTATCACCCGCCGCATCTGTCCCGCATCACGCGGGCCCTGACCGAGCCGCTCTACCGGGTCGTCGCCGATCCCGACGGCCGCCCGCGCTCTCTGCGTCGGCAGGGCGCCTACTGACGGTGTCCCGGACGGGTGAGGTGACCCGGTGGGACGCGGACGTGGTAGGAGCGGAGTCCCTGGGTAACCGGACCTATGCCGTAACGCGTCGCGGACGAAGTGCTCGTGGGCGTTGGCGCAGGGCGAGAGCGGTTCAGGAGCGTCCTGGGCGGCGCGCCACACCTGTTCGAGTCAAGGAGAGGCGCCGCGATGTCTGCGCAGTCCGGGTCCGAGTCCGTTGGGCAAGAGCGGGGCGCGGTTGAAGAAGCGGCGCGCGGCTCCGGTTCCGGACCGGCGGACGCCGTAGAGGGGTCCCGGAAGGCACCCCAAGAGCCGCCGCGCCGAGATCCACGCCGCGAGCGCAGGCGGTCGTGGGTGACGGTGGGGTTCGGTCTGGGCCTGGGCGCGAGTCTGGCGTGGCTGGCTGTGCAGACCGTGCTGCGGGTCAGTTCGATGCTGACCTTGCTGCTGCTGGCCGCGTTCGTCGCCATCAGTCTGGAACCGCTCGTCGCGTGGTTCACGCGCCGGGGTCTGCGGCGCGGCTGGGCCGTCGCGATCGTGCTGACGGGGTTCATCGCGGTACTCGGAGGGTTCCTGGCTCTGGTCATTCCGCCGGTGACCAACGAGGTGTCGTCGGTGGTCGATGCGGTGCCCGGTTGGTTGCAGCAGGTTCACGACCACCAGTCGGCGATCGGTCGTCTGGAGGACCGCTACCACCTGGTCGAGAAGGCCAAGCAGCAGATCGGGTCGGGAGACGGAGCGACCGGCCTGGCGGGCGGTGTTCTGGGCGCAGGCCAGATGGTCCTGAGTACCCTCACGTCCACGGCGATCGTGATCACGGTGACCCTGTACTGCATGGCGGCCCTGCCGGCCATCAAACAGTTCTGCTACCGCTTCGTGGCCGCGAGCCGGCGCGAACGCGTCGAGGGCATGGCCGAAGAGATCATGAATCGGATCGGGAAATTCATGCTCGGCAACCTCGTCACCTCGGGTATCGCCGGCTTGGCGACCTTCGCCTGGTGCGTGGGCACCGGCGTCCCCTACGCAGCCGCCCTGGGCATCTTCACCGCCCTGATGGACCTGATTCCGATCGTCGGCTCCACTCTCGCCGGCATTGTCGTCAGCCTCGTCGCGCTGTCCGTTTCCCTGCCCGTCGCGATCGCGACTGCGGTCTTCTACGTTGTCTTCCGGGTCGCCGAGGACTACCTCATCGTGCCGCGGGCCATGAAGTTCGCGGTGGACGTCCACCCCTTGGTCACCGTCCTCGCGGTGCTCGTCGGCGGCGCGCTTCTCGGCATCATCGGTGCCCTCGTCGCCATCCCGGCGGCCGTCGCCGTCGGTCTGGTCCTCGACGAGTACGTGTTTCCCACCAAGGAGCGGAAATGAGGACGCGTCTTGTCGGCTTCCGGCGTCCGTCGGCCCCGAGGGAGAAGGCCACGACGTTTGTCGGGGATGCACTGTCCGCATCCCACTCTGAGTGCACCACCGCTCAGGCCACTTCGGTGTCCCCCTCGATGGCCTGGAGGTGGTTGTTCAGTCGGTAGCTGTTGTGTTGATCGAGACGACTTCGCAGTGTGTAGGAGGCGCTCGAGGATCGCGGAGGCTAGGACGCCCCTGGAACGAGGCGAAGCTGGTCTGGTGTTGATAGCCCACTTCGTCGACCACGAGGACGGGGTACGGCCGGAGTGCCAGGCGGGCCTCCTGGTCCCGTCGGCCCGTCTCCCGCCCTTCCTGCGGCTTCTCGGCCCGCCCGATGGGAGCCGTAAGGCCAAGCGGGGCTACTGCCTCGGCACCGGCTGAGCTTGTTTGCTGGGATCAGAGCCGTGCCGCCCCCCCCGTTGACCCACGAGGAGTCCTCATGAACCTCCCGTTCCGTCCCGAGCCGGAGCTCGCCGCGCGCCCGGCGCCATCGAGGACGTCCCCATGGACGAGGCGCGCCGTCAGTTCGAGGCCAACGTCTTCGGCGCCATGCGTCTGGCCCAGCTCGTTCTGCCGCAGATGCGCGCTCAGCACTCCGGCACCATCGTCAACATCACCTCCATGGGCGGCAAGATCTACACCCCCCTCGGCGGCTGGTACACGGCGCTCATCGAGGACCGCCCGATCCTGCGCCTGCTGTTCGTTCGCCGCGACCCGTCACACCGAGACCGCGAACCCGACGACCACGGCCGTCGTCGCAGCGCTGCGCACCGCCGCGCGGCAGGGTCGCGCCACGCACCTCCCGGCGGTCTAGGACAGGCCGTCGAGCGGCCGGAGGAAGCGGCGCTCGTACCGCTTGATGCAGCGGGTGTCACGAGCCAGTTGGAACGCTTCCTGGCACGCGTCCGTCAGGCCGCGTGGCCGCAGATCAGCCGCCACGTAGACCGCGGCGATCTGGGCGACGGTCTGAGCGCGAGACCAGCCCATGGCCAGACGCCATGCTTCCAGCGCGGTGACTTCATGCAGAGCGGTGCGGATCTCTGTGACGGTTCGCTCGAGAGTGTGGTGTTCGCGCTGACAGCGCATGCGTAAGTGCTGCGCCTCGCGCTGTATCTCAGCTCGGCGTGCGCGGGTGACGGTGGCCATGCGATCCCCCGAAGGACAGGCACGGATAACGGGGCCGGGCCGTGTCCACGGTAGTCGTTGCGCGGTGCTGCGGGAGGCGAACGGCATTGCGGGCAACCCGCAATGTGCGGGCCCCGACGAGGCAATGACGAACCATCACCGGTCGGGCCACGCTGGTGAAGCGGTCAGGTCTCCGGCCGTTTCCCACTCTTCAGGAGGACAACATGCCGACGAACACCAGCACGGACAGCTCGGCGGGACAGGCCGCCTGTCTGCTGCGAAGCCGCCGGGCCATCGCCGCCGCCCGCGGTCGCTCCGCCATTCCGTCCGACGGCGGCGGCACCGGTCGCAGCGACGGCAACGACTAGAAGTCCCCTTCCGGCGATGAGCGAACTGCGCATCGCGGAGCGTCTGGGCCAGGACACCTTCCTGGCCCAGACACTGCACCGCGACTACCGTCACCTGTCCGGCGCCCTGTCGAAGAACGAACTCGGCGCCCTATGCTCGTTCGACGTCCTCAACGACTTGATCTCCCGCCACCGACTGGAGCCGCCCCGCCTACGCCTCGCGCACGCCGGCGAGATGCTGCTCCCGCACCGCTACGCGGCCCATGTGACGACCCGCCGATCGACGGTCTGGCAGCGCGTCCATCCCGCCGAGCTCCACCAGCGCCTCGCGGAAGGTGCCTCCCTCGTGGTTGACCAAGTCGATCACCTTCACGAACCGATTGGGGACCTGGCCGCCGAACTGGAGGGCTGGCTGCGCTCCCCTGTCCAGGTCAACGCCTACGCGTCGTGGACGGCCGCCGAGGGGTTCGGCACCCACTGGGACGACCACGATGTCGTCGTCGTGCAGATCGAGGGCGCCAAGCGGTGGAGGCTGTTCGGACCCACGCGCCGCGTCCCGCTGCACCGTGACGTCGCCACGCCTGAACCGCCCCCCGCCGACCCGATCGTTGAGCTCGTCATGCACCCCGGTGACGTTCTCTACGTGCCACGCGGCTGGTGGCACGCAGTTACCGCCGACCAGGGCACCCCCTCTCTGCATCTGACCTGCGGGATCACGCCACCACATACCGGCAGCCGACTGTTGACGTGGCTGGCAGACGAGCTCCTGTCCTCGGACACCTTCCGCATCGACCTGCCCCTGAACGCGAGCCCCGAGATACAGGCCCAGTTCGTCAAGCGCTTCGGTAAGGAAGTCACATCAGCTCTGGACAACGGCTCCGTGTTGGCACGGTATGCAGCCGCGCAAGACGTCGCGGACATGGGCCGCATGAGACCGTCGCTGCCCCACCTGACGACTGTTCCGCCCGAACCGGGCACCCTCGTGCGGCTGACCACCGGCCGAGCCCACGTCGCCCGGGTGACGATTGACGGCGAGCACCTGGTGCGCATCCGGGGTGCAGGTCAGGAGGTCGACGCTGCGGCGGACGCCGCACCGCTGCTCCGCCGACTCCTGCACGTCGGCTGGCACCGGCTCGACGACCTCGCGGCCGCAGCCGACGTCGCAATGGTCGACGCGGCTGCCGTGGTCACCGAGCTGGTCGCAGCCCAGATGGCGGCTGTCCGCGCCCAGGAGCTGGGATGAGCGCCGTCCTCGGGCTCGGCACCTACCGCATCCCCGGTGACAGGCTGGCCGCCGCCGCCCGGCACGCTGCCCGCACTCCGTCCGGATGGACGACACTGCTCCCAACTATTGCGGTGGCCGCGCTCATCACCTGCTCGCCCCTGTCCTCGCCGACCATCCCGGCCTGTTGGTTGCGACGAAGGCCGGATTCCTCACCGCACCCACCGCCCGGGCCGCGCACGCCGTCGCCGTCATCCCCACAGCGGAGATCCGGCACAGCCTCGCGCCCGCCTACGTGCGCTGGCAGATCGCCCGCAGCCGCATCGAACTGGGCCGCGAGCAGCTCGATGCGGTGTTCATCCATAACCCCGAATACCACCACGGCGACCAACAGATGCTGACCGACGCTATGCGGGATGCCTTCGCCGTGTTGGAGCGGGCCGCACATGCCGGCGAGGTGACGGCTTACGGAGTGGCCACCTGGTCGGGTTTCAGCGACGGCCGATTCACCGTGCCGCTGCTGGACCAGCTGGCCTGTGAGGCGGCCGGAAGCAAATCCCACCATCTTCGTCTCGTGCAGCTACCCGTCAGCCTCGTGATGGACGTTCACCTGACCGAAGCCCTGGACCGGACTGGGCCCATCGCCCAGGCCGCAGAGCTGGGATGGGAAGTCCATGCATCTGCCCCGCTGCACGGCGGAGAGCTCTTGTCCCTGGCCACTGCAGAAATTGCCGACCTCATACGCCCCGGCGCCCCGGTGGCCGCCGCCGCTCTGGCGGCCGCCGCGTCGTGTCCAGGCGTCAAACGCGTCCTCCTGGCCACCGGGCAGGAGGCACACTGGGACGAGGCTCTTGCCGTGACTGGCAGGACCGCCATCCCTCCCGCCACACTCCGGACGGTCCTCGATGTACTCGCCTCCCCCCTCTGACGACGACACGCGCCGAATGCAGGCAGCGTCCGCGTTCGCAGCATGCGTCCTGGGCGCCACTACCTCTGGCCCCCCGTCGTGGGGCTGGCACGGTCGCACTCTGGGCCACCGCGCCGACCACCCCGAATACGGTCCGTGCTGGTTGCGCCTGCTCTCTGTCCCCGCCGGCATGGGCAGCGGCAAGTTGTGGGAGGGCACCGAGAAAGCCGCCACCGCGTTTCCCGCTGTCCGTAAACCGGCTCTGCACCGAGTGCACGACTGGCACGGCAAGGCCTACTCCTACCGTGCCGAACTCACCGCCTACATCGATGAGCCCTTCTTGGCGTCCAACCCGGTGCTTCGTCACGAACTCCCCCTGTCTGAAAGCTGGTTCGCGAGCACCAGCACCACTCTGAAGACCATCGCCGCGACCTCAACCGACCGCACCGCCGTCCGCCAAGAGTGGATCGACCGCGCCGTCCCTCAGTTCACGGGCCGGCCAGCCCCCCAAGTCCGGCACTGGGAGGGCGCGCACGGCGACTTCCACGCTGCCAACCTCACCACCAGTGCCACCCTGCTCGACTGGGAAGGCTGGGGCATGGCACCCCGCGGCTATGACGCCGCCCTGTTCTACGCTTACGCGCAGCTCGTGCCATCCACCGCAAACTGCATCCGCCGCGCATTCGCACCACTACTCGACGGGCCATCAGGCCGAACTGCCCTGCTCGTCGTGTGCGCCGAGCTCCTCCAGTCAGCCTCCCGCGGTGACCACCCCGACCTCACATCCCCATTGAGAGCGCTCATTCAAGACGCTCCAGCTGTGCCGGGATAACTGGACGGCTCTACCCACGCGTCCGAATTGCCGGAACCGGTAGAAGTCAACGGAAATACTCTTTCCAGCCGGTAGCGTCGCAGGTCAGACAGTCTGCTCCCCGCGCCCGCAGGGATGGTCCCCAGCCCTCGTACGCGTCCCCCGACGTCATGTTCTGCTCCCCGCGCCCGCAGGGATGGTCCCCCGGCCATGCAAGAGAAGTTGGCCCGCGCAGACTGCTCCCCGCGCCCGCAGGGATGGTCCCCCGGCACGGGCCCACCGCACCGCCCAAGGTGACTGCTCCCTGCGGACGCGGGGGTGTTCCGTATCAAGCGATACGAGGCCGGGACGCGTGAGCCGCAGCACGGGGATCTGCTCCTGATCGCCGATGGGCTGGGCATTCCGCTGGCTGACCTCGTGAGGTGAGCGGCCGTTCCCGCGGGGGAGTATGAGCGACCGCCCCTTTCCCGGTCCCGGCATCGGCGCCCAGGACCGGGAGATCAGCTGGTCCAGGACGTCCGTGCGTACGTGTCCTTGTGCTCACGGTGCTGCGGCAGCGCGGGCCATGTCCAGCCGCTGTGGCCGTTCGGGTTCTCCACCCAGCAGTATCCTGCCGCGCGGCCGGTCGCCGACGACTTCTGCTCCGGATCCGCCGAGTCCGGCCTCGGGCGGGTGTTCACCGGCGGTGCTCGCGCATCAGGCGGTACAGCCAGCGGCCGATCTCGCACCCTTCCGGCGCCTTGCAGTCGGCGCACTTCCGGGAGTGAGTGAATAGGGTGTCGTGCGCGCGCTGGGCCAGGTGCTCGTGGCAGCAGCGGGGAAACCGCCGCTGGCGACCACGCTAGTGTGATGCGCCTGAAATCCTGATGCTTAGTTCTGCTCGGTTTTCTGGCCGGTGGTTCCGACCTTGGTGAGGTAGTCGGCGAGGGAGTTGAGGATCTCGTCGGCGGTCTTGGTCCAGGTGAAGGGCCGTGGGTTCTCGTTCCAGGTGTCGATCCACGCTGTGATGTCGTCCTCCAGGGCTTTCACGGAGGTGTGGACGCCGCGGCGGATGAGCTTGTCGGTGAGAAGGCCGAACCATCGCTCGACCTGGTTCATCCAGGAGGAGCCGGTGGGAGTGAAATGGACGTGGAATCGGGGGTGCTTGGCGAGCCATGCCCTGATGTCGGCGGTGTTGTGGGTGGCGTAGTTGTCACAGACGAGGTGCACGTCGAGGTCGGTGGGCACGGCCTTGTCGATCCGGGTCAGGAACTTCTTGAACTCGATGGCCCGGTGGCGTCGGTGCAGTGCCGATATGACGGTGCCGTCGGCGATGTTGAAGGCGGCGAACAGGCTGGTGATGCCGTGCCTCAGATAGTCGTGGGTGCGGCGTTCGGGCATGCCCGGCATCATCGGCAGCACCGGCTGGGACCGGTCCAGTGCCTGGATCTGGGACTTCTCGTCCACGCAGAGCACGACCGCCTTCTCGGGCGGGTGGTGGTACAGGCCGACAACATCGACGACCTTCGCGACGAACTGCGGATCGGTGGACAATTTGAAGGAGTCCTGCAGGTGGGGCTTGAGGTCGAATCGCTTCCAGATCCGCCCGATCGTCGACTTCGACAGGCCCGTGCGCTGGGCCATCGAGGCCCGTGACCAGTGCGTGTCCTGGCCCGGGAGCGACTCCAGGGTGGCCACGACGACCTCCTCGACCTGATCGAGGAGGATCGAAGGCGGCCGGCCCGAGCGCGGCTCGTCATGCAGACCATTAAGGCGTTTCGCGATGAACCGGGCCCGCCAGCGGTCCACGGTCGACCTGTCGATGCCGAGGTCGGCCGCGGTCTGCTGGTTCGTCCCGCCCTCCGCGCAACGCAGCACGATCTTGGCCCGTAACGCGAGGAACTGAGCGGTCTTTGCCTGCCGCGCCCACTGCTGCAGCTGCCTGCGCTCGGTGTCGTCGAGGACGAGGTCGGCCTTTGGCCGGCCGATCCAGCCTGCGTCCTCAAGCCCAGCCATACGCTCCGCGGCGACGGCCCGACGCCACTTGCCGACCGTCTTGGCCTGGACACCGACAAGCCGTGCCACACCAGCGTTCGACATGCCGTCCGCGCACGCCAGGACGATGCGGGCCTTCTCGGCCGAGCGCCGGTGCGGCAATTCCGTCCAGCGCACCAACTCGGCACGCTCGGCCTCGGACAGTGTGATCTCCACAGCAGAAGGCCCGGGATGCGACATGCCAACAGCGTAGTAACTAAGCGTCGGGATTTCAGGCGCATCACACTAGCTGCTGGCAGCGTTCCGGGCCTGCTTCCTGGATCGGCGGTACCGGCGCCACCTGGGCGCAAGCTCATTGCACGCGGTGATCCAGGCGGCGAGGACGGCGCAAAAAACGATGCCCTCGTGCTCTCCCGCAAGCTTACCCACCGCCAAGAGGGCTGGCGTCGTAATGAGCCAGTTCGCGAGCAGGTGTCTCGTCTTCGGCCACCAGTGCGCATCCTTCACAGGCGGGACGGTATCAAGGGCTCATCCGTTCGCCTGGAGCCGACCGGACCCCCGTCGGGGTTTGCACGGAGCTCTACTCATGGGCCGTAGCTCGCTGCGGCCCCAGGGGCCTGCCTTGACGCCACGGCTTCATCTGACGTGAGTCGCTGCGGGTCTCGAACCGGGCAGGAAAAGCCTCGGCAGACGGAATGATCACTCTGGCAGGATGCCGCGGATGGGGGTCACAGAGGCATGGCCGGTGTTGCGGACGACGGATCTGGCCGAGGCGTTGACGCTCGCGGAGGGGTTGCTGTCGATCGCCTTCTCGTACAGGCCGAGCGGTTGCTATCTGGAGGCTTGGGCGAGTGATGATGACGAGTTGCGGCGTCTGACTGAGGCTTCCCCGGAAGCGGATGTCAGGTGGCGCGGAGAGGGGAGCGCCAGCCTTCCGGCAGAGCTGACATGGGGCGTTGCCAACCTCTCGCAGGGGAGTGAAGCCCTGCGGGCCTGGGCGGACATCACTAGGTGCTGCATCCTTTGGCACGACATGAAACGGCCGGCTGTGCCTGAACTCGGGTTGGGCGAAGGGTGCAAGTACGCCGAGTTGCAAGTCGTGTGCAACAGTCACACGATTCACTGCGAGGAGTGGGCGCCCGAGCACACCGTATTTATCCACGCACGCCCCGGGCATGACGAGCGTGCGGCATGGCTGGCGGCGCAGGTCGGCGCCCAAGTTGTCGGCCCCTCCGAAGAGGGGTGGTAGCTCGAAGGGCACCGGAGAACGGTGATCACGACCGTTTGCATCCGGAGCTTGCTGCTCTGTGGTGTAGAACGCTGGGTATGGGGAGTGAGCGGCAGGAACGGATGCGGGCGCTGGGGGCACGTCTTCGGGCTCTGCGCGTGGATGTCGGCCTGACCGGTGCCGTGTTGGCGCAGCGGGCTGGGGTGGGTCAGCCGACGGTGTCCAAGGTGGAGAACAGACGGATGGTTCCCAGTCGTGACGTCCTCGACCGCATGTCTGGAGCTCTCGGCCTGAATGCCTCTGCTGTCGCGGAGTTGAGGACGGCACTCGCCGAAGTCGAATCGGCTCCTTCCATGGGTGCAGACGAGAAACGGTCGGGCTTGAGTGTTTCCGCGGATGCCGTTGTCGACCTGGCGGTCCGCGGGGCCCGGCTCGTTCGGTCATTCCAGTGTGTGGTTTTGCCGGCCATGCTTCAGAACGCGGAATACGCACGGCACGGGACCTGGACGAGATCACCGCGCCCCGCCTCCGTGAGTGGCGTACCGAGAGGCTGCGCACGACTGGAGCCAAGACGATCACCGCCAAGGCGTATCGGCTCCTCAAAGCCCCCGGCCAACGGCGCCCTGCTGACCACGTTCTCCCTCATGGCCGCCGGCTGGGACGGACACAGCGTCAGCACCCCGGGCTTCCCCGACGACGGAACCTGAAACCTCCGAGACGAAGGCCTCCTGCCCTGGCCCGGCACCCCCATCCGCACCAACCCACCCCCCGGCACCGCACCGAAGGCAACATCGTGAGCGCAGACAACCTCCCTCTGGTCGCCGTAGGCGTCGACTTCGGCACCCTGTCCGGGCGCGCCGTCGTCGTCTCCGTCGACGACGGCACCGAACTCGGCTCGGCCGTCCACGACTACCAGCACGCCGTTATCGACCACAGCCTGCCGCTCACCGGAGAACTGCTGCCGCCCGACTGGGCGCTCCAGCACCCCCAGGACTGGCGACAGGTCCTCCAGACCGCCGTGCCCGCAGCCCTCAGCGCCGCCGGGGTACGCCCAGAGCAGGTCATCGGTATCGCCACCGACTTCACCGCCTGCACGGTGCTGCCCGTCGCGGCCGACGGCACCCCCCTGGCCATGACATCCCGCTGGAGCGGCAGCCCTCACGCCTGGCCCAAACTGTGGAAGCACCACGCCGCCCAGGGACAGGCCGACCGCATCAACGACCTCGCCCACGCCCGGGAAGAGAAGTGGATCAGCCGCTACGGCGGAAAGATCTCCAGCGAATGGCAGTACGCCAAAGCGCTCCAGGTCCTTGAAGAAGCACCCGAGGTCTACGCCGCCACCGACCGCTGGATCGAGGCCGCCGACTGGATCGTGTGGCAGCTGTGCGGATCGGAGACCCGCAACGCCTGCACGGCCGGATACAAGGGCATCTACCAGGACGGCGCCTACCCCAGCCAGGACTTCCTCGCCGCGCTGCACCCACGCTTCGCCGACTTCGCCGCAACCCGCCTCGAACACCCCCTGATCCCGCTCGGAGCTCGGGCCGGCTCCCTGACCGAGCAGGCCGCGGCCTGGACCGGCCTGCCCGCCGGCATCGCCGTCGCCGCCGGCAACGTCGACGCCCACGTGACAGCACCCGCCGCCCAAGCCCTCGACCAGGGGCAGATGCTCGCCATCATGGGCACCTCCACCTGCCACATCCTCAACGCCGACACCCTCGCCCCGGACCTGCCCGGCATCTGCGGCGTCGTCGACGGAGGAATCGTGTCCGGCTCCTACGGATACGAGGCCGGCCAGAGCGCTGTGGGAGACATCTTCGCCTGGTGCACCCGCCTGGGCGTCCCGCCCGAGTACGAGGCCGAAGCCGCCGAGCACGGCGAGGACCTCCACCAGCTCCTGACCCGCAAGGCCGCCGCCCAGCCGGTCGGCGCCCACGGACTTGTGGCACTCGACTGGATGAACGGCAACCGCTCCGTTCTCGTCGACCACCACCTCACCGGCGTCATCGCCGGACTCACCCTGACCACGCGGCCCGAAGACCTCTACCGCTGCCTGCTGGAAGCCACCGCCTTCGGTACTCGCGTCATCGCCGAAACCTTCGAAGCAGGTGGCGTACCAGTCACCGAGTTCATCGTCAGTGGAGGCCTGAAGAAGAACAGCCTCCTGATGCAGATCTACGCGGACGTCCTCGCCCGCCCGGTCTCCGTCGCCCTGTCCGACCAGACCCCCGCGCTGGGAGCGGCGATCCACGCCGCCGTCGCGGCCGGCGCCTACCCCGATGTCCGGACAGCCGCAGCCGCCATGGGCGGCAAACAGACCGCTGCCTATCTGCCCGACCCCAACCGCGCAGCGATCTACGACGCCCTCTACGCCGAATACCGCCGCCTCCACGACACCTTCGGCACCGGCGACGACAAGCTGCTCCACCGCCTGCACGCCATCCGCAACAACGCCCTCACCTCGCTGACGACATGAGAGTGCCGACTGCCATGACCACGCCCTCCGCCATCGCCGTCGAACTCGATGGCCTATGCAGGCGTTGGACTGCGTAGAGGCGCCCCCTGCATCGTGCCGTGCTGTACTGCGCGCCCCGGCCGGTGCGCTGACGCGCTGGCCGGACAGTATGTGCCCAGCCATTGCCTGCTCGTGAGGGGTCGTCATGCGCTCCAGCTACCGCGCCGCGTCATCCGTGCTGCTCGCCGCCGTGCTCCTGGCGGGCTGCACCCCGGCCGCAACGGGCGGATCGACCGCGTCGCCGACCGGTACTTCGGCCACGAGGTCGTCGGGCACGGGCGGCGGCGCGGACCGGGCGATCGCGGTCGGGGCCAGCCCGCAGACCACCTACACCGTCCAGAAACAGCCTCCGGCCGGGAGCTGTCATTTCCGGTATGAGACGGGGGAGCCGTTGGGGGACCTGGCATGCACGCCGGGGGCGATCTCTCCGGCGGTCACGCAGGCGAACCTGAAGTCCACGATCTGCCGCAAGGGCGGGTACACCTCCGGCATTCGGCCCTCCACATCCGTCACGGGCAAGGAGAAGGCGCTGAACGCGGCCTCGTACGGCTATCGGGGCTCCCTGCGCGATGCCGAATACGACCACGTCATCAGCCTGCAGCTCGGCGGCGACCCCAACGATCCGCGGAACCTCTGGGTCGAGCCGCCGGACCCCGGCCACAAGGCGGGCAGCGGTGTCAACAACCGCAAGGACCCGGTGGAGACGAAACTGCACACCGCGCGGTCTGCCCCAAGACGAGAGAAGCAGACACTCGACTGGGGCGACCAGAGACACCGTGCCAGGCCGCCAACGGCGCTGACACGCTGTGCTCCCTCTGCGGCCGTTGCCGGGGGCCTGGTGGTGGCGACCGTCTGGTCCGTGTGTGGTGTTGGGCCCACCGTCTGAGGTGGGCCCAACCGTTGGCCAGGGGGTTCGGTCAGCCGATGGCGATGCGGGTCTTCCAGTAGTCGGCCGGGGCGATGACCTCGGTTCCGGATCCGGTCACGCTGGTCTTGACGCCCGAGACGAAGCGTACGGATCCGTCGGAGCGGACGGCCCAGATGTCGGGCACGGTGTCCCCGTCGGCGCTTGGCGTGCCGATCACGAACGGGAAGCTGCTGCTGGCCCAGCCCGATGCCCCGTACTCGAGGTCGACGCCGCCCGAGGAATTCGCCGCGGATGCCAGGGAGTTCAGGTTCACTCCGCCGCCGCTCGCCGCGATGCCCTTGCGCAGGAGCAGCCGGGCGGACACGTCGGTGCGGTAGAGGAGGTCGGTGACGCCGTCGCCGGTGATGTCCTGAGCGGTGACGAGGTCGCGGTCCTTCCAGGCGGAGGCGGACAGCCTGACGGCCTGGTCGATGGTGGCTCCGTGGTAGCCGGTGAAGGCCCAGAGTTCGTCATCGCCGGCACCCTTGACGGTGGCGAAGAAGTCGGTGCGTCCGTCGCCGGTGGCGTCGCCGGCGCTGATGATCTGGGTGAAGTCGGCGGGGCTGGGGGCTCCGTCCGGCAACAGGATCTCGCGCCGCTTGTCGATGTTGACGGCGCCATAGCCGTCTCCGGGGTAGACCCGGAGTTTGCCGTCGAGACGGACGACGAGGTCCTGAAGACCGTCGCCGCCGATGATGTCACCGTTGTGGGTGATGAGGGCACCCTTGAAGTGACCGGAGGGCGCGGCGACGTAGGGCGGTTCGTCGTCCGTGCCGTTGGGGTCCTTGTCGGGGTTGGCCCGGTAGGCGCCCGCCATGGAGTAGTCCAGGTCGCCTGTCCCCTTGGTCACGTCCTTGTCGGCCTGGGACGGATAGAGGGCGAGGTTGCCGCCCTCCGTGACCGCCATCAGGTCGGGCAGTTTGTCGCCGGTGAAATCGCCGGGCGCGTCGGCCTGGTCGCGGGGTGACACGTAGAAGAAGTACTTCGCCGGGTCGGAGTAGTTGCCCGCACTGTCCAGGGCGCGCAGGTAAAGGACGTTGGGGCCCGCGGTCGGCGGCTTGGCGTCGGTGATGGTGGCCTTGACGCTGGTGGCGGTGCCGGCCGTACGCGGGATCTGGCCCGTATAGGTGGGCGAGTTGAAGCCGTACTCGTAGCGTACGACGTCCGTGTCGAGTGCGCGGAAGGTGAACGATCCGGGAGTGCCGAACTTCTTGGTGCTCCAGATCGCGTCCTCGGCGCCGCTGCCGAATCCGTCCTCGGCCGCGTCGGCATTGGGGAAGTCGTTGGAGGTGACCACGGGCGAATGGGGTGCCGCGGTGTCCAGGACGAAACGGCAGGGTTCCTTGAGCGGGTAGTACGCCGACGAGCTTCCGGCATCATCGAGGGCTCGGACCCGCCACGAATACGTGGTGCCGTTCTTGAGCGTGCTGGTGGAGAAGTTGTTCGTCGTCTTCAGTGCTGTACCGGTGTCGGCGCCGACGGACACTTTGCCGGTCGACTTGAGGAGGTCACCGGTACTCTCCCACTGGCCCGTGGGCCACAGGTCGAAGTCGAGGTAGTTGAGGTTCTTGTCCTTGTCCGTGGCCTTGGCGGTGAAGGTCAGATTGCCCGAGCCCATCCGGACGTAGGGCTTGGTGGTGGTGCATTTGGCGTCCGGTCCCAGGTCGAGGGAGTTGGAGACGATCACGGGCTTGCGGTTGTAGACGAGTGCCAGGTACGTGGCGTTGTCGCCGTTGGCCTGGAACTTCTTCCAGGCGTACTGGGAATGCTCGTCACGGGCGCGCAGTCCGAAAGTGATGGTGTCGTCGCCGTCGTCGGCCGTCTCCTGGGCGCCCTTCCTCACGTCGAAGGCTTCGTAGGCGTCATGGCAACTCGATGCCTTCCAGCCGTGCGCGAAGCTCTTGGTCGCGAGTTTGTTGCCGTCGGTGAGCCTGGGCGCGTTCCGCCAGTTGGTGTGGGCGTTGATCTCACCGGTGAGGTGGACGCTCATCGAGCGGGCGCTGCACGACCAGGAGTAGGTCTCCAACAGGTGCAACTTAGCGCTGGTGATCTTCGTTCCCTTGAGGTCCTTGTCGAAGCCGATGTTGAAGAAGGAGCGGGAGGTTCCCCACGTGTCGGATTCGAAGCCGACGCGGGCTTCGTGGGTGCCTCCCTTGTTGAAGCCCTTCCCGTTGTAGAACGTCGCTGTGGGATGCCGGTCGTAGGCGGTGGTCCAGTTCTGGACGTGCTTCTTGACCGAGGGGTCGATGAACACCGGGTAGGTGGTGTCCGGGTCGTTCAGGAAGTCCTGGTCCGGAGTGATCGTCCAGCGTCCTGCGGACAGATCGTTCTCCACCAGGTCGCCTCGGGAGTCGGGAGAGGGTCCGTCCAGGGAGGGCAGGCTCAGCGTGGCGGCCGAGCCGGTTCGCGAGGGTTCCGGGGTCGGTTCCGCGGGTGCGGACGGCAGCGGGGACTCCGAGACGGTCGGCTCGGGACCGTCGCTCGCGGAGGGCAGCGTCTCGACGTCGGTGTCGCTCTGCTCGTCGGATTCGACGGGGTCGTCCGCCGTGGCTGTCGGACTGTCACTGGGGTCGGGAACGGCCGAATCCGAGGGATCCGGGGACTCGGGCTCGGTGGGCTGGGCGGTGACACCCACGGTGCCGTCGGTGTCGGCCGGCGCGCCGCTGCTGTCCCACATCAGGGGAGTGGGGGAGACGGCGACTTCTTCGCCGTACGGGTTCTCGGCGCTGACCATCCCGGAGGCCGGGTTCAGGCGGAAGGTGAGCTCGGCGGAGTGAAGGCCGTAGGCGAGCTGCCGCACATGCGGGTCGCTTGCCGCCTGTCGGTTCTTCAGGACGATGAGCTGTCCGAAGCCGTCGTCGTCGGCGGTGAGCACCAGGTCGCCACCGGGGAAGATCTCCGGGTACAGGGCGCGGTTGCCGTCGATGATGGGCGCGGGAACGGTGCCGGGCCAGGTGAGCTGGATGTCGTAGGTGCCGTCGCCGACGTGGAGGGTGACCAGCGGGGTCCCGGTGTCGGCCGTGTCTGCGCCTTTGAGGAGGGCGATCCGGCGGGTCACCGAGCGTGAAGCACGCTGCTTGCCGCGTCCGGCGGCGGAGCCGGGCGAGAACACCATCCGGGTGTTGGTGGCGGCCGGTTCCCATCCGTCTTTGGTGCGGTGCAGCCTCGGGTCGATCTTCTTCCACTCGCCGCCCACCTTGGCCCGGATCGGCGATGAGTAGAGCCGCTTCGTCATGAGGCCGTCAGGACGCGCCCAGGTGGTGGAGTGCGTGGTGCGCGCGGAAGCGACCTCGACCGACTTGCCCGTCCGGCGTGCCTGGTCGACGGCTTCCGCTTCGGTGACCGTCCTTGCGCTCCGGTCGTTCCCAGTGACTCCGTGGTCCTCTGCGCCGGTGTCCAGCCGAAGGCCCGCGTAGACGATGCCGGTCGTGGCGACTGCGGTGGCGAGCAGTGCCGCACTGGTCCGACGGCCGGGTATACGGCGCCAGTTGAGCGTCATCGGACGGCTTCCCTTTCCCCCATGGAATCCGGCGCGAGACACAACGCTGCCGGGCCAGCCGATGATGACCTATGAAGGAGCTGTCGTCATCCTGTGCGCAATTCGCGCCCGAACGGGGCGGGAGCTCGGCCTGTGTCCGACGCGCCGGGAGGAAGTCGGCTACGGAGTACGAAATTTGATGATCCGTCAACTTCCACGGGTGGCAAATTATAGCCAATCGGGCCATAATGCGCGGCGATATGACGGGATATGACCGCATTAGCGTCGAACGAAACTAAAGCGGTAACAGTCCATTCGCATGGCTTTGCTTGGCATTTATTCCTGTTCGTTGTGTAGCGCCGCGTTACCTTCCGTGATCATGCTCACATCACCCCTACACGTCTGGCGTTTCCTCACAGCGTGATCACAGAATCCAAACTGTCTGATGCATCGTCATGCGTGGTCCGTCACTGGTCCCGCTCCAATGGTTCGGGGGGACCTCGCCGTGTTCGGTGGACTTCCACATGTCCGTAGACGCCGCCTCGCGCGCACAGCCGTGCCCGTCACGGCGGCCGCGTTGCTGGTGGGCCTGCTGCCCGCGCAGGCACTGGCTGTGCCTCCGGGTCCGGCGACGGCGGAGACGGGGCGCGCGACTCTGGATCTCGCGGACCTCGAACGTGATCTGCCCGTCCCCGGCAAGACAACCCCCAGGCGCCTCGACACGCTGAGGGCCGACGTCCCCAAGGACCTGCTCGCCGCACCCTCGAGCACGGTGACCCCGCCCTCCAGCCTGAGCGACTCCGTCACGTTCGGCGGTACGGCGGCCACGACGACCTCGGCGCGCGCCTCCTCGGCGGCAGCCGACCCGGCCGCTCTCCAGCCGGTGGGCAAGTTGCCCGTCAGCCTCGGCCAGGCCCCCGACCAGCCAGCCCCCACCGGCACGTGGCAGGTCACCATCCCCGATCGCGCGGCGCCGGTCAGCCAGGGGGTGGACGGCACGGTCCTCGTCGTCCAGTCCCCCGCCACCGGCTCGGTACCGGTCTCCGTCAAGCTGGACTACTCGAAGTTCAAGGGCCTCTACGGCGCCGACTGGGCCTCGCGTCTGCGGTTCGTGCAGTTCCCCGACTGCTACCTGACCACACCGGACGACGAGGCGTGCCAGGCGTACGAGGAGCTGGAGACAGCCAACGACCCCGCCGCTCAGTCCCTGACCGCCACCGTCGACCCGACTGCCCAGGACGCCGTGACCCCGGCAGCCGCCCCGTCCACGGGAACCGCGAAGTCCGGCGTCGCCCAGGCCGCCTACCGCACGTCGGCGGCGGCGACTCCTGCGGTGGCCGGCGCCACGGCGGTCGTCGGTGCCGTCGACTCCGGCGGCGGTGCGGGCGGATCGTTCAAGGCGACGCCGCTCGCCTCCGACGGCAAGTGGGCCGCCGGAGGCTCGTCGGGCGGCTTCAGCTGGTCGTACCCGCTGATCACGCCACCTACGCCGGCCGGACCGGCGCCCAAGGTCTCCTTCGAGTACGGCTCCCAGGCCGTCGACGGCCGTACGGCGGTCTCCTCGCCGCAGGCTTCATGGATCGGCGAGGGCTGGTCCTACGACCCCGGGCACATCGAGCGCCGCTACCGCACCTGCAAGGACGACAGCAAGACACTCGACTCCGGGACTCCCAACAACACAGCCAAGAAGGACAAGACGTCCGACCTGTGCTGGGTCTCGTACAACGCGGTGATGTCCCTGGGAGGCCGGAACACGGAACTGGTCCGGGACGCCGCCCCGGGCAGCAAGCCGGAGACGGACACCGAGATCTACCGGCCCCAGCAGGACGACGGAACCCGGGTGGAGCACCGGACCGGCGCGAGCAACGACGACAACAACGGCGAGTACTGGGTCGTCACCACCACTGACGGCACCCAGTACTTCTACGGCCAGAACAGTGTCGGCGGCGGTCACGCCGACACCCACTCGGTCTCCACCGTCCCCGTGTTCGGCAACCACCCCGGCGAGCCCTGCCACGCCGACACCTTCGCCGACTCCCGGTGCGGCTCCGGAAGGCAGCAGGCCTGGTACTGGGGCCTGGACAAGGTCGTCGACGTCAACGGCAACACGATGGTCGTCAACTGGAAGCAGGAGACGAACTACTACGCGGTGAAGAAGAAGTTCAAGTCGCCCGAGCAGTATGACCGCAACGCGTACCCGACCACGATCGAGTACGGCATGCGCTCGGACCTCACCAAGCCGGCGGCCACCGTGGACTTCGGGGCCAAGCAGCGCTGCCTGAAGTCCGAGACAGCCTGCGACGCGGCGAACTTCGCCAAGACCGACGACCCGGGCGCCTACCGGCCCTGGTGGGACACCCCCGGCAACCTCAACTGCAAGTCCACCTCCAAGCTGTGCGCACCATTCCCTTCCTTCTGGACGCAGCTGCGTCTGGACACCGTGACGACCAGGGCGGCACGCGCCGGGCAGAGCGGCCTGGGCCCGGTCGACAAGTACACGCTGCGTCAGTCCTTCCCCGCGGACTGGTACGACACCTCGCCCGGCCTGTGGCTCAACTCGATCACACGCACCGGATACGCGCCCGGTGACACCACCGGCACCCTTCAGTCGGCGGACGGCATCAGCTTTGCCCCCTACACCGTCGGCGCCGACTCTCCGCTGCGCGCACGGCTCAAGGACCGGCAGCTGCCGAACCTGGTGCTCAACGGCAAGAACGACCCGCGTCCCGGTTTCACCCGCCCGCGCATCGGCATGGTCTCCACCGAGAACGGCGGGGACATCGAGGTCGAGTACACCGGCGGCTGCACGAGCCCGCCTACGGAGGACAAGGGCAAGGCCAACGGCACCTGCTACCCGGTGCGCTGGTCGCCCGACGGCGACGAGAGGACACCGGCGAAGGCCTGGTTCAACAAGTACGTCGTCGACTCCGTCACCGAGAACGACAAGGTCACCTCCCACGGAGAGCCGGTCTTCACCAAGTACGCCTACCAGGACGCGGCTTGGGCCAAGAGCGACGACGAATTCACCCGTCCCGCACTGCGTACCTACACCGACTGGCACGGCTACCGGCAGGTCACCGCCACCAAGGGCAGCAAATCCATCTCCGAGGAAGGCGTCGCGCAGTCCCAGTCGTACACCGTGACCCGTTACTTCCAGGGTGTGGGCGGCACGGTCAAGGACTCCACCGGCACCTACACCCTGCTCACGGACGACGCGCCGCAGTACGCGGGCATGACCGCGGAGACCATCACCTACCGCGACTCCGACGGCAAAATCCTCAAGCGCGGCCTCAGCTTCCCCTGGTCCAAGCAGACAGCGTCCCGCTCCCGCGAGAACGAGGACGGCACCACGGGGGAACCGCTTCTCGCCTACCGCACGGGTATCAAGCGGACCGACGAGATCCAGTCCGTCGACTCGAGCTGGCGTAGCGTACGCACGCTGACCAGTGTCGACGACACCTACGGGCTGCCCACCGAGGTAGAAACCTCCGTCGTCAAGCCCAACGGAAGCGGCGAGACCCTCTCCGACCAGTCCTGCACCAAGACGTCGTACGTGCACAACACCACGGCCTGGCTGATCGGCCTGCCCAAGGAACAGCGCACCATGGCCACCTCGTGCGCCGACTACGACACGGCGGACCCCGCCACCAAGCTCCAGGGGACAGCGCAGACCGCTTACGACAAGCTCGCCTACGGTGCGACGCCGACCAAGGGCCAGGTGACCTCGACAACGCAGAACGACGGTGCCGGCACCGGCTACACCGCCGCCGTGACCACGACGTACGACCCGCTGGGCCGAGTCCGCACGGTCACGGCCCCCGGCCTTGGAACCACCGAGAAGCAGTACACCCCCGGCGACTCGGGCGGCCCGGTCACCTCGGTGAAGGCCATCGACAACATGAACCATGCGACAGTCACCACCTACGACCCGGGCCGCAACCTGCCCCTGACGGTGACCGACGCCAACAACCGGGTGGAGCGAAGCGAGTTCGACGCGCTGGGACGCCTGGTACGAGGCTTCTCCTCGTCGCGTTCCTCGGGCGGCAAGTCGCCCGATGTCGAGATCTCCTACCAGACGGCGATCGCCACATCCAAGGTGAACCGTCCGGCCGCGGTGACCGTCAAGTCACTCAAGAACGACGGCTCCTACTCCCGCCAGGTCACCCTCTACGACGGGCTGGCTCGTCCGGTCCAGACCCAGTCCGAGGCCCACGGACCGGGCCGGATCATCGCGGACACCACCTACAACGACCACGGCCTGGTCAACGAGCAGACCAGCGCCTACCTCGCCGTGGGTGAACCCGGCACCGACCTGTTCACCCCCCGCTCGAAATCGTCCATCGCCAGCTGGACCAAACACCGCTACGACGGCCTGGAGCGCGAGGTCCGCGCATCGGTCTACCAGGACGGCGACTACAAGTACGCCACCTACACCACCTACAACGACACCAGCACCTGGGTGAACCCACCGGGATCGACCACCCCGACGACCCTGACGTCATTCGACGCGCTGGGACGGGTCGCATCCGTCAAGCACTACTCGACGACGGATTCCTCGGCGAGCAGCGGGCGCACCACGACCTACGAGTACGACGCGCGCGGCAACCAGGTCAAGGCCACTGACCCGGCGGGCAACGTCTGGTCCTATACCTACGATGCCCGCGGCCGCATAACTTCCGCGACCGACCCCGACACCGGCACCACGGACACCTGGTACGACGACGCCGACCGCCCCTACCGTGTCCGCAACGCGCGCCAGCAGGAGACCTTCACCGAGTACGACGTCCTGGGACGCGTCGTCAAGGTCAGGCAGGGCTCCGCGACCTCCACACCGGTCAAGGAGTACACCTACGACAGCCTGCCGGGTGCGATCGGCCTGCCGGTGAGCTCGATCCGGCACACCGCCAACGGCGACTACATCAACCGCGTCACCGGCTACGACACCGAATACCGTCCCACCGGCACCGAGACCGTCATCCCCGCCAACTCGATGACCACCGGGCTGTCCGGCACCTACGCCTACTCCTACACCTACACCCCCACAGGTGCGCAGCAGTCGGTCACCCTGCCCCCGGTGGGCGGTCTGGCGAGTGAGCGCGTCGTCAGCCGCTACGACAGCGACGGTCTGCCGGAATCCACTTCCGGACAGACCTGGTACACGGCAGACGCCACCTATTCGCCCTACGGCGAGCCGCTGCGCACCGTCTCGGGATCGCAGCCCAACCGTGTCTGGACGACCAACTTCGTCGACCCGCACACCGGCCGCCTCCAGCGGACCGTGGCGGACCGGGAGAGCGCCGGCCCCCACCGCATCGCCGACAGCTTCTACTCCTACGACGCCTCCGGCACCATCACCTCCAACGCCCGTCAGCTCGGCGACCCGGCGGACGGTACCTGGGACAACCAGTGCTACACCTACGACGCTCTGGGTGAGCTGGTGCACGCCTGGACGTCGAAGATCAATCCGGACAAGAACGGCACAGGCTGCAAGGCTGCGAACGGCACCACATGGGGGCACCGCGCCTCCTACGCAACCTCGTCAGGACCGGTGGCTGAAGCCCCGGACGACGCAGCCGACGTCACGAGCCCGAACCCCTCGCTGACGTCGACGCTCGCGGCAGCGGCCCCCGACACGGCAACCGTCTCTACCGGCGCAACCGCCTACCGTCAGTCCTTCACCTTTGACTGGCTCGGCAACCGGGCGACGCAGACCGAACACGACACGGCCGACCCGGCCAAGAACGTCAGCTTCGCCTACCGGTACGGCAAGACCGTCACCGGCAACGGAACCACTCCGTCGTACCTGAAGCAGCCGCACACAGCCACCTCGATCAGCTCTACCCCCACCGGCAAGGGCAGCGTCTACACCTTCGACGACAGCGGCAACACCACCCTGCGCGACCTGGCCAACACCACCCAGAACCTGGCCTGGACGTCCGAGAACAAGCTCGACACCATCACCGACGACGGCAAGAAGACGACCTACGTCTACGACGCCGCCGGCAACCGGATCCTGGAGAACTCCTCCACCGGCTCGACCCTGTACCTGGGCGAGACAGAGGTGACCACCAACACCTCCGGCACGATCACCCTCGCCTCACGGTCCTACGGCCAGGCGGGCGCGCCCACCGTCGTCCGCACCGCCACCAACGGTGCGACGACGGGCCACAAACTCAGCACCCTGATCGCCGACCCCCTCGGCACGGCGAACACCTCCGTGGAACTGTCCTCCGGTCAGACCATCGCCCGCAGAGCCTTCAAGCCGTACGGGGAGACGCGCGGCGCCAAACCGGCCAACTGGCCCAACAAGCGCAGCTATCTCGGCTCGGGCATCGACGACGCGGCCACCGGCCTGACCCACCTCGGCGCCCGTGAATACGACCAGAACACCGGCCGCTTCCTCTCCGCCGACCCGGTCATCGACCTTGCAGACCCGCTTCAGATGAACGGGTACACCTACGCCGACAACAACCCCGTCGCACACTCCGACCCCTCCGGCCTGTGCATGGCCGACATCTGCGGCATCGGCTACCCCATCGGCGGCACCGGCTCCAACGGCGGAGACAAGCAGTATGTGACCACCGCCCCTCAACACGCCGGCGGAGTCGGCGTCGAGCACTCCAACGGGGCCGGATACATCGGAGACCTCCCCGCCGCCGCCCACGGCGACTCCAACCAACTCGTACGCAAGAACAACGAGTGGTACCTCACCCTCTACCCCGGCATCCTCCTGCGCGCCAACCACCCACAAGCCGAATCCATCGCAGCAGACATCAGCATGCAGATGGAGGAAAACTGCTCCGGCCGCGTCGGTGGCTACTACTGCGACGCACCCCACACGGACGCCAACGGCATCGACATGGGAGCCCAGGACCGCTTCGTCGCAAAGGCCAGAGCCTGCTCCGCCAGCTGCAACGGCGGCAAACTCTGGATGAGCCCTGCCACCGTGATCGAAGCGATGGCGAGCGGCGCAGCGCTCGGGAACAGCAACAGCGTCTCTGCGTACACCGGCCACAGTCGAGGCGGAACCCGAAGCGTCTCGGGGCGAACAGTCGACTGCAAATGCTTCCTCGCCGGCACGGACGTCCTCATGGCAGACGGCTCCACCAAGAACATCGAGGACATCAAACTCGGCGACAAGGTCCTGGCCACCGATCCGAAGACCGGAAAATCCGGCCCCCGGGCAGTCACACGGCTCATCAGGACCGACGGCGACAAGCGCTTCAACGAGCTGTCCATCGCCACTAAGAACGGCATAGAAAAACTCACAGCCACGCACGGACACCCTTTCTGGTCCCCATCCCAGCACGACTGGATACCAGCAGGCGCTCTCAAACCCGGCATGACCCTGCGCACCAACACCGGTCACACGGTTATCGTCACAGGCAACAGGCCCTTCACCAAACACACCCGGACATACAACCTCACCGTCGACGGCCTGCACACGTACTATGTGCTGGCGGGATCCACGCCGGTCCTCGTTCACAACAGCAACTGCCCGTTCAACATGACTCCGCTTGGAAACGGATCAATGTTGTCTCCCGCAGGTTTGATCTACAACCCTGGTTCCGCCGACGGCCACCGTCTAAGGCACGTACTAAGGCACGGAACGCAAGGGGCCACCGACCCCTCAAAGGCGACGCATACGCAGTTCAACAGCCACGGTCGCGAGCTACTGAGTACCTTGGATGAAGCTTGGGAGCTCAGAGGAACACCACTCACGGTCGGCGGTACGGATGAGTACATCGTCCCCATGGGACGAACAATCGGTACACAGGGGCAGACAGACATTAAGATCATCACCGAATCGGGTTCGAGTAGAATCATTACGGCTCACCCGGTATAGGTCATTCCTATATACCCCGAAGAGAGGTAATTCGTGATTCTGTGTACCCGTTGCAACGTGGGGAATGTTTCAGCATTCCGATTCATTGAGGGCGGACGTCGCCTCTGGATATGCCGTGAATGTGATGCTGTTTGGCTCGGCGACTCTGCACCCGAGGGAATCCCTGATGGCACGCTCTATCAGTATGTCCAGCCCTACCAAGGTCCGGGAACTCCCACGGATTGGGAGCAGATCGAGCCTGTGATGGGCTGATTCGCGCCACCATGCCAGGGAGCGCGGAATGGCCCTGATGTCCTGGTATGTGTGACCCATAGCTCGCCCATCTCGCGGACGTCGGCGTTCGGGGCGTCGGTGTTCTGCACCGCGCGGCGGCCCAGTAGGCAGGGAAGAGTCAGGATATACAAAGAGACTTGGACCACCTGTCAGTCAGCGCTTTACCTCCTCTACCCGGATTCATATTTCCGCGGAAAAGTTCTTCAGAGGCACGGACGTGACCTACGCGCGAGGGCGAAACGGTGGGCGGCTCTTCTTCCGGAATGTTGACGGCGGCATACAAGTTGTCGGCAAGGCGGACAAGGGGAACGAGTCCAAGGTGATCGCGAGGCTGAAGCAGATTTATGGACAGTAATCACGTCGAACCTGTGGAAGACGGCATCTACCACGTCGTCAGGGAACCTGAGTTCACTGCGCTTTTCATGCTCGGTGCCGATGACGCGGCGGAAACAGTAGAGGACGTTGATGCCAAGTTGCGACTCCCTGACGGCACCCGGTGGAGTGCAAGTTTCATGACTCTTGGTGCGATCGAAACGGTGATGAATCGATGGAGGGAAACCGGCGAGTATGGCGGTGGAGTCTTCTTCCAGTGTTCTGATCTCGTGATCGTGCCCAAGGGGGGAGTGGCAGCCATGGTCGAGGCATTTCGTGCGATCGTGGCGGAGGGTCCGCAGGGGACTCTCGGAAATTTGGAGTAGCGCGATTCTGGCCTTCTTGCCGGGCCGTTCCATCAATTCTGGAAGCTCCACCGGCGCATTGTTGGGTGGAGCTTCCGGATGCCTTCCACGGGGTTCAGGTCCGGGCTGTAGGAAGGCAGTTGGATGATGGTGAGCCATTCGTGGTCGGCCGCGTACTTCCTCATCCCGGCGGCACGATGGGTGTTCAAGATGCCCATATGTTGCGTCAAGCGACAGCAGGCGGGGCAGCGAAGGCCTGGGTCGGCTGGATGTGGCGGTAGATCTCTCGGGCCACGTAGCGTTTGAGACAGCGGATTACCTCGCGTTTCGACATGCCCTGTGCTGTGCGTCGTTCAAGGTAGAGACGTGTTCGAGCGTCACGGCGGAGGCGGGTCACGACGATGCGGTAGAGGGCGGCGTTGGCCTGCCGGTTTCCTCCGCGGTTCAGCCTGCGACGTCGAGTCTTCCCGGAAGACTGCTCGACGGGGCTCACGCCGCACAGTGCCGCGAACGACGCCTCGCTGGCCAGTCGTTCGGGATTGTCGCCGGCGGCGATCAACAGGGCAGCGGCACTGTCGGGCCCAACGCCGACGATGTCCAGAAGCTGCGGCTGGCAGCGACGCACGGCCTTGGTGACCCGCTGGACGAGTTCCTTCACCTCGACCGTCAGCTGCTGGACGCGACGGGCCAGCAGTCGCAGCGTGAAGACGGCTGCGTCGTCGGCGTCGGGAAGGTCGGCACACGTGGCGATCAGGGTCGCGTTGGTGAGGTTGGACAGTGCCTCGCGCAGTTCGGGATCGATGCCGAGCAATACGGCCTTGAGCTGGTTCTTCGCCTGTGTGCGGGCCTTGACGGCCGACTCCTTCGCCAGTCGGAGCACACGCATGTCGGCGGCCGGGCCCTGGCCCGTCTTGGGTGTCACGTCGGCGCGCCCGGATAGCACCGCGCGGGCGGCGGCCTCCGCATCGACGGCATCGGTCTTGCCACGCTTGCGGCGCAGGGCGCGGTCAGGCTGATTGACTTCGATGACCTGGATGTTCTCCCGGCTCAAGAAGCGTGTCAGTGCCGCTCCATAGGAGCATCGCCCGTGCGTACGGCGGCGGTTACGGCTCCCGGCTGCAGCTGGTGCAGCTGCCCGGCTGTGCACTGACCACCCCGCAGAAGGCGGAGTGCCAGAAGGCCACCCCGCTGAAGTTCACCAACCGGGCCGCCGCCGAACAGCTGACAGCGACTGTCACCATGGCCTCTGCGCCCGGCGACGACGGTGCGGCCGATCCCAAGCCGGCCGACGACACGGCTAGTTCGACGCGGACTGCGAGCGCCAGCCCCTCGCAGTCCGCTAACGCCACCCCCACCGCGAAGCCGACCACCGGCACGGAATCCGCCCAGCCCGACCAGTTCGCATCTCCCAAGCCGTCCGAGAGCGCGAACGGGCCGGAGGCGATGTCGGCCCGTACCGCACCGCTGACGGCTGCCGCTGCCGCCGGCACCACGGCACTCGCCGTGACCTCCGGCACCTCTGGCTCACAAGGCGACTACGGGGCAACGGAGTTGTCGGCCGCAGGAACCTGGCAGGCGTCGGCCACCGGCTCCTTCACCTACTCCTACCCGATCTCCGTGCCGTCTGCGGTAGGCAGCAATGCGCCTTCCGTCGGCCTGAGTTACGACTCCCAGTCCGTCGACGGCGAGACCACCGCCCGCAATTCCCAGGCTTCCTGGGTCGGGGACGGCTGGAGTTACCAGGTCGGTTCCGTGGAACGGTCCTACCGCCACTGCGACTCGTTGCTCGAGTCGGGCGGAGACAAGATCCTCAAGGGCTCCGGTGACGAGTGCTGGGGCGGCGACAACGCCACGCTGTCCTTTGGCGCGCATTCCGGAGCGCTGGTGCCCGACGGCGTGGACTCGAGCGTCCACGGCGAGATCAAGCAGTGGCGGCTGCAGGGTGACGACGGAACTCTCGTGCAGGAGCTGTCCGGTGCCGACAACGGACTGCACGACGGCATCTACTACCGGGTTCTGACCAAGGACGGCACCGCCGCCTACTTCGGTGCAGACCACTCTCCAAGCGGTGCGGGCACCGATGCCACCATGCCCGCGAACCCGGACGACTCCTCCACACACTCCGCCTGGGGGGTCCCCGTCCTGCACCCGCGCTCGGCGGACCCGTGCCACGACGATGCCAAGGGCAAGGCCTCCCGCTGCGACAAGCCCGAAGGCTGGCGCTGGAACCTCGACTTCGTGGTGTCGCCGGCCGGATTCGTGCAGCGCTACGACTACACCACCGAGTCCAACTACTACGACCTCGGCGGCGGCCAGGCGGCCAAGTCGACCGACCCGGACGACACCGGTGCCCTGACCTCCTACACCCGCGGCGGCGCGCTGACCCTTATCTCCTACGGCTATACCCTGGCCGACGAGCAGGCGGGGCGCACCCCCGCCGCGGAAGTGGACCTCGGCCTGGCCCAGCGCTGCCAGACGACCGGCAGCTTCACCGATTGCTCGGCCGACAATCTCAAGGACAGCACCGCCACTCACTGGCCGGACGTGCCGTGGGACCTGCACTGCGACTCGACGGACAAGACAAAGCTGCCCGACGGCGCCACCAGCGTCCCCGACGACGTGTGCATCACCTCAAGCCCCACCTTCTGGACCACCACCAGGCTGGATTCCATCACCACCAAGGTCCACGTCAAGGCGACCGACCAGCTCACCGCCGTCGACTCCTACAAACTGGGCCAGGTCTACTCAGACGCGGGCGGCACCGTCGACCCAGTCACCGGCACCACGGTGGACCCGAAGGACGCCGGAATGCTGCAGGCCGTCATGTGGCTGCAGTCGATCAAGCACACCGGCAAGGGCACCTACGACAACGGCAACAGCGACATCGATGTGAACCAGGTGTCGTTCACCGGAACCGAGGTCGACAACCGGGTCAACGACGATTCCCCCTCCGCACCGCCGCTGTACCGGCCGCGCATCTCCAGCGTGCAGACGGAGACCGGGGAGTCCGTCGCGGTCGAGTACAACTCCGCTCCCTGCGCAGGCTTGACCCTGTCGATCTCCCAGGCGGACAGCAACACCCACTCCTGCTACCCGGTCTACTGGACTGTCCCCGGTGCCTCGAAGCCGATCGCAGACTGGTTCAACAAAGTCACGGTCAACAGCGTGGCCGTCTCCGACCTGACGATCGCAGGCCAGTACAAGCCGAACGCGCAGAACAACCCAGCCGGCTCCGAAGCCCAGGTCTCCCACTACAGCTACTCATCCCCCGCCTGGCACCGTGACGACTCGGCCACGACCGACGACCAGTACCGCACCTGGGACCAGTTCCGCGGATTTCGCACCGTCACCGTGCAGACCGGTCAGGCCCCGGAACCCGTCACCCAGCAGACCACCACCTATCTGCAGGGCATGGACGGCGACTACAAAGCCGACGGCACCCGGCGCTCCGTCACCGTCGACGCCAAGGTCGACGGAAACGCCGTCCTGAGCGTGACCGACGTGGACCAGCTGTCCGGCACGGCACTCGAGGACGACACCTACACCCAGGCTGGCGGCACGGTCGACGCCGTCAGCGTCAACGGCCCGTTCGCCTTCACCACCACCGCCTCCGCAGGACAGACGCCCTGGACGGACTGGACCCAGGAGGACAACCCCGGTGACAGCGAGCCGACGCTGTCCACCCTGCCCGACCTCACCGCTCACCGGATCAAATCCGCCACCTCCCTGAAGTACGAACGCCTCGCCGACGGGACCTGGCGGCACACCAAAACCGACGCCGCATTCGACGGCCAGAGCCGCCTGTCCACCGTCGACGAGCACGGCGACGGCGTCGATCCCAAGCAGGAGAAGTGCGCCACCACCACCTACGCGGCACCGCCGTCCGGCAACTCGATGGCCCTGTCCTATCCCGACCAGAGCACCGTCGTCAGTGGCCCGTGCGGTACCGCACCGAGCGCCTCCACGCTCCTGACGGACAAGAAGCTCTACTACGACGGTGACGGCACCCTCACCAGCCTGGGAACCTTCGGGCAGCTCGAGCAAAGCGGCAGTACGGCGATCGGCCGGGTCACCGCCATGCGGACGGCCACCGGCTACACCGGCACTACGGAGAACTGGCAGACCAACTCGGCGATGAAGTACGACGGCGCCGGGCGGATCACCGACACGCTCGACGTCACCGGGCAGAACACCCACACCGACTTCACCCCGTCGTGGACCTCGGCAGGTGGCAACACCGACCCCACCGGCATCACCACCATCAACAGCAAGAACTGGAGCGTCGCCTCCACCCTCGACCCGCTGCGCGGCGTCCCCACCGAGAACATCGACGCCAACGGCCGCAAGACCGACATGACCTACGACGCGCTCGGACGGCGTACCGCGGTGTGGCTGCCCGGCCGGGACAAGGCAGCCGGCCAGAGCGCGGACCGCACCTTCACGTACTCCGTCAACCCCGGCGCCGTACCCGCACCCGGCGGCACCATCACCCAGCCTGGCGCGCCCACCTCGGTCACGACGAAGACTTTGCGAGACGACGGCACGTACGCGACTTCGGTCTCGATCTACGACGGCATGCTCCAGCCCCGTCAGACCCAGGCCACCGCCATGGGCGACTCCAACGCGGGCCGGGTCATCTCCGACACCTTCTACGACTCGCACGGCTGGCAAGTGGCGTCCTACGCGCCATACTCGGAGCCGAGCAATTTCCCCTCGACCACGCTGTTCGCGGCGAACGAGAACCAGATCCCCTCGGAGACCACCACCACCTACGACGGCGAGGGCCGGTCCCTGAAAGGGACCCTCTGGCACCAAGCCGTCGAGCAGTGGCACACCTCCACCAGCTATCCGGGCGCCGACGAGGTCGACACCACCGCTGCGGCTGGAGGCCGTTCCACCGCCTCTTTCACCAACGCAGTGGGCCAGACCACCAGCAGCGTGGTGAAGAACACCGGTTCCACGGTCACCCTGCCCGCAGGCTCGGTGATCCCGTCGGGGACATCGCTGACTTCCGACAGCGTGCGCCTGACGATGCAGCCGGACGGCAATCTCGTCCTGTCCGCCCTGGCGAGCGGGGCGACCATCTGGTCGTCGGGCACCTCCGGCCACGGCGGCGCCTGGGCCAAATTCGGAACCGACGGCAACCTGGTCATCTACAGCACGGCCGCCGCCCAGCTGTGGACCACTGGCCTGACCGCCACCACCGGCGCCACCTTCCGGGTCCGCAACGACTCCACCGCGGTCGTCGTCGCCTCCAACGGCACCACCGTGCTGTGGAAACAAGGCACCGCAAATGCCGTCGCGGCTGCCGACTTCACCACCAAGTACACCTATTTCCCCGCAGGCCAGATCGAGTCGATCAAGGACAACGCGGGCAACGCCTGGTCGTACACCTACAACCTGCTCGGCCAGAAGCTCAGTCAGAGCGACCCGAACTCCGGCACGACCACGTTCGACAAGTACGACGTCGCCGGCAACCTGCTCCAGACCACCGACGCCCGCGGCCAGGCCATGTCCTTCGCCTACGACTGGGACAACCGCCCCACGGCCGAGTACGCCGCCGCATGGTCGGCCACGCCCGACCAGTCCAAGCTGCTGGTCTCCCACGTGTACGACACGCTGGCCAAGGGCTACGCCACCTCCGCCACCCGCTACGTCGGCGGCGCTTCGGGATCCGCCTATACCCAGGCCGTCACCGACTACGACACGGCCTACCGGCCGCTGGGCACCACACTGACCGTCCCGGCGTCTGACGGCTTCGCCGCCGCCGGCCAGTCCAGCGCACCCGCCTCCGGCAGCGTCACCTACACCTCCACCAACCGCTACACCAACACGGTCGGGCTGCTGTCCACGACGCACTTCCAGGCTGACGGCAACCTGCCAGCCGAGGACATCGACTACGGCTACACCCAGCAGGGCAATCTCGACGGCATCGGCGGCTTCATCAACAACGCCAATACTCCCGCCTATCTCGACACTGCCGTCCATGACGCGTTCGGACGCGTGCTGCAGGCCGACTACGGCCGCACCGGCAAGGAGATGGCGACCTTCGCCCAGTACGACGCCACCACCGGGCGCGTCACCCAGACCAGCAGCATGCTCCAGACCTCGGCGAACGCCCTGGACGTCACCAACCTGCGCTACAACCAGGCTGGCGAACTCACCGCGATCGACGACCTGCAGGACAACACCACGCACGACACCCAATGCTTCACCTACGACTCCTTCCAGCGCCTGACCACCGCCTGGACCGACACCGCCGGCATCACCGACCCGAACGCGGCCACACCTGGCGCGGTCGGCGGCTGCACCACCGCGCGGGTGCAGACCACCACCACGGCCCCGATCACCGCCAGCACCGTCGGGGGCCCGGCCCCCTACTGGCAGAGCTACACCTACGACCAGCTCGGTGACCGCACTGGCACGGTCAACCACGACACCACCGGAAACGCCCTCAACGACACCACCCAGAACATCACGTACCCCGGCGCGAACGGCACGGCGCCCGCGACCCTGCCTAACCAGGCAGGAACGGCCACGCTCACCAACCCGGCTGGCACGGCGAGCATTGCTCCGACTTACACCGACCCTGCTCACGGCAACGTGAATGCCGGCGCCACCATAAGCCGGAAGGTGGCCTCGACCGGCCCGCTGACCAGCTCATTCACGATCACAGGTGGCGTCAGGCGATGTGTCGACGACACGGGCGGCTCCACCACCGCCGGCACCAAGGTGCAGATCAACACCTGCAACGGCGCCACCAGCGAGAAGTGGACGATCGGCACCGACGGCACGGTGAAGGTCCTCGGCATGTGCCTGGACACCACCGGCAACGCCACCACCAGCGGCGCCCTCGTGGTGATCGACACCTGCAAGACCGACGCCACCCAGAAGTGGAAGGTCACCACCACCGGCACCCTGGTCAGTAACGCCAATACCGCGATGTGCCTGACCGACCCGGCCGCCTCCGCCACCACCGGCACTCAGCTGACGCTCGCCGCCTGCGGCGGCACCGGCCAGACCTGGACCAATGCCGCCACAGGTGTCGTCCCAGCAGGCCAGAGCCAAACCTTCACCTACGACACCGAGGGCCGCACCGCCACCGTCGCCACCACCTCCGGCGCCCACACGAATACCAGCAAGTACCTGTACGACGCCCAGGGTGGCCTACTCGAGCAGACCGCCGCGGTTGACGGCGTCGACAAGACCCGCATCCTCTATCTCTTCGGTGGTGCCGAGCAGATCACCCTGAACGTCTCCGCCAAGACCTGGACGGGCCTGCGTAACATCAGCGGCCCGGACGGCACCACCGTCACCCGCTCTAGCACCGGGACGGTCTCCTATCAGGTCGCCAACGGCCAAGGAACCGCTGTCACCTCCGTCGATGCCTCCACCCTGGCCGTCACCCGCCGCTCCTTCGACCCCTTCGGCAATCCCCGTGGCACGAAGCCGAGTTCCTGGGTGGCCGCGGACGAGAACCACGGCTTCCTCGGACAACCCGCCGACCCCGCCTCCGGTCTGAACCTGTTGGGCGCTCGCGACTACGACCCCGTCCTTGGCCGCTTCCTCACCCCCGACCCAATTTTCGAGGCCGGCGACCCCAACCAGATGGGCGGCTACACCTACGCCGGCGACAACCCGGCCAGCTCCTCTGACCCGAGCGGCCTGATCGAAATGGTGGACTCCAGCGGCGGCGGTGGCGGCGTCAAAAAGAAGCACCACAGCGGCGGGAGTGGCACCAAGACCTCCGGCGGCTCCACCGGCTCGCCCTCACCCTCCACCACGCCGACGCCTTCCACGGGATCGACTCCGTCCTCCACCCAGACGCCGGCACCGACACTCGGCGAGACCCCCTGCCAGCCGGCAGACTTCGGTACCAACCGGTGCGAGAGCTACGACGGTGGCCAGCTGATCTACACGGCCGCCGGGATGCTGACCGTCGGGGCTGTGGGGGGTGTCGGGCTCTGCCTCGTCACCTTCGTGGAATGCGTTACGGGGATAGTTACCAGTGCCGCGGATGCCGATGCCGGCGGCAGCATGCTCCTCGGCGTCCGCGTAGTCGTGGGCGTGGGAGTGAGTGCCGCAAGGGCCATCGAAGAGGAGGCAGCGGGGGGTGCGACAGTCGCGACAGCCGGCGCCGACGCAAGTGCCGCGAGCGAAGCCGCAGACGACGCGGCTGACCTCGTCGCCGCAAAGCGCGCCAACGTGCAAGAGCACGCGACAGAAGCGAACGCGGAAGCAACCAAACCGAGCAAACCGGAAGCGGGGAACGCGGGCACGAAGCCCACAGAGTCGTCACCCCGCTGCAGCTTCTCCCCCTCTACGCCCGTCCTCATGGCAGGTGGCAAGACCAAGGCAATTGGCAAGATCAAGACCGGCGACCAGGTCGAGTCCGCTGACCCCAAGACGGGCAAGCACCGGGGCGGTCGTACCGTCCAGCACGTCTGGATCAACTACGACACGGACTTGCTCGACGTAACCATCCGTGACAAGGGCGGCCACACCGCAAACCTCCATACCACTGCCAACCATCCCTTCTGGGACGACACCAGCCATACCTGGGTCCCTGCAGGCAAACTCCACCACGGAGACGCCCTCAACACAGCTGCCAACAGTCATGCCTACGTCGTCACAACTCGCGTCACACCCGGTACGGCGAACCGCTGGAACCTCACCGTCCAGGAACTCCACACGTATTATGTGCTGGCAGGCACCACGCCGGTCTTGGTACACAACACCAGTGACAGTTGCGACCTCAGCGATGGCCATTTGTATCGCGGTCTCGCCAAGGGGCACACTAGTTATGGCGCCGCTGTCCAAGGCCGTGCGGTTCCTATGGGAAGCCGCTCGGACATCATCGATCACGTCGGTGGAGATAATACGGATAGCATTTTTACGTCTTGGTCGGACGACCTCGACACTGCCGTTGCCAGCGCAGAGAGCCTGGGGCGCGAGTGGGTTGGGGAGGGTGTCATCCTGCGCTTGAGGGTGGCAGATGTAAATCCCCCGGTGGGCGCATCAAGGGATATTCAAATCCATGATAGCGAGTGGGATATGTCGCAATTTGAAGATGAGCACCTTATTGTAGGAGAAATCCAAGCTCACGAACTTAGTTTTGACTTCGGGGAGACGTGGGAAAGCGTTACCGGGGGGGCGAGATGAACGAAGTGTCCGCGAGTGAACTGTTGGCCGCATTCGGGGCTGACTCCGAGGTCAACATTCTGGCCAAGGATGCGATAAATTCTGGAGCACATTTCCAGGTCGGGATCGAACCAATTCCGGCTGCGAGGCTCGAGGGTATCCTTTGGGGGAGAGTGAGGACCTTGCAAAGGCGTGGCAAGCAGGCGATTGGGGCCGAGGAATGTCTTACGCGCCTTGCTGAAATGGGTGAGCGGGGTCTCCTTGTGTCCTATGTAGACGATCGCAAACGATCAGGGCACTACTTCAAACTTTACCTTGATCCGCATCCGCTCAAAGTAATCGGATGCTTCGGCGTCAATATTCTTTCCTGACATGAGTCCATCACTGGCCACATATAGTCAGATGAGATCGGCATCTGACTATATGGTCTGGAGTAAGCGAGTTGTAGCTGGGGCTGAGGTTTTGCAGCGTGGGACAGACCAGACCTCGTGAAGCGGTGGCGCCGGACATCAGGCTGGTGCTCTTTCGTCGAGCGAGCCAGCGAGCCAGCCCGTCGAGGCTTGGATGATGAGGCGGTCGAGGAAGCGCTGGGCCGGGGTCGGTAGCGTGGATGCGGGTGGCGTGGGTGCCGCGAGTCAGCAGGACCCGGTAAGCGCTGGTTGCGTCCCGTTCGCCGTTGCCGCCTGCGGAGGAGCGCAAGCAGCTGCGTACCGCGCACGGCCGATGCGACTCCAGCCCACGCTTTCGCAGCGACCTCGACGCAGCGCGGGCCGATGCGGCACGGCTTCTTGGAGACGGCGCCGAACTCCCGGAAACCGCAGTCCTCCCGCAGCTCATCCACACGCTGCGCGGACACCCCATGGTGTGCAACAGGTCCCCGCAGGGCGGCCCTGGCCGGTGTAGACGAAGCACGCAGACGACTGGACGCGGCCCTCGGCCGTACCTGCTGCCGATCAGTGCGGCGATGCTCCGCACGCCTCCGTCGGCACATCGCCCTGCCGGGCCTCATCCACCCTGCGGGCGAGCGTGGCACCGCTCACGCGCGCCATCCGCAGGCCGGGCTGAGGTCAACGCTACAGCCGTTGGGTGACCGTGGTTTAGTGACCGCGTGCACCGAACCACCCTGAAAATACTCGCCGCCCTAGTAGGACTCCGTTACGTCTTCCGCTTGTCCCTGTTTGAGGGCATGTTGGGAGTATGGACGCACATGAAGTGGGCCGTGCCCGGGTGAAGTTGGGGTTATTCGTGGCCGATGTGTTCGCGTCGGTGCCGCGCAAGGACCAGCGGGCG
>NZ_JBVHLK010000011.1:0-226791 GCF_055559015.1 Streptomyces sp. NPDC024698 | reverse complement strand
TATCTCCAGCAGCTCGACATGGAGTCCAACGGCAAGTCCGTGGACCGGGACGGCAACCCGGTGGAGTGGCAGACCGGACCGGTGGTGTGGGGCACGCCCGGCACCAACGGCCAGCACGCCTACTACCAGTTGATCCACCAGGGCACCAAGCTGATCCCCGCCGACTTCATCGGCTTCGTCAACCCGGTCGGTGAACTGAGCGACGAACTCGCCGCCCAGCACGACCTGTTGATGGCGAACTTCTTCGCACAGACCCAGGCGCTCGCGTTCGGCAAGACCCCGGACGAGGTCCGCGCCGAGGGCGTTCCCGAGGAACTGGTGCCGCACAAGACGTTCCGGGGCAACCACCCGACGACCACGATCCTCGCCGCCGAGCTGACGCCCTCGGTCCTGGGCCAGTTGATCGCCCTCTACGAGCACAAGGTGTTCGTCCAGGGCGCGGTCTGGAACATCGACTCCTTCGACCAGTGGGGCGTCGAACTCGGCAAGGTGCTCGCCAAGCGCGTCGAGCCCGCCCTCACCGAGGGCGCGGACGTCCCCGGTCTCGATCCCTCCACGGCCGCTCTCGTGGCCGCTTACCGCACTCTCCGGAAGAAGTGAACTGACAATGCAGCTCGGACTCATCGGTCTCGGCAAGATGGGCGGCAACATGCGCGAGCGCATACGCCGCGCGGGGCACACCGTCATCGGCTACGACCGTAATCCGGACCTCGCCGACGTCCACAGCCTCGCCGAACTCGTGAGCGGCCTCGAAGGCCCGCGTGTGGTCTGGGTGATGGTGCCGGCCGGCGCCCCCACCCAGACCGTCATCGACGAACTCGGTGACCTGCTGGAGGCCGGCGACACCGTCGTGGACGGCGGCAACTCCCGCTGGACGGACGACGAGAAGCACGCCGAGGAGCTGGCGGCCAAGGGCATCGGCTTCGTCGACGCCGGTGTCTCGGGCGGTGTGTGGGGCCTGGAGAACGGCTACGCGCTGATGGTCGGCGGCGACGCCGAGAACATCGAGAAGGTGCGGCCCGTCTTCGACGCACTGAAGCCGGAGGGCGACTTCGGCTTCGTGCACGCCGGCAAGGTGGGCGCGGGCCACTTCTCCAAGATGGTCCACAACGGCATCGAGTACGCCATGATGCAGGCCTACGCCGAGGGCTGGGAGCTCCTGGAGAAGGTCGACTCGGTGACCGACGTGCGCGAGGTGTTCCGCTCCTGGCAGGAGGGGACCGTCATCCGCTCCTGGCTGCTCGACCTCGCCGTCAACGCCCTGGACGGCGACGAGCACCTGGACAAGCTGCGCGGCCACGCGGAGGACTCCGGCGAGGGCCGCTGGACCGTCGAGGCGGCCATCGACAACGCCGTTCCGCTGCCCGCCATCACGGCGTCCCTCTTCGCCCGCTTCGCGTCCCGCCAGGACGACTCGCCGCAGATGAAGATGATCGCGGCGCTGCGCAACCAGTTCGGCGGCCACGCCGTCGAGTCGGCGAAGTAGGCAAGGACCATGGGCGATCTCATCCTGGTCCGCCACGGAGAGACGGAGTGGACCCTGACGGGACAGCACACCAGCTGGACCGACCTTCCGCTCACCCATCACGGCGAGGAGCAGGCCAAGTCCCTGGCGCCGTTCTTCGCCGGGCGCTCCTTCGCCCAGGTCCTCGTCAGTCCCCTCGGCCGTGCGGTGCGCACGGCCGAACTCGCGGGGCTCTCCGGGCCGTGCGTCGACCCGGATCTGCACGAGTGGGACTACGGCGGCTACGAGGGGATCACCACCCGCGCCATCCACCGGGCCAGGCCCGGCTGGGTGCTGTGGGACGACGGGGTGCCGCCAGGACCGGACGGCCACCCCGGCGAATCACCGCGCGAGGTGGGGGTGCGCGCCGACCGGGTGCTCTCCCGGGTGGACGCGGCGCTCCGCGACCGCCCCGGTGACGTGGTGCTGGTGGCGCACGCGCACTTCCTGCGGGTGCTCACGGCCCGGCGGCTGGGGCTGCCGCCCGAGTCGGGACGGCTGTTCCAGCTCTCGACCGGGACCGTCAGCCGGCTCTCCAGCGAGCACGGGGACCCCGTGATCGCCGCGTGGAATCAACCGGGAACTTCCGTCACGGTCCGCTAGTTTCCACGGTGCCGCTGTAGAAAACGAAGAGGTATCCGGTCCGCCCGCTCGGGCGGACCGGGCTCTTGACCACATTTTGGAGTTCTCATGGCCCTGTGGGACCGCGTCAAGGAGTCCGCGTCGACGATGCAGACCCAGCTCGTGGCGAAGAAGAACGATCTCAAGAGCGGCGCCTTCCGCGACGCGAGCATGGCCATGTGCGCGCTCGTGGCCGCGGCGGACGGTTCGATCGACCCGTCCGAGCGGCAGCGCGTGGCCCAGCTCATCGCCACGAACGAAGTGCTCCAGAACTTCGACGCCATGGACCTCCAGCGCCGTTTCGACGACAACCTGAACAAGCTGACCGCCGACTTCGCCTTCGGCAAGGTCAGCGTCCTCCAGGAGATCGCCAAGGCGAAGAAGAAGCCCGCCGAGGCCCGTGCGGTCATCCAGATCGGCATCGTCATCGGCGGCGCCGACGGCGACTTCGACAAGACCGAGCAGGCCGTCGTGCGGGAGGCGTGCTTCACGCTCGACCTGCCGCCGCACGAGTTCGACCTGTAGGACACCGGTTCACCGCCTTCGCTCGCGGCGCCCCTTCGGGCGAGCCGATCGCCGGCCCGCTCCTAGAATCGCGGGCACCGATCGACTCGCCCGAAGGAAGCCGATGAACAGCGCCGCGGAACCGGCACGAGCAGACGGGCGGATGCGCGACGCCGCCCGCACCCGGGCCGAGATTCTCGACGTGGCGACCCAGGAGTTCTCCCGCGCCGGTTTCGCGGGCGCCCGGGTCGACGAGATCGCCGCCCGCACCAGCACCACGAAGCGGATGATCTATTACTACTTCGGCGGGAAGGAGCAGCTCTTCACGGCGGTCCTGGAGCGCGCCTACGCGGTGATCCGGCAGGCCGAGGAGGAGCTGGACGTCGAGCGCCTGGACCCGGTCGCGGCCATCCGCCGGATCGCCGAGCTGACCTTCGACCACCACGAGGCGCACCCGGACTTCATCCGCCTGGTGAGCATCGAGAACATCCACGAGGCCGAGCACATCGCCACCTCGGAGAAGCTGGGCACGACCGGGTCGCCGGCACTCGCCCTGATCGGCCGGACACTGACGGCCGGCCGGGCGTCGGGTCTGTTCACCGCCGAGGTCGACGCCGTGGACGTGCACGCGATGATCAGCGCGTTCTGCTTCTTCCGGGTCTCCAACCGCCATACGTTCAAGGCCCTGTTCGGCCGCAACCTGGTCGCGCCCGGCCGCCGGGAGCACTACCGCGCGATGCTCGGCGACATGGTCATCGCCTATCTGACCGCCGATCGCGCGACAGACTGAGGACCGGGAACCTCGCGCGCACGGCGCGTGTCCGCGAAACTCCCGGTCGACTCCCGTTCAGCGTCCGGGAATGCCGTACGCCCGCTCCACGTGCAGCCGCAGCACCAGCCTGCCGTCGCGGACCATGGCGGCACGGTAGTCGTCCCAGTCCGGGTGCTCACCGAGGACGTCCCGGTAGACCCGGACGAGCTCGTCCACGGTCTCGTCGTGCGGATCACCGGCCACCGGCGTCAGCTCGGCCGTACCCTCCACGACCGTGTAGGCCCACCGGTCCGCACTGGTCACGTGGTACGAGGCCCGTGGGTCACGGCGCAGATTGCGGGTCTTGGCGCGGTCGTCGGTGAGCGACACGCGGATGATCTTCTCGTCGGGGTAGTACACATGGCTGACGTTCGACAGCTGGGGCCGGCCGTCCTTCTTGAGGGTGACGAGCACCCCGCCCTTGTACTCCGAGAGCAGCTTCAGCAGTGCGTCCTGGGTCGCTTCCTCAGTCATATCCGCGTCAACGCTCCGGATCCCGCACGTCATTCCGCACGACCGGCCCCCTCCATCCGTAGACAGTGTCTACCGACGGCTGGTAGACACTGTCTATGGGCGAGCCGGAGACCAGCGACCTCAGGACGCGGCTGATCGACGCCGGAGTCGATCTCGTGACGGCGGAGGGCGCGCAGGCGCTGACCCTGCGGGAGATCGCACGCCGGGCGGGGGTCTCGCACGGCGCGCCACGCCGCTGGTTCCCGACCCATGTGGAGCTGCTGTCCGCCATCGCGCGCCGGGGCTTCGCCGACCTCCAGGACCGCGCGGCGAAGACGGCCGACGGCGCGGGGACCGACCCCCGCGCCCGGCTCACCGCCCTGGCGGAGGTGTACCTGGACTTCGCGCTCTCCCACCGTGGCATGTACGAGCTGATGTTCCGTCACGATCTGCTGGAGAGCGGCCGGCTGGGACTCCGCGAGACCAGCCTGCCGATGTTCGAGACGCTGGTGGACCTCGTCGGCCGGGTGCGCCCGGAGGCCGACCCCCGCGTCCTGGCCGGCGCCCTGTGGGCGAACCTGCACGGCATCGCCCAGCTGTGGGGCTGGGGGAGCCTGCCCCTCGCCACGGGCGCCGCCGACCACGTACCCCTGCTGAACGCCGCGCTCGACGCGCATCTCGGACCGGAGGACCGTCGATGACACCGGTCTCCGGCAGTGCCGTGGGCGATCGCTCCCCGGAAGCGCGCCCCGCCGCACGGCGCACGGCGCGCCGCGGGATCACCCTCGCGAGCAGCGTCGTCGGTGCGGTGATCGTCGCCCTCGACGGCACGGTCCTCACCGTCGCGCAGCCCACCATGCAGGGTGACCTCGGCGCCTCGTTCGCGCGGGTCCAGTGGACCAGCACCGGATATCTCATCGCGGTGGCGGGCCTGTTGGTGTTCTCGGGGCGCCTCGGGGACCGCTACGGGCATCAGCGGATCTTCGCCCTCGGCATCCTGGGCTTCGGGGCGGCCTCCGCCGGAATCGGTCTGGCGCCCGGCATCGGATGGGTGATCGCGCTGCGGGTCGTCCAGGGCGTCTTCGGCGCGCTGTCGCAGCCAGCCACCCTGGGCATGCTGCGCGCCGCGTACCCGCCCGAGCGGCTGGGGACGCCGATCGCGCTGCGGGCGAGCGCCATCGGTGTCGCCGCGGCCGCCGGTCCCCTGCTCGGCGGCGCGCTGGTCGGGCACTTCGGCTGGCGGTCGGTCTTCTTCCTCAACGTTCCGCCCGCCCTGGCGATGGGCGTCGCGGCGCTCACCGTGCGGACCCCGGCCGTCCCGGAGCCCCCGACCGGCCGGTCCTCGGCAGGCGGCGGTCTGGACGTTCCGGGCGCCTGTCTGCTCACCGTCGCCCTGGCCGCCCTGGTGCACACCCTGGTCTCGGTGCCGGGAACGGGCTGGACGGCGGCGACCGTGGCGGGACTCGTCGTGGCGGCTGCCGCTGGCACCGCGTTCCTGCGGCGGCAGCGCCGGGCCGCGAGCCCGCTGGTGCCGCCCGAGATCCTCGGCTCGGCGGTCATCGGCGCGGCGCTCGGCATCCTGGTCCTCGTGTCCGCCGCCCTGCTCGGCACCCTGTTCGTCGCCAGCTACTTCCTCCAGCGAGCCCTGGGCCTTGGCCCGCAGGCAGCGGGTCTGCGGGCGCTGCCGGCCGGAGCGATGATGATTCTCGGAGCTCCCCTGGTCCCCGTCCTGCTGCGGGGGCTCGGCCCCCGCCGGACCGCCGTGGCGGGAACAATCGTCCTCACACTCGGTGTCCTGCTCCTGGCCCGGCTCGGGCCAAAGTCCGCGGCCTTGCCCGTCGCCTGTGCGTTTCTGCTGCTGGGCGCCGGTTTCGTCACGGTGATGGTGACCGCGACGGCGGTCGTCGTACGGCACGCGTCCGCCGCGTCCGCCGGTGTCGCGGGCGGGCTCCAGCAGACGGCGATGAACATCGGGCCCACGGCGGGGATCGCGGTGGCGGCCACGCTGATGTCGCAGACGCCCGGCGCCGCCATCGGCCCCCCGCTGACCGTGCTCGCCGGGTTCTCCGCGGCCGGAACCCTGCTCGCCCTGGGGCTTCCGGGGCACAAGGACACCATGAGCACCGCCCGGGGACGCCCGGCCGACGTCTCACCAGCACGTTAGGGACGATGAAGCACACGAGCCGCGGTCCGGAGGAGAACCATGGGAGATCTGCGACAGGAAGTCGAGCCGGGATCGGTCGGCCTCGATCCCGGGGCGCTGGAACGGCTCGACCGGCACTTCGCCGCGCTGGTCGACGAGGGCCGGCTCCCCGGCTTCCTGGTCGCCGTCTCCCGGCACGGGCAGGTCGCCCACCTCACCACGTACGGCCGGCGTGACCTCGCGGCCGGACTCCCGGTGCGGAGCGACACGTTGTGGCGGATCTACTCCATGACGAAGCCGGTCACCTCGGTCGCCGCGCTGATGCTGATCGAGGAGGGCCGCCTCGGACTCGACGACCGGGTGGCCGACTTCCTGCCGGCCTTCGCCGAACCGCGCGTGTACGCGGGCGGGGCGGGCCCCGACACGAGGACCCGGCCCGCGGAACAGCCCATCCTGATCCGGCACTTGCTGACCCACACCGCCGGTCTGACCTTCGGCTTCTACCGCACGCATCCCGTCGACGGCCTCTACCGCGACGCCGGTGTGGAGTCCTCGGTGGCACCGGGCGCCGACCTGGCCGAGACCTGCGAGGTGTACGCCCGGCTGCCGCTCCAGTTCGAGCCCGGCACCCAGTGGAACTACTCGGTGGCCACCAACGTCCTCGGCCGGGTCATCGAGGTGGTGTCCGGCCAGGACCTCGACGAGCACCTGCACCTGCGCGTCCTCGGGCCCCTCGGCATGACGGACGCCGGATTCCAGGTCAGCGACGAACAGGCGGGCAGACTGGCCGAGTTGTACGGACAGGACACCGCGGGGGAGCTCACGCCCGTCGCCGGTCTCCCGCTGCGCGGCCGGCCCCGCTTCCTGTCCGGCAGCGGCGGCATGGTCGCCACGGCCCACGACTACCACCGCTTCATGGAGATGCTGCGCCGCCGCGGCGAACTCGACGGAACCCGGCTGCTGCGCCCCGCCACCGTCGACCTGATGGCCGCCAACCAGCTTCCCGGCGACGCCGACCGGCTCTCCTTCGGCAGCCAGGTCCACCGGGAGCCCGGCAACGCGGGCCTCGGCTTCGGTCTGGGCGTCTCGGTCGTGGTGGACCCGGCGGCCACCCGGGCGCCGTCCAGCGAGGGCGCGTTCGGCTGGAGCGGGGTGGCGACCACGACCTTCTGGGTGGACCCGCGGCGCGATCTGACCGTGCAGTTCATGAGCCAACTGCGCCCGAAGGGTTCCCATTCGGTCTTCCCTGAGCTCAAGCGGCTGCTGCACGAGGCGGTACGGGCCTGATCACCGGGGCTCGTCCGATCGAGGCGGTACGGGCCTCATCAACGCGGGCCGATCCGATCGGCGCGGGACGGTCCCGGTCACCCCGGGGCCGTCCGGTTGACGCGGTAGACGTCCCGTACGCACAGGTTGAGCAGGGACGCGGCCACGATCACGCCCGCGCAGACGAGAAGCACCTCACGGTCCGACCAGGCGCCGGCCGCCAGCGCGGCGAGCAGGTAGCCGAGCGGGATCGCGCAGCGCTCCCCGACGCTGTTGAACGCGGCGGCCCTCCCCAACTCGGCCTCGGGAACGTGCAGTTGGAACGCGGTGGTCCACGCCACGATCGCGATGTCGAGACCGACGCCCGCGACGAGGGCCGCGGCCAGGACGGCGGGCAGCGGCAGCGCGAGCCCCATCGCCGTCAGCGGCAGGAAGAGCAGGGCGGCGGTGCACACGGCGACGGCGAGCAGCCGGTACGGCTTCCACCACAGGCACACCAGCGCCCCGGCCAGCAGCCCGAGCGCGAACGCCCCCTGGACCAGCCCCCAGGAGCTCGCTCCGGAGTAGAGCCGCGCGGCGAGAACCGGTCCGAGCAGCTGGAATCCGGCCAGCCAGGCGGCGACCACGACCGTCCCGGCCAGCGTGTACGTCCACAGCCAGGTGCGGGAGCGGAATCCGGACCAGCCCGAACGCAGAGCGCCGAGGACACCGCCCACGGCGACCGGTGCGTCCAGGCGCAGTCCGTGCAGCAGCAGGGCCGCGACCAGGAAGGTGAACGCGTCCCAGGCCAGCGCCCAGCCCGGTCCGCACAGGGCGACGACCAGCCCGCCGGCCACGGGTCCGAGCACCCGTACGGCGTTGGTCGGCAGTCTGACCAGCGCGTTGGCCCGCTGGAGCTGTCCGGGCTCCACCAGCTGGTTCACCACGCCCTGGCCGGCCGGCACCGTGAACGCCACGGCGACTCCCGAGAGGAAGCCGCAGGCGGCGATGGAGCCGGTCGAGGCCGTGCCGGTCAGCACCACGGTCGCGAGGGCCGCCTGGGCGACCGCCGCGCCCAGGTTGCCCAGGAGCAGGATCCGGCTGCGGGACATCCGGTCGGCGAGCACCCCGCCCAGGAGCAGGAAGGCGATCGTCGGAACGGTGTTCACGGCGAGCACCAGGCCGAGCGATCCGGCTCCGCCGCCCTGCCCGATCACGGCGTAGGCGAGCGCGATCGGAGCCATCGCCGATCCCGTCGCCGAGATCAGGCCGGCCAGCACGAACCGGCGGAAGGCGGCGCTGCGCAGGGGTGCCGTCCCTGCCCTCGGCCCCCGCGCCGCCGCCTTCGTCTCCGTCGTGCCGCTGTGGTCGTCGGCTTCCGTCATTCCTCGGTGACGACCGTCTTCGCCGACCCGGCGAAGATGGCCTTCGCCCACTCCTCGCCGTCCAGGTGCGGCAGGTAGTGGTCGAGGCGCTCCCGCTTGGTCAGCAGGTAGGTGAGATTGTCCTCGCACGGCGGTATCAGGAGCGGCACCTGCTCGGCGACCTTGATGCCGTTGCGCAGCAGCGACTCGCGCTTGCGCGGGTTGTTCGACAGCAGGCGCACGGACCGTACGCCGAGGTCGTGCAGCATCTCCGCCGCCACCCGGTAGTCGCGGGCGTCGACCGGCAGCCCGAGGGCCACGTTCGCCTCTACGGTGTCCAGGCCCTCCGCCTGGAGCTTCATCGCCTTGAGCTTGGCGAGCAGGCCGATGCCCCGGCCCTCGTGGCCGCGGAGGTAGACGAGGATTCCGCGACCCTCGGCCACGATGGCCTGGAGCGAGGCGGTGAGCTGGGGGCCGCACTCGCAGTGCTGCGAGCCGAAGGAGTCGCCGGTGAGGCATTCGGAATGCAGCCGGGTCAGGACGTCCCCCTGTCCGAGGGTGTCCAAGTCGCCGTGCACGAGGACGACTTGTTCCTCGCCGAGGTCGTGGTCGAGGAATCCGACGGCGTGGAAATCGCCGTACACGGTGGGCAGCGGGGCAATCACGACTCGTTCGACACCTGTGAGGTGGGCATTCCCGCCGAGTACGCCAAAATTATCTGTCATGATCTGGTTCCTAAGCAGAGTCGAAAGGGCCGTGAGAGATGAGTAGTTCGGGAACACGCGTGATGGCGTCGGGTGTGCTGTCACTGGACACCACGGAGGATGTCCGCGAGCGGGGGTCCGGTGTCGCCCGCCAGGTCGCCGTCCTTCCCGTCGGCAGCCTCGAACAGCACGGCGCGTACCTGCCTCTGACGACCGACACACTGGTGGCGTGCGCCATCGCGCGGGAGATCGCGGCCGCCTATCCGGTGCATCTTCTTCCTCCGGTGACGATCTCCTGCTCGCACGAGCACGCCGACTGGCCGGGCACCGTCAGCATTTCCTCCGTGACGCTGTACGCCGTCGTCCGGGACATCGCCGCTTCGTTGCGGCGATCCGGCGTCGACACCCTGGTCGTGGTCAACGGGCACGGAGGGAATTACGTCCTGGGCAATGTGGTCCAGGAATCCGCGGGCACCGGTACTCGCATGGCGCTTTTCCCTGCCGCGGAGGACTGGGAAGGCGCGTGTGAACGGGCCGGTGTGCAAACGTCGTTGCTCACCGATATGCACGCCGGAGAAATCGAGACGTCCATTCTCCTGCATGCCCATCCGGAATGCGTCAAAGACGGTTATGAGACCTCCGATTTCGTCGCCGACGACCGCCGGCATCTGCTCACCCTCGGCATGTCGGCCTACACCGAGTCCGGGGTCATCGGCCGTCCCTCGATGGCCGGCGCCGAGAAGGGGAAGGAACTCCTGGCCGGGCTGACCGAGGCCTTCGGAGCGTATTTCTCCCTGGTGACGTCCGAGTCGCTGCACTGATCAGCCCCTCCCGCGCTCTCCTCGCGGGGGCGCCGGAGCGCGGCACCCCACCGCACGACCAGAACCACGGCGCCGGGCAGGGCCGCCGCGAAGCTGAGCACCCCGTAGATCACCGCGACGGTCAGGCCCATGCCGGCGCCGAGTCCGGCCGCGCCGAAGGCCCAGGCGGTGGCGCCCTCGCGGGGGCCCCACCCGCCGACGTTCAGCGGCAGTCCCATGGCCAGCAGGGCCAGCAGGGCCAGCGGCGTCAGCACGGCGACGGACGCGGCGGATCCGGCGGCCCGGGCGGCGAGCACGAACATCGCCAGATGCCCGGCGAGCACCAGGGCCGACGAGAGCGCGACGCCCGGCCAGGCGCGCCGGGCCAGCAGGGCGCCCCGGGCCTCGACGAGCGCGCCGCGGACGGCTCGGTAGCGTCCGGTGCCGGAGGATCCCCGCCGCCGGCGGACGACGGCGAACGCCGTCGCGCCGCACAGGGCGACGATCGCGAGGACCAGCGCGGTCTCACGGGCCCGGGCGAGCACGGGTGACGGCTGGGTGAGCAGCACCACCGCGCCGAAGGCCACCAACACGGCCTGTCCCGCGGTGCGTTCGAGCACCACCGAGCGCACGCCCCGGCCCATGTCACCGGCGCTCTGCCCGTGCCGCACGGCCCGGTGCACATCGCCGAGGACCCCGCCGGGCAGCGCGGCGTTCAGGAACAGCGCGCGGTAGTAGTCCGCGACGGCCGCGCCCAGCGGGAGTTCGATGCGCAGCTCGCGCGCGACCAGGCACCACCGCCAGGCGCTGAACACGGTGGTGAGCAGCCCGATGCCGATGGCCGCCGTGAGCGTGGTGCCGTCGATCCTGCGTAGCCCGTCCACGAACACCCCGGTACCCAGGCGCCAGAGCAGCACTCCGAGGATCAGGACGCCCGCGGCGGTGCCGACGTGCTTGCGGACCCGGCCGGACACGCGCCGGACGGGGGAGGCCGCGTCGGCCGCGGGGCTCCCGGAGCCCGCTGCCGGTGCGGGGGCCGGTGTCCGCGCGGCGGGCGCACCGGACTCCGCGGGGTGGTTCGGGGGCGGGCCGTCGAGGTCCGGGGTCACGGCCGCCGGGGCGACGGACGGGCCCAGTGTCTCCAGGCCCGCGCTCACGTCGCACCCCCGGCGGGGTGGGGCAGCGCCAGCACATCGCTGTGGTGGACGACGACCCGCAGCTCGCCCGCGGCGCAGGCCGCCAGCCGGGACTCCAGATACGCCTCCGCGCGTTCCGCGAGCTCGGGGCGCTCCTCCACGGCGGCGCCGACCCAGCCGCGCAGCCACTCCGCGGTGAGGGCGGCCTCCTCGCGGCCGAGCCGCCAGGGGCTCGGGTGCACCCGTACGGTCGCGCCGTAGCGGGCGAAAGCCTCGCAGGCGGCGGTGACGGCGTCCGGGCCGAGCAGTTCGCCGCGCCGCTGGTGGGCGTTGAACGCCTCGGTCATCTCGGCGTCCAGCGGGTCGGCCGGGCCGAGTTCGACGCGGCCGGCGACCGACAGCGTGAGCAGGGCGGGCACGCCCGCGCCGGCGCAGGCCGCCGCGAGCCGGTCGATCTCCTCGGCGGTGAGCACGTCGAGCAGTGCCGACGCCGTCACCAGGGAGGCGCCGGCCAGGGCGTCCGCCGTCAGCCGCCCGATGTCACCGCGCTGGGTGGTGACACCGACATGGCTGCCGTCGGCCGCGGCCTTGGGGGCCCCGACCGTGGCGAAGTGAAGGAGGTACGGGTCCCGGTCGTGCAGGATCCAGTGCTGGGCGCCGTCGAGCCGGGGCGCCAGCCAGCGGCCCATGGAGCCGGTGCCGCAGCCGAGGTCGTGGATGGCCAGGTCACCGCGTCCGGGCCGGTTGGCCAGCCGGATGCGCAGCGGGTCGAGCAGGTCGACCGCGCGCGCGGCGGCGTCGGCGGGTTCGCGCAGCTGGAGCCACTGGGGTGCGTAGCGGACCTCTTCGGTGTCAGGGTCGCCGACTCGCTGACCGGGCACGCCCGACCTCACCTTCTCCTCGGGGGCGCGGAAGTCCGGCCCGCCCGTGGCCTTCTCCTCCGGGGTGCCGGAGTCCGGCCCGCTGGTGGGAGTCGTCGCGGTACTCACGCCGCCCTCCGGGGTTCCTGGGGCAGCCGGCCGAGCACACCGGCCAGGCTGCGCGCGGTGGTCGCCCATCCGTCGAGCGCGGCGCGCCGTCCGCGGGCGGCGGCCTTCAGCCGGCGGCGGACGTCGGCCTCGCCGAACCAGCCGCGCAGCTCGGCGGCGAGGGCCGCCGGGTCCTCCGGGGGCACGAGGATGCCGGGGACTCCGCCGTCGGGGGCACGGCCCACGGCCTCGGGCACACCGCCGACGTCCGTGGCCAGCACCGGGATGCCACGGGCCAGGGCCTCGGTCACGGCCATGCCGTAGGTCTCGGCGTAGGAGGTGAGGACCATGAGGTCGGCGGAGGCGTAGCTGGCGTCGAGTTCGGCTCCGGCCTGGGGCCCGGCGAGGTGCAGCCGGTCGCCGAGGCCGTGCTTCGCGATCAGGGCGCGCAGCTGGTCGACGTAGGCCGGGTCCTGGGTGAGCCCGCCGACGCAGACGCAGCTCCAGGGCAGGTCGGTGACGGTGGCGAGGGCCTCGATGAGCCGGTGCTGGCCCTTGCGCGGGGTCATCGCGGCGACGCACAGCAGCCGGGAGACACCGTCGGTTCCGGAGGCGAGCGGGGCGATGTCGGCGCCGGGGGCGGCGGCGTGGACCCGGTCGGGGGCGAGGCCGTGGTGGGCGACGAGGCGGCGGACGGCCCATTCACTGGTGGCCACGACGGCGGACACGGCCCGCAGGGTCGTTCGTTCCAGGGCGTCCAGCTCGGCGGCCACGGCGGGTTCGAGTCCCGTCTCGTCGCCGAGCGGCAGGTGGACGAGGACGACGAGACGCAGCCGGTCGGCCTCGGGGGCGACGATCTCGGGGACTCCGCAGGCGACGATCCCGTCGAGGAGGACGACCGTGCCGTCGGGGAGGTCGGCCAGGGTCCGGGCGAGTTCCGTGCGGGCGGCGGCCGTGGGGCGGGGCCACTCGCCGGGCAGGACGTGCCGCTGCACGTGCCAGCCGAAGCCGGGCAGGTCCAGGCAGAGCCGCCGGTCGTAGGCGTTGCCCCCGCTGGGCGTGGCCGGGTCGTCGACGCCGCCCGGCATGACGAAGTGCACGGTGCGCAGGGACATGGGGATGATCTCGGCGTTCTTGAGAGCCGCGTTCTGCACGGGAACGTAGTTCAGGGCGCCGGGCCCGGCGGCGCGGCCGGACGCCGGGGAGGCCTGGTCCAGGGTCACGTCGGTCACAGGGCACGCTCGTAACTCGCCCAGGCGATGTGCGACTCGTGGAGGGTGACCGTGATGCCGGTGAGGCCGCGGGCGCCCGCGCCGAGGGCTCCGGCGTGCACACGGTCGGCGAGCCGGTCGGCGACGACCTTCGCCAGGAACTCGGTCGAGGTGTTGGTGTCCTTGAAGTCCGGCTCGCTGTCGAGATTGCGGTAGTTCAACTCGCTCACGACGGCGCCGAGCTCCTGCGTGGCCAGTCCGATGTCGACGACGATGTTGTCGTCGTCCAGCTCGGGGCGGCGGAAGGTGGCGTCCACCAGGAACGTCGCCCCGTGCAGACGCTGCGCGGGTCCGAAGACCTCGCCACGGAAGCTGTGGGCGATCATCAGGTGATCGCGGACGGTGATGCTGAACAACGGACGACCCTCCAGGTGCGGTGCGTCTGATCCCCTGCCGGGATCACGTCGTGTAGTACGGCTGCCCGGTTCACCTTGTTCAGCCGGGCGTTGCCCTTTCTTCGGAGTCCGTGGAGGTCAGGCCGGTTCTCGTCGGCTCAAACCTCTTCGTAGGCGACCCGGTGACACAGGGCGGGTGTCGATCCGGAGGCCAGTTTCCCCATCACGTCGGGGAGTTCGCCGAAGGAGCACTCGCCTGTGATCAGGGCGTCGAAGGCCGGATCGGCGAGAAGTTCGAGCGCGAGCGCCAGCCGGTCGGCGTACGTCCTTCCGGCCCGGCCGGAGGGGGAGACCGAACCCACCTGGCTGCTGCGCAGGGTCAGCCGGCGCGAATGGAACGCCTCTCCGAGCGGCAGGGCGACCCGGCGGTCCCCGTACCAGCTCAGCTCGATGACGGTCCCCTCGTGGGCCAGCAGCCCGAGGGCGAGGTTCAGTCCGGCCTCGGTGGCGCTGGCGTGCACGACGAGGTCGAGTTCGCCCTCGGCGTCCTCGGGGAGCGCGAAGCCGACGCCGAGCGCGCGGGCGACGGCACCGCGTGCCGGGTCGGCGTCCACGAGCTGGACCCGGACTCCGGGGAAGCGGGCGAGCAGGGCGGCGACCGAGCAGCCGACCATGCCGCCACCCACGACGGCGATCCGGTCGCCGATCAGCGGGGCGGCGTCCCACAGGGCGTTGACCGCGGTCTCGACGGTGCCGGCGAGGATGGCGCGGGAGGCGGGCACCGACTCGGGTACGAGCGTCACGGCGCTCACCGGGACGACGTACCGCGTCTGGTGCGGGTAGAGGCAGAAGACCGTCCGCCCGAGCAGATGCGCGGGCCCTTCCTCCACCAGGCCGACATTCAGGTAGCCGTATTTGACCGGAGCGGGGAAATCGCCGTCCTGGAACGGCGCGCGCATCGAGGCGTGCTGGTTCTCGGGGACTCCCCCGCGGAACACGAGGGTCTCGGTGCCCCTGCTGACTCCTGAGTAGAGCGTACGGACCAGGACCTCGCCCTCCGCGGGCGCGGCGAGGGTGACGTCACGGAGCTCGCCGTGGCCCGGAGACGCGAGCCAGAAGGCGCGAGCTGTGAGTTCCATGAGCGTCCCCCTGAACGATTCCGCAGCTCTTCACGTACGGAGCAGTGACAAGTCGCGCACACGGTACGCGGCGTTGATCGAATCTGTCATTCGGCCGGAGGATCTGCGGTGGCCCTGAACAACATGTACGGCGCGAGGCTTCCCCAGCAGGAGACCATGGTGGGGGCCGGCGTGCAGCTCCTGGTCCTGGCTCTGCTGGGCACGGCGATCGGGATGGGGCCCGCGGGCTGGCTGACCGGTCTGGTCTTCGCGTTCGCCACCTGGGCGGTACTCACCCGCGCGCTGCGGCGCACACGGCCCCGCTCCTTCGGACCCGCCAACCGGGTGACGCTCGGCCGCGCGATCCTGGTGGGCGGTGTCACCGCGCTGGTCGCGGACTCCTTCGAGAGCTCGCCGCCGGTGAGTCTGCTGGTCGGCCTGACGGCGGTCGCCCTGATCCTCGACGGTGTCGACGGCAAGGTCGCCCGGCGCACGGGCACGTCCTCGGCGCTGGGCGCGCGTTTCGACATGGAGGTGGACGCGTTCCTGATCCTCGTGCTGAGCGTGTACCTCGCGATGTCCCTCGGCCCGTGGGTGCTGCTGATCGGCACGATGCGGTACGCGTTCGTCGCCGCCGCCCGGGTGCTGCCGTGGCTGAACGGCGAGCTGCCGCCGAGCATGGCGCGCAAGACGGTGGCGGCCCTCCAGGGCGTCATCCTGCTGGTCGCGGGCTCCGGACTCCTGCCCTACGGCGTCGAGGCGGGCGCCGTGCTGACGGCGCTTGCACTGCTCGTGTGGTCCTTCGGCCGCGACATCCTGTGGCTGTGGCGGCAGGGCGGGCAGCGGCCCGTCGAGCGGACCCCGGAGAACCGCGAGTGCCACGAGCGGGTGCCGTCGCGGGAGCTGGTCAGCGCGGGTTCCGCGGGCCACGCGTAATAGCTGACGGATATTGTCAGGTTTCGCCTCCACAGTGGTGCTCACCGACACGGTGAACGTGTCCCGAGCGGGAGGTGTGGCATGGCGATGCACACGGTCGAGTCCGACGTGGCGGGTCCCTGGTCCCTGGAGAACAGCAGGGCGTTCTGGGAGGAGATGGCACCCGTGCCACCCGCCGTGACCGCAGGTGCGGGGGCGGCGCTGCGGACCGTCTTCCACGCCGACGCCGACTGGCGGCGGGTCGGTGCGGACGTGACCCAGCGCGGGTCCACCGCCCGGATCACGGTCACGGGAGACGGCGATCTGGACGCAGCCGCCGAGCAGGTGCGCCGCTTCCTGTCCCTGGACATCGACGCCACCGGCTGGCCGGAGGTCGGCGACCGCGATCCGGTGATCGGCCGGATCCAGGCGCGCCGGCCGGGGCTTCGCCCGTGCGGGTTCCACTCTCCCTACGAGGCCGCCTGCTGGGCGGTACTGACCCAGCGCACCGGAATGCCGGCCGCCCGCGCGATGCGCGGGGACCTCATCTCCGCCTACGGCACCGGCGGCGCGTTCCCCGCGCCCGGGGCCCTGCTCCGGCTGGACGCCGAACTGCCCTGGCGCAAGACCGAATACCTGCACGCCGTCGCACGGTCCGCGCTCGACGGAGTTCTCGACGGCGCCCGGCTGCGGTCCCTGGAGGCCGGGGACGCGATGCGGCAGGTGCGGCAGGTCAAGGGACTCGGCGCCTTCGCCGGTGAACTCGTCGTGGTCCGGGGGGCCAACCACCCCGACGTCCTGCCGACCGAGGAGCGCAGGCTCGCCGCGGAGATCGCCGAACAGTACGGAAGCGACCGCGACTTGGCCGAGATCTCGGAGAAGTGGCGGCCGCTGCGCACCTGGGCCGCGCTCCATCTGCGGATCCTGCGCGGTGAGCGCCTCGACAGCGGAGGGTCCCGTACCGAACGGCCCGGGGGCGCCCAGAAATAGCGGACGTACGCACGACATTCACGATCTGTCATGGCCGGGAACGAACATCGACTGACTAGACTACGCACCCCCGTGCACATGATCGCGCCAGGCGCGGGCAAGGCCGTTCCCGAAGGGTTTCGACGCTTGATAGCCATCGAAGATGTCAGCAAGCGATACGCCGACGGCACGGTGGCCGTCGATCGCCTGTCCCTCCAGATACTGGACCACTCGATCACCGTTCTCGTCGGACCTTCGGGCTGCGGCAAGACCACCACCCTCCGCATGATCAACCGCATGATCGAGCCGAGCAGCGGCACGATCCGGGTCGACGGCGAGGACATCCGCGCCCGGCCCGTCAACACCCTTCGGCGCTCCATGGGTTACGTCATCCAGAACGCCGGCCTCTTCCAGCACCGCACGATTCTCGACAACATCGCCACCGTGCCCCGGCTGCTCGGCTGGTCGAAGCAGCGGGCCCGGGAGCGCGCGGCGGAACTGATGGAACGGGTCGGCCTCGACCCGGCCATGGCCCGCCGCTACCCCTACCAGCTCTCCGGCGGCCAGCAGCAACGGGTCGGCGTCGCCCGCGCGTTGGCGGCCGACCCGCCCATCCTGCTCATGGACGAGCCGTTTTCCGCGGTCGACCCCGTCGTACGCCGGGGGCTTCAGGAGGAGTTGCTGCGCATCCAGAGCGAACTGGGCAAGGCCATCGTGTTCGTCACCCACGACATGGACGAGGCCATCACCATCGGCGACCGCATCGCCGTCCTGCGCACCGGCGGCAAGCTCGCCCAGTTCGCGGCGCCCGACGAGATCCTCTCGGCGCCGGCCGATGCGTTCGTCGAGGAGTTCCTCGGCTCCGACCGGGGCATCCGCGGGCTGTCGTTCCTCTCCACCCGCGAGCTCGAACTCGACCGCTCCCGGGTCTTCCCCGTCGGCTCGGACTGGCGGGAGATCGCCGGACGCGCACCCGAGGGAACGCCCGTGCTGGTCACCGACGCCGGCGGCAGGCCGCTCGGCTGGGCCGACCCCGGCAGCTGGGACGGGCAGGCCGAGGCCCTGGAACCGTACGGCCCGAGTTTCGAGGTGGGCCGTGACTCGCTGCGGGTCGCCCTGGACCGTGCGGTGCTGTCGCCGACCGGTCAGGCGGTCGGCGTCGACGATTCCGGGAAGGTGCTCGGGGTCGCCGGGCAGGAGACGGTGGCCGCGGCGATCCGGTCGGCCCGGCGGCGACGGGCGGCGGACGCCCCCGAGGACGCGCCGACGGTGAAGGCCGGGCGATGAACGGGTTCTTCGACATCCCGAGCGCCATCCAGCACAGCTACGGCGGTCTGATCGCGCTCCATCTCCAGGAGGCACTCGTCCCGGTGCTGGCCGGGCTGCTGCTCGCCGTGCCGATCGGACTGCTCTGCGTCCACTTCGACTGGCTCTACGCGCCGGTGCTGTGGACCTCGACGTTGCTCTACGCGATCCCCTCCATCGCCTTCTTCGTGGTGCTCATCGACTACACCGGGCTGAGCCAGTTGACGGTGATGATCCCGCTCTGTCTGTACAGCCTCGTCGTGCTCGTCCCGGCGGTGGTCGACGGGGTCCGCTCGGTCTCCGAGGAGACCAACGCCGCCGCCACCGCCATGGGCATCGGCCTCGTGCGCCGCTACTTCCAGGTCCAACTGCCCATCGCCGTACCGGCGATCATGGCCGGGCTGAGGGTGGCCGTCGCCTCCAGCATCAGTCTGGTGAGCGTCGGCGGTCTGATCGGCAACCAGGGGGCGTTCGGAAACCTCCTGATCTACGCGCAGTTGTACGGCCTCCCCCGGCTCGCCGTGACCGCGGTGGTCACCACCGCCGCTCTCGCGGTCGTGATCGACGCCCTGCTGGTCCTGCTGCGGCGGGTCCTCACCCCCTGGCAGCCGCCGTCCGGCGGCGGAGCCGGGCGCCCCGCCCCCGCGGACGCCGCCGCCCCCACGCCGGAGGGCGTCTCGTGAACGTACTGAACTTCATGCAGTCCTTCTTCAGCGACGGCGCGCACTGGCACGGCTACGACGGCATCCCGCAGCGGGTGTGGGAGCACGTCCAGTACACGGCCGCGGCCCTGGCGATCGCCTCGCTCATCGGGCTGCCGATCGGTCTGGTCACCGGGCACACCGGGCGCGGCGGCAACGCGCTGGCCTTCCTGTCCACCGCGGCGCGCGCGCTGCCGACCTTCGGGCTCCTGGTCCTGATGTTCGTCTGGCTGGGCCTCGGGATCGTGCCGGTGATGATCCCGCTCGTGGTGCTGGCCATCCCGCCGGTCCTGATCACCACCTACGAGGCGATCCGCACGGTGGACCCCTCCCCCGTCGACGCGGCCCGCGGCATGGGCATGACCGAGGCGCGGATCCTCTTCCAGGTCGAGGTCCCGGCCGCGCTGCCGCTGATCCTCAGCGGGCTGCGCTCGGCGACGATCCAGATCGTCTCGACGGCGACGATCGCGGCCTACGTGTCCCTCGGCGGGGTCGGCCGGTACATCCTGGACGGCCTCTACCAGCACGACTACGAGAAGGTGGTCGGCGGAGCCGCCCTCACGGCCGGACTCGCGCTGCTCGTCCTCATCCTGTTCTGGGCGGTGGGCCGGGTGGCGGTCTCCCCGGGGGTACGCAGGCGCCGGGCCGCGTAGAGCACGCGTGGGCGATCCGGCGGGGGCGGCTCTCGGGTCGTCCCCGTCCGCGTCGCCCGGCCCCGCCGGACGGGGGACAGCCGTGTGACCGCGTACGCACGGGGGCCTGCCGCGGCGCGGGTCCCCTCAGTCCTTCTCCCGGGACCGCGCTCCGGCTTCCGCCCTGGCCAGGGCGTGTTCGAGGACGACGAGCAGGGCGTCCCGCACGGAACCCCGGTCGCGTGCGTCGAACACGGTCAGCGGCACATGGTCGGCCACGTCGAGGGCCCACCGTACGTCGTTCAGATCGTGTTCGACCTTGCCGTCGAAGGCGTTGACGGCCACCGCGAAGGGGATCTGGCGGTGTTCGAAGTAGTCGACGGCGGCGTAGCAGTCGTCGAGGCGCCGGGTGTCGACGATGACGAGTCCGCCCAGCGCGCCCTCGACGAGGTCGTCCCACATGAACCCGAACCGCTCCTGACCGGGGGTGCCGAACAGGTAGAGCTTCAGCGTCGGGTCGAGGGTGACACAGCCGAAGTCCATGGCGACGGTCGTCGTCACCTTCTCCGGGGTGTGGCTGAGGTCGTCGACACCGGCGGCGACCGAGGTGATGGACGCCTCGGTGGTCAGCGGCTCGATCTCGGAGATCGCCCCCACCGTGGTGGTCTTGCCCACGCCGAAGCCGCCCGCGATCACCATCTTCACCGGCAGCGGCGGCCGTGGGCGCCCGTCGTCATCCCTCACGGATCGCGCCCCGGGAGTCGGGGACAGCTCGGAGACCATCGATCACCCTTCGCAGAACAGTGACATCGCGGTTGGAGCGGGCCTGCGGTGCGTACAGAGCCAGTTGACCATCGGCACGGAGATCGTCGGCGAGAACCCGGACCACATTCAAGTGCATCCGGAGTCTCGCCGCGATCTCCGCGAGCGACTGCGGCTCACGGCAGACCGAGATGATGTCGCGGTGCTGGTCGAACACGAAGCGGTCCAGCGTCGCCAGTCCCGCATCGGTCGCCACCACCTGTGTCTCGATCGGGATGGGCGGAACGAGGCTGTCGCCGCCTGCGATCCGCCCCGCGGTCAGCAGGAACGGCCGGACGACCGATGCGGGGCGCTCCACCCCCCACTCGGCGTCGCCGCCGGCCAATGGCTCGCCGGACGTCATCACGTCCTCCCCCTTCAACTCACCGCGCGTCACTGGTCATGTGACGCGCCGTCGGACATCAGCCGGCCGGTGCGATGCCCACGGTTCTCTTGAGCTCCATCACGAGCTGCGGACTGAGCACCGCACCGGCCCGGTTGGCGAACAGGGTCATCTCGTACGCGATGTTGCCGAGCTTCGCCTCCTTCGAGGCGACCACGCCGAGCACGGCTCCGGCGCCGAGCGCGGACACCAGCACGTGGCCTTCCTCCAGGTCGATGATGACCTTGTTGAGGCCGCCGAGACCGTAGTTGCCGGAGGCCCCCATGGCGAGGCTGGTGATTCCGGAGACGATCGCCGCGAGCCGCTCGGAGTCCGCCTGGCCGCGCTGCTGGGAGACGGCGATGAGCAGTCCGTCGGAGGAGACACCGATCACGTCGACGACCCCGGCCGTCTCGGTGGCGAACCGGTTGAGCAGCCAGTTGAAGTCGGCCGCGGCGGTCTTCACGTCCGCCGCGGGTTCCGCTGTCGGGGACTCGGGCCCGCCTGTCCACATGGTCACGTGCTCATGCCTTCCGGGGAAGAGGGTCTTCTGTTCAGGGGGTCGGTGCCGGCCGGTCCGCGGGCTCTGCCGTCCGGCCGGATCACCGCTGTCGTGTGGTCCTCGGCCGCGCTCTCGCGCTCGGCCCGCAGGACGGCGGCCTCGAACTCGTCGATCTCGGAGCGCGCCGCCTCGGCGTCCGTGGGCTGCCAGGACGGCGGCCTGCGGTGGGTGGGCGGTTCCGTGGGCCGGGGCAGCCGGCTCGACGCGGTGGCGGCCGACAGGGTCGCCCCGCGCACCCGGCGGCGCAGCGGTCCCGTGTCACCGGAGCGCGCCGGACCGGTGGGGGCCTGCTCGGCTCCGCTTCCGGGCCGGGCGCCGCCGTGCGTCGTCGCCCGCTCCGCCCCGGTGTCCGCCGCCTCCGAACGGCGGGCGTGGCCCGCGGACTCGGCGGTGCTGGACCAGGAGGGCACCCGGCGGGGCAGGCCCGCGGGACCCGGCGGCGCCTCGACCCGCGCCTTGCGCGGCTCACTCGGACCGGGGCGGCGCGCGGGCGGCTCGATCCGCGGAGCCCGCTCGGCGGCGTGGCCCTGCTCACGGGAGACGAGGTGGACCGCGGGCACCGCGACGGTGGCGGTGACGCCGCCCCCCGGGGTGCGGGACAGGGCGACCTCGATGCCCCAGCGCCGGGACAGACCGCCGACCACGAACAGGCCGAGGACCTCGGTGGGCGCCAGGTCGAGGCGCTCGCGCCGGATCAGCCGGGCGTTCTCCTGCTCCAGCCGCTCGGGGCTCATGCCGAGACCGTGGTCGATGATCTCGACGAGGGCTCCGCCGCCCTGGTGACGGGGCCGCAGGACGACCTCGACACCGCTGGTCGCCGGGGAGAACATGACGGCGTTCTCCAGGAGTTCGGCCAGCATCAGGGTCAGGTCGCCGACGATGTCGGGGACGACGGTGACATCGCCCTCGGCGTGCGGGGTGACGCGCTGGTAGCCCTCGATCTGGCCGAGCGCGGCGCGGACGATGTTGCTCAGGCGCATCGGCTCGGTGTTGAGGCCGGTCTCGCTGATACCGGCGAGCAGCATGAGACTGTCGGCGTTGCGCTGGAGGCGGACGGCGATGTGGTCGATGCGGTAGAGCCGGTCGAGCACCTCGGGGTCGGTCTCCCCGCGCTCCACCGAGTCGATCAATGCGAGTTGACGTGCGGTCAGGTTGCTGACGCGCCGGCCCACGTTGCCGAACATCTCGGCGATGTTGCGCCGGCTGACGACCTGGCGTTCCAGCAGAGCGCTCGCGGTGACCTGAACCTGGTTGAAGGCCTCGGCCAGTTCGCCGATCTCGTCGCGTACCGGCACGGGGACGGCCTCAAGACGCGGCGGGCTCGCGTCGTCGGCGTCGTCGTCCGCGACGCGGGCGAGTTCGCTCTTCGCGGCGCCCGCCACGTGCTGGGCCGCCGCCGTGAGGGTGCGCACGGTCCGCACGACGGAACGCCGGGTCATCACGGAGAACAGCAGCCAGGCGGCGAAGGCGGCCAGGATGCCGGCGACCAGCCAGACCACCCGCCACCAGGCCGCGTTCGAGGCGGACTGGGCGTTCGCGGCGATCCCGGCGATCAGCGACTGGACGATCTTCAGCCGGTTCTCGGCCTGCCGCTCGTAGGTGGGTCCTGCGCGCAGTGCCTCGTCGAGCGCGGCCCGCAGCTGGGTCGCGTTCTCGGCGACCAGCGCTCCGGTGTCGACCTGGAGCGCGGCCCAGTGCTGGGTGATGACGCTCTGGTACGGGCTGTGCTCGATCTCGGCGAGGTCGGTGCCCTGTTCCGGTCCCGCGAACCGGGTGAACCGCTCGGCCTGGTAGGTGTACTGGTCGTAGTCGCCGACCGCGCCGGTGAACTCGATGAGCGCGTTGGCGTCGCGGGTACGGGCGGCGAAGACGCTGGTCTCGAAGGAGGCGTGGGCGGTGTCGGCGCGCAGCAGCGCGTCGAGCAGATTGCCCGCGGACGCGGAGGACTCGCTGCCCGAGCGGCCGAGACCGAGGCCGTCGATGAGTCCCTCGATCACCGATCCGTAGGCCGGGTCGATGTTGTCGGCGGGGATGGGCCCCTGCTCGACGGTCTTGCGGAGGCTGTCCAGGCCTTCGAGTTCCTTGAGCGCCGCGGCCTCGCCGTCGGGCAGCCGGTCGCCGTAGGCGGCCCTGACCGCTTCGATGCGGGCGTCGACCTGGTCCTGCGCGGCGAGGTAGGCGGCGGTGTCCGGTGCGCCCTTGCCCGAGCCGGCGGCCTCGTAGCGCAGGGAGACCAGGAGCGCCTGCCGGTGCTCCGTCTGCACGGCGTCGATGAGTTTCGTCACCTGCGTGCTGTCGCGGACGAGTTGGGCGGTGTCGGCGGCGGACCGGGCCTTGCCCATCTCACCGGAGACGACATAGGCGAGCATCACGGAGATGACGGCGAGCGGCACGATCACCAGAACGTTGAGCTTCCGGCGGAAGGGCCAGCGGTCCAGCAGGGATGGTGTCCGGCCGGTCCCGAGAGCAGTGGACGGCTGCCCCGAGGCGGCTTTTCTGTGCGCGGGCACCCAACCTCCTTGACTTCATTCCCCGTTGGAAGCCCTAAAGCAGGCCTGCATGGATCAATGGTCACGAGCAGCACGATCGGGCCGACAAGTGGAACGGGGCCCTCGACGCGGCCAACACTAGCGGCTGCCGTCAGACTACGGCCATGATCAACCGAAAAGTGGCACGCGAGGACGCCTGGTTCGCTCCTGTTTCGATCAGGTTGCGCCTACGGGCTGAAGCTGCGCGGTCCCCTTCGGTGATCTATTCGTGTCTTGACGGTGGTTGAGGTGGCTAGATTGGATCGACAGGACCGCCACCCGCGCCCACCGGCCGCCGACGCCCCACCGATTGCCAAGTCTGGATGACCAACGTGACCATCGCCAGAAGCACTCGAACCTCCGCAACCTCCGCTGTTTCCCTGCTGGTTGTGGCCGCCGCCGCGCTGACGGGCTGCGGCTCCTCCGACGACGGCAACGGCAAGGACCCGTTGAAGGGCGACACCGCCAAGGCCGGTACGGTCGTGGTCGGTTCCAACAACTTCCCCGAGAGCTTCCTGCTCGCCGACATCTACGGCGAGGCCCTCAAGGCCAAGGGGATCAAAGTCAGTTACAAGCTGAACATCGGCAGCCGCGAGACCTCGTACGGCCTGATCAAGAACGGTACGATCACGGTCCTGCCGGAGTACAACGGCGCGCTGCTCGCCTACCTCGACGCCAAGGCCGCTCCGACGTCCGTCGACGAGACCAGCCAGGCCATCTCGGCCAAGCTGGACCCGAAGCTCTCGCTGCTGGAGCCGTCCAAGGCCGAGGACAAGGACGCGATCGCCCTGAACGAGGCGACGGCCAAGAAGTACAACCTGACCACCAAGTCGAGCATCAGCGACCTCGCCTCCGTGGCGAAGGACCTGGTCGTGGGCGGCTCGCCGGAGTTCCAGACCCGGCAGCAGGGTCTCAAGGGCCTGAAGTCCGTATACGGTCTCGATTTCAAGAGTTTCAAGGCACTGGACGCGGGCGGCCCGCTCACCGTGGCGGCGCTCAAGGGCAACAACATCCAGGCCGCGGACATCTTCACCACGGACCCCGGAATCGGCAAGAACAAGTTCGTCGTGCTCCAGGACTCCAAGAATCTCTTCGGATTCGAGAACGTAACTCCGCTGACATACAAGAGCGGTCTGCCCGCGGCCGGGGTCGCGGTGCTCAACGACGTCTCGACGAAGCTCGACACCGAGACCCTGGTGAAGCTCAACAGCGATGTGCAGAACGGCAACAAGGACCCGCTGAACGTGGCCAAGGACTGGCTGGCCTCGGTGGGACTGGGCTGACGCCGACGCAGGCAGCCGGTTGACGGGTGCCCACGGGCCGGGAGGACCTCCTCCCGGCCCGGCCTTTTTTGAGGGGACGTCGTACGGCTGAGGAGTGAACGTCCGCCATGCTCGACCACACGGCCGTCGCCGGCCCGCTCGACGCAGGCCCGCTCGACGCCGGCCCGGTCGCCGAAGACCCGGTCGCTGAGAACCCTGCGCCCGAAAGAGGGGTCGCCGAAGGCGCCGCCTCGGGCAACGCGTCGCCCTCCTCTCCCTCCTCGGCCCTCGACGGCCGGGGTCTGGATGCCTCCACGGTGGCGAGGATCGCCGACGGGGCTCAGCCACCTTCCTTGTGCCCCAGGGCACTTGAGGCGATGGAACACACCCGGCGGGCGGCGGACCGGCTGGCGGCCGAGGGCGCCCGGGTCTACGGACGCAGCACGGGCGTGGGCGCGCACCGGGGGCTGGCCGTCGAGGACCACGACGGAGCGAGCCACGACCTGCGGCTGCTGCTGAGCCACGCGGGCGGTGCGGGCGAGCCGCTGCCCGCACGACAGGTCCGCGCGATGATGCTGGTGCGCACGAACCAACTCCTCGCCGCGGGCTCGGGGTTGGGCCCGGAGATCGCGAGGGCCATCACGCGGGCGCTGTGGGCGGGAGCGCATCCCGTGGTCCCCGAGTACGGGTCCGTCGGCACCGGTGATCTGACGGCGCTGGCCCAGCTGGGGCTCGCGCTGTTCGGCCACGGCCCGTGGTCGCCCGAGGGGCCGTCGGCCGGGCGGCCGCTCCCCGCGCCCCTTCCATTGCGACGCGGGGACGCGCTGGCCCTGTTGAGCAGCAACGCCCTCACCCTCGGGCAGTCCGCGCTGGCCTGGCACGACCTCGGGATCCCGCTGCGCGCCGCGCACCTGGTGGCCGCGCTCTCGCTGCACGCGGTGGACGGCTCCCTCGAACCGTACGCACCCGAGGTCCACGCGGCCCATCCGCACCCGGCGATCGCGCGGGCCGCCGCCTGCGTGCGCCGACTGCTCGGTACGCCCGCCGGAGGTGGGGCGACAGGAGGTGGGGCGACAGGAGGTGGGGCGACAGGAGGTGGGATGGCAGGAGGTGGGATGGCAGGTCGTGGGGCGGCAGGTCGTGTGACCGCCGGAGACAGGACGGCCGCACCGGTACTGCCCGGCGGATCACCGGCACGGGTGCAGGACCCGTTCGGCTTCCGCTGCTTCCCGCAGGCTCACGGACCCGCGATGCAGGCGTGGTCAGGTCTGGAGCGGGTGCTGTCCATCGATCTCAACTCCGCCACGGAGAACCCCCTCATCGGCTGGGACGACACCACGGGCACTCCCGTCGCCCTGCATCACGGCGGGTTCTTCACCGCGCCGCTCACCCTCGAACTCGACCGGCTGGGCCTCGCCGTGCTCGGGACGGCCCGGCTGTCGGCGGCCCGGCTGTCCGCCCTGGGCCGGCCCGAACTGACGGGAAGGCGCTCCTACTTGGCCGACGCCTCCTCGGCCGGGTCCGGAACGATGATCCTGGAGTACAGCACCGCGTCCGCTCTCGCCGAGATCCAGGCGTGCGCCACCCCGGCGGCCCTGGGGCACGCGGTGCTGTCCCAGGGCCTGGAGGAGGCCGCGACCTTCGCGACCCAGGCCGCCCGCAAGTCGCTCCGGGCGGCACCGGCGTACCGGCTGGTCCTGGCCTGCGAACTCGTGGCAGCCGTAAGGGCGTTGCGTCAGCGGGGCACTCCGCCCGCGCCGGACACCCCGGCGGGCCGCGCCTACCTCCGCGCGGCGGCCGTGCTGGACCCTGACATGCGGGACCGGCCCCTGACGGAGGACGTGAGCGCGGCGGCGGCCCTGCTCGACGAGTTCGCCGAACTCACCGGCGAGGAACGAGCGCCCGGACGGCTGGGCTAGAGTCGGCGCGGTCCCCGGCCGGACGGTGTGCCGTGGGCGGGCTGTGCATTGGGGGATGGCGGCACCATGCGGTACGAACAGGTGGAACTCGCCGGGTACGAGATCCAGGAGGTCCTGGGCCGGGGCGGGTTCGCCACGGTCTACCGGGCACACCAGCTGGCGGTGGGCCGTGAGGTCGCGCTGAAGGTCGACGGCAGGGCCCTGTCATCGGACCGCGACCGGCAGCGCTTCCTGCGTGAGGTCACGGCCGCGGGCCGGCTGTCCGGGCATCCGCACGTGGTCCCGGTCTACGACGCCGGCGTCCTCGACGACCACCGCCCGTACATGGTCATGGAGTTGTGTCCGGGCGGCTCGCTCGGCGACCGGCTGCACCGGCGGGGCCCGCTCGCCGTCGAGGAGGCCCGGGACATCGGACTCGGCATCGCCGACGCGCTGGCCGCGGCGCACGCCGAGGGGGTGCTGCACCGCGACATCAAGCCGGGCAACATCATGGTCAACCGGTACGGCGCCGCGGCCCTCACCGACTTCGGCCTCGCCGCCATGCCCCGGCCCGGCCGGGAACTGTCGGTGACCCGCGAGGCGCTGACCCCGGCGTACGCGCCGCCCGAGGCCTTCCACCTGGCCGAGCCCACGACGACGGGCGACGTCTACTCGCTCGCCGCGACGCTCTACGCGCTCCTGCGCGGCCGCCCGCCGCACCATCCCGACGACGGCACCCAGCTCAGCCTCGCGGAGCTCATCGTCCGGCACACCTGGCCCTACGCCGACCTGCCCGGGGTACCGGGCGCCCTCAACGACGTGCTCAGAGAAGCCCTGGCGGCGGACCCGGCCACCCGGCTGCCGGACGCGTCGGCGCTGCGGGACGCCCTGGCCTGCGTCGACGTGGACAGCACCGTACGGGGTGCCTTCGGACCGGCGCCGCGCACGGCCGCCACCGTCCCCGCCCACCGGGACGCCCCTCCCCCGTCGTCGCCCCCGCCCGGCACCGTCCCCCCACCGCCCTCTGACCCTTCGGGCCCGCTGCCTGCGGCCGGCCGGAGGCCAGGCGGTGATGGAGCGGCGAGCACGGTCGCGGACCGGGCGGCCCGCGGGTCCGCGCGCCGGCGCCCGGTGCTGCTCGGTGTGCTGGCGGCCGTGGTCTCGGTGAGCGTGTCCGTCACCTGGGTGGTCCATGAGTACGGATCGCCGGACGGCCCCGGCTCGTCCGCGGGCGGATCCCCTGCCCCGAGCGCCTCGGGCCAGGCCTCGCAGGCCGCCCTCGCGGCCTTCGGAGGCGTACGGACCACCCGAAGCGACTGCCCGGCCGCGGACGTCGACGGGGTGGGCGGCCGCTGCGTCACGACCCCCGAGTGCTGGAGCGGCATCACCGACATCTCGGGGACGATCACCGTCAGCCGCGCCGACTGCCATGTCGCGCACGTGTGGCAGACCTTCGCCATCGCCCCGCTGCCCAAGGACGGGATGACGTACAACGCGAGGGATCTCGTCAGACATCCGGACGTCAGGGCGCTGTGTTCACAGCAGGTCATGCGTAACTCCCGGACGGCGTCCAGCCGTTCGGACGGTCTGCGCTGGGACGTGGACGTCCTGCCGCCGACCGCTCCTCAATGGGCCGAGGGGCTCCGGGTGTTCCGCTGCGTGGCCGCGGCGCTCACGGACGACGGCGAGACCACCGGCAGCCACTTCGGCGCGAACGGCTGAGGCGGTACGGGGTTCAGCTCACCTGACCGGCGGTTCCCCCGCGACAGAGCCACTGCCACCGCGCGCGCTCCGTCACACAGGTCGCGGCGGCCAGCACGGTGACCGCGACCGCCGCCCAGGCGGGCCAGGCGAGCCACGAGAAGACGACCGCCGCGCCGAGTTGAAGCAGGACCAGCAGCACGGTCACCCAACCCGGCACCGCGACAAGGACGTTGGCCTTGTCCCCCGGCGTCGAGAAGAGGGTCGGCAGACCGATGAGCACCACCACGGACGCCACGGCGAGCAGCCACGAACGGTCGGACAGCGCCCAGGGGGTGGCGATCCACGCCACGAGCTCCGTCGCGAACCGAAGGACGGACGGTATGCGGTCGTCGGGCCGCCCCGACGCGGTCGTTCCGGGAGCGAGTTCGGTCACCGCGAAACAGTCCCACACCGGACTCCCCGGCACCAGCGCCCCTCGGCACCGATCACCCCCACCGCACGACACCGCCTGCCCCGGATCAGCCCGCCCGTCCCCGGGCCGCCGCACCGCTGCGTCATCCGGTGGGAAGGGGCGGTGTCCGCCCCGGGTGCGGCGCCGTGCCGGTGACCGCTGCGCCACAGTGGTGCCGTGGACGACCATGAGACGGAGCACGGCGGCCGCGCCGAGGCGCCGACAGACCTCCGCACCACCGTGCTGGACGTCCGGGGACTGCGCTGGGCCTCCCAGCAGAGCACCGTCACCGCTGTCCTCGGACGGCGGCCGGGGGTGCTCGACGTCGAGACGAACCCGGTGGCCCAGACGGCGACCGTGGTCTTCGACCCGCGTCGTGCGTCCCTGGCCGAGCTGCGGCACTGGGTGACGGAGTGCGGCTACCACTGCGCGGGCCGGTCCGTACCGGCGCACCTCTGCGACCCGATGGCGGAACCGGGACCGCCCGCGCCGGCATCCGGTCCCGGACCGGCACGAACACCGGCACCAGCACCGACCTCGACCCCGGCACCCGCACCCGCACCCGCACCCGCACCCGCACCCGCACCGACCCTCGCATCGACCTCGGCCCCCGCACCCGCACCGACCCCCGCATCAGCATCGGCCCCCGCGCCCTCGCCCCCTCCGGACGAGATGTCGGGACACGGTGGGCCCGAGGGCATGTCGATGGCCGGGATGGTCGCCGACATGCGCAACCGGTTCCTCGTCGCCGCGCTCTTCTCGGTCCCCATCGTGCTGTGGTCGCCGATCGGCAGGGACGTCTTCCACCTGGACCTGCCCGTCCCCTTCGGGCTGCGCGAGGACGTGTGGGCGCTGCTGCTGAGCCTGCCGGTGATCTTCCACTCCTGCACGATCTTCTTCGACGGCGCCCGGCGTGCCCTGCGTGCCCGCACCCTCGACATGATGGTGCTGGTGGCGGTCGCGGTGGGCTCGGGCTGGCTGTACTCGCTGATCGTCACTCTCACCGGCGGCGGCGACGTCTTCTACGAGGCGGTCACCGTGCTGGCCTCGTTCGTCCTGCTCGGCCACTGGTTCGAGATGCGGGCCCGCGGTGGCGCCAACGACGCCATCCGCGCCCTGCTCGACCTCGCCCCGCCCAAGGCGCTCGTCCTGCGCGACGGCGGGCCCGTCGAGGTGCCCACCGCCGAGATCGTGGTCGGTGACCTGCTGCTGGTCCGCCCCGGGGCCAAGATCGCCGTGGACGGCACGGTCGAGGAGGGCACCAGCGAGATCGACGAGTCGATGGTCACGGGCGAGAGCCTGCCCGTCCACAAGGAACCGGGCTCGCCGGTCGTCGGCGCCACCGTCAACGCGAACGGCACACTGCGGGTGCGGGCGACCGAGGTCGGCTCCGACACCGCGCTCGCCCAGATCGTGCGGCTCGTCCAGCAGGCGCAGAACTCCAAGGCCCCCGGGCAGCGGCTGGCCGACCGCGCGGCGTTCTGGCTGGTGCTCGTCGCCCTGATCGGCGGCGCCGTGACCCTGATCGTGTGGCTGCTCGCGAGCCGCTCGCTCAGCGAGGCCATGCTGTTCGCGATCACCGTCGTCGTGATCACCTGTCCGGACGCGCTCGGGCTGGCCACGCCCACCGCGATCATGGTGGGGACCGGACTCGGCGCTAAACGGGGTGTGCTGTTCAAGAACGCCCTGGGCCTGGAGACCTCGGCCCGGGTCCGAACCGTCGTCATGGACAAGACGGGCACGCTCACCAGGGGCGAACCGGAGGTCACCGACGTCCTCACGGACGCCCGTACGACCGAGGAGGAACTCCTGCGGCTGGTCGCCGCGGTGGAGCGCGAGTCCGAACACCCGCTGGCGGCGGCCGTCGTACGGTACGCCGAGGCCAGGGGGATCGCGGGCGCGCGGGCCGTGGGCTTCGAGAACGTGCCCGGTCATGGCGCGATCGCCGAGGTGTCGGGCCACCGGGTCGTGGTCGGCAACCACCGGCTCGCCGAGCGCGAGGGCGTCGACCTCGCGGAACTCGCCGGGGAGCGGGAGAGGCTCGCCACCACGGGTCGTACGGTCGTGATCGCGGCGGTCGACGGCCGCGCGGCCGGACTCATCGGCATCGCGGACGCGCCGAGGGAGACGTCCGGGGCCGCGGTCCGCGAACTGCGCGCGCTCGGTGTCGAGGTCGTGATGCTCACCGGCGACAACCGGGCGACCGCCGAGCGGATCGCCGGACGGCTCGGCATCGACACCGTGATCGCCGAGGTCCTGCCCGGTGACAAGGCGGCGAAGGTGGCCGAACTCCAGGCCGGCGGCCGCAGGGTCGCCATGGTGGGCGACGGGGTGAACGACGCTCCCGCGCTCGCGCGGGCCGACCTCGGTATCGCGATCGGCGCGGGCACCGACGTGGCCATCGAGACGGCGGACCTGGTCCTGATGCGCTCCGATCCGCTCGACGTGCCCACCGCCCTGCGCATCGGTCGCGGCACCCTGCGCACCATGCGTCAGAACCTCGGCTGGGCCATCGGCTACAACCCGCTGGCGCTGCCGATCGCCGCGGGCGTCCTCGAACCGGCCTTCGGTTTCGTCCTGCGTCCGGAGATCGCCGCGCTGTCCATGTCCGGCTCCAGCTTCATCGTCGCCGTCAACGCCCTCGCGCTGAAGGCCCTTCACCTGCCCGACGCCGGACGGCCCTCCGCGATCACCCCGGAGTAGACCGGGACCCGGCGCCGAATCTCCGACCTGCCCGTACCTTCGCGCGATCCGCCCGGCCCCCGGACGGCGCGCCCCTCCCCCGCGCCTCCGGCGGTCGTACGGTTCGGGGTGATTTATGGTGGCTCAAGGAGGATGCCCCGACCGGAGGTGCAATGATGCGCGCCGCGGCAGCGATCGGCCCTCTGGCTGTCAGCGTGGCGCTCCTCGTCGCGACCTCGGCGTGCGACCAGGGCGAGTCGGAGCCGAAGAACGCCTACTACGGGGACTGTCAGGTCACGGGACATCACGGGGAGTTCCACCTGTCCCCCAGGACACCGGGCGTCCTCACGGTCAAGACGACCCTGCCCGCACCCGGCTGGTGGAACGGCAGCACGCCGGCCACCGTCAAGAGCGGCTACGAGTACTGCATGGCCGCCAACATCGCCTACCGGTCCGGGCTCGACCGGGTGAAGGTGGAGAACGCGCCCTTCCCGGAGGTCGTGTCCGGGCGGACCACGAACTTCGATCTGGCCCTGGCGCAGATCACCATCACCCCGGAACGGAGCAAGGTCGCCGAGTTCTCCCCGCCCTACCTCGACTCGACCCTGGGAGTGCTGATCAGGGACGACGAGAAGATCGACGAGAACAACATCCGTGACGTCCGTATCGGAGTGGCCGAGGGCACCACGGGCGAGGCGTTCGTCAAGAACCGTCTCAAGCCGACCAAGCCCGTCACCGCCTTCCCCAACGACCCGGACATGGTCACGGCGCTGGAGAAGGGCCGGATCGACGCGGTCGTCCACGACACGACGATCCTGCTGGCGTATCCCCAGAAGCGGGCCGGGAGGGTGCGCCTGGTGGGCCAGTACCGGACCGACCAGGGGTACGGCGCCCTGTACCCGATGGGGTCGCCCAACAGGGACGAGCTGGACCGGGTCATCAAGCAGCTGATCGACGACGGGACCCTCGCGAAACTGTCGGTCGTCTATCTCGGGGCCGCGTTCGGCCAGGACCCGGACAAGATCCCGTACTTCAAGGTCGTCGGCGGCTCCTGAACGCTCCGGGCTCCCGCGCCCGGCGCTCCCCGCCCCGGGAGTGTGCGGCTGCCCGGTTCCGTCCCGCTTCACAGGTCCGCCATCAACAGAGCCCCCAGGTCACCGGCGGCTCCGGCGTCGAGCGCCTGCTCAGCCCAGATGATCTTGCCTCGGTCCGTGTACCTGGTCCCCCAGCGGCGGGACATCTGCGCGACGAGGAACAGACCGCGGCCCCCTTCGTCGGTGAGGGTCGCGCGGCGCAGATGCGGGGAGGTGCTGGTGCCGTCGCCGACCTCGCAGATCAGGCTGTCGCGGTCGTGCAGGAGCCGCAGGGTGATGGGGCTTCCTCCGTACCGGATGGCGTTCGTCACCAGCTCGCTGAGGATCAGCTCGGTCGTGAACGCGGCCTCGCCGAGCCCCCAGGCCTCCAGCCTGCGCGTGGCCTCGGCGCGGATCCGGGGGACGGCCGCGGGATCGTCGGGCACCTCCCACTCCTCGACCTGGTCCGGGTCGAGCAGCCGGGTCCGCGCGACGAGCAGGGCCACGTCGTCGCTCGACCCGGTGCGCAGCATCGCGTCGAGCACCACCCGGCAGGTGTCGTCCGGGGTGGCGCCGTCCGTCTCGTCGAGCGCCTCCTTCAGCATGCCGAGCCCGATGTCGATGTCCCGTCCGCGGGCCTCGACCAGGCCGTCGGTGTAGAGGACCAGCCGGCTGTCGGCGGCCAGCCGGAGTTCCGCCGTCTCGACCGGCAGACCCGCCCCCACGCCCAGGGGCGGGGCGACGGGGATGTCGGGGAACGTCACGGAGCCGTCGGGCGCGACCAGCGCCGGGCCGGGGTGACCGGCCCGGGCGAGGACACACCGCCCGGAGACCGGATCGTAGACCGCGTACAGGCAGGTGGCGCCGGTGACGGCCTCGGCCGCCGCGTCCTCGTCGATCCGGGTGATCAGGTCGTCCAGGTGCCCGAGAATCTCGTCCGGGGCCAGGTCCAGGGCGGCGAAGTTGTGCACCGCCGTCCTCAGGCGGCCCATGGTCGCGGCGGCGTGCAGACCGTGTCCTACGACGTCGCCGACCACCAGGGCCACCCGGGCACCCGGCAGCGGGATGACGTCGTACCAGTCGCCGCCCACCCCCGCCTGCGCGGGCAGGTACCGGTGTCCGACCTCCAGCGCGGACAGCTCGGGCAGCACACCGGGCAGCAGGCTGCGCTGGAGGGTGACGGCCGTGATGTGCTCCCGGGTGTAGCGGCGCGCGTTGTCGATGCACACGGCCGCCCGGGCGGCGAGTTCCTCGGCGGGGGACAGGTCGTCCACCTCGAAGGCGTCCTGTTCCGAACGCCAGAACTCCACCACCCCCAGCAACTGGCCCCGCGCCTTGAGCGGCACCGAGATCATGGAGTGGATGCCGTACTCGATGATCCTCCGTGCCTTCTCCGGGTCCTGGGCCCGCCATCCGTCGGCCCGGGCGAGGTCCTCCACCAGGACCGAACGGCCGGTGGTCATCCCGATGGTCACGGGGTTGCCGGGCACATAGCGCACCAGCGTTCCCGGGGGGCGCAGGGGCGTGTCCTCCCGGACGCCCGCGGCCGCGATGCGGCGCATGTCCGTGCTCGCCCCGGTCGGTTCCCCGCCTTGCAGCACGGGCTCCATCAGCTCGACGGTGGCGAAGTCGGCGAAGCGCGGGACCGCCACCTCAGTCAGCTCCTCGGCGGTACGCGTCACGTCGAGGGTGGTGCCGATCCGGGTGCTGGCCTCGTAGAGCAGGCGCAGGCGCCCGCCCGCCACGTCCGCCCGGCCGGCGAGGGCGCGCAGTTCCGTGGTGTCCCGCAGGGTGGCCACGCTGCCCCCGTTCGGACCCACAGGCCGTACGTTGACGGCGAGCAGGACGTCCCCGGCCAGGAAGACCTTGTCCGTGGCCGCCCGGCCCGACGCCAGCAGCGCGGCCAGGGCCGGGCTCAGTCCGAGTTCGGTGACCGGCCTGCCCTCGGCCTCGGACGGGAGCGCGACCAGTCGGCGCGCCTCGTCGTTGACCAGCAGCAGCCTTCCGTCGCCGTCCAGGATGATCACGCCCTCACGGACCGCGTGCAGCACCGCGTCGTGGTGCTCGTACATCCGGGTCATCTCCACCGGTCCCAGGCCCCCGGTCTGGCGTCGCAGACGCCCGCTGACCAGTGCCGAACCGCCCGCGGCCAGCAGCAGCGCGACACCGCCGGCGGCGAAGATCACCGGGAGCTGGTTCTGCACCACTCCGGCCACCTTGTCCACGGTGACTCCCACGGTGATGAGGCCGACGACGGTCCCCTTGGCGTCGAAGACGGCCACGGTCGAGTCGACCGCCTTGCCCAGACTGCTGTCGAAGGTGGTCTGGTGGGGCTGGCCTCCGAGCGCGTCGCTGTAGGAGGTGGAGACGTGCTTGCCGATCTGCGCCGGGTCCGGATGGGTCCACCGGAAGCCGTAGGGGCTCAGCGCCACGACGTAGTCGACGCCGCTCTTCTTGCGCACCACCTCGGCCTGGGGCTGGAGCAGCGCCGTCGGGTGCTTGCTCTTCATCGCCGCCGCGGTGCCCGGGGCGTTCGCGAACGACTCGGCCACCGCCAGTGACCGGTCGGCGGCCTCCCTGATCGCGCGGTTGCGGTCCTGGATGACGAGCACCACCACGGCGGTGGTGATGAGCATCAGGACGACCACCAGTTGCAGCAGGAAGACCTGCCCGGCGACGCTGCGCGGGGTCAGGTGCGACCGCAGGCGGGCGCCGGTGGACCGACGATGGGCCTCCGGGCCGCCTTCCGGCGGTCCGGCCTTCGGCGGCACACGATCGCCCCGGCGGCTCGCCGGGACTTTTCGCCCAAGTTTGCCCATTTCCTCAGTATCAGTGACCGGCCGGGCGGGCGCGGCTCAGGGCGGTCCGGTCCCGGGTTCCCGGGCGGCGCCGTCGCCGTCCGGGCCGGCCGTTCGGCGGGGGAGGTCAGGGGGCGGGCCAGGCCGGCCCGCCCCGGGGGGAGGTCAGCTGTTGGCGTTGAGGACGGGGTAGTAGCCACTGGCGTGGCCGGTGGCGGTGGGGTGGTACGACTCCCAGCTCGGTGAGACCACCAGGGAGTGCAGCCAGCCGTCGCTGGAGCACAGTTCGTGGCCGCCGAACGCGGTGCGGACGTCGCCGAAGACGAAGCCGTGGGCGGCGGCACGGCCGGCGATCACGCCGTCGATGACGTCGGAGGCCTCGTCGATCTTGCTGTGCTTGGTGGCGCTGAGGCCGACACAGAAGACGTTGAGCGTATACATGTGCGGGTAGCCGAGAACGACCACCTTGGCGTTGGGCGCCTTGGCGCGGATGGCGTCGTAGGTGGCGTCCAGGCGGGCGGGGAGCGTGTTCCGGGCGTAGTTCTCGGCCGTGTTGACGCGGTTGACGCAGTCGGTGTCGGAGCCGGTCACACAGGTGGTCATGACGTCCGAGAAGCCGGCGTCGTTGCCGCCGATGGTGAGCGAGACGAGTCCGGTGGAGGAGTTCAGAGGGGCGAGCTGGCCGTTCGTGACGTCGGTGGTGACCGCGCCCGAGCAGGAGGTGTCGGCGAACGAGGACGGTGCGTGGGCGTTCTTCCACAGATAGGGGTAGGCACTGAGGCTGCGGTGGCAGTCTCCGCTCGAACTGTCGTAGTTCCCTGCGCCGTTGCCGGCCGAGTACGAATCCCCCAGCGCGACATAGGCCGGTCCGGCGGCGTGCGCCGGACCGGTCAGCACCAGGCCGAACATCATCGCGAGACCGAAGGCGACAAGGGTGGATCGCAAGTTGACGCGTCTCACAGGACCTCCCTGAGCGGGAAAGCTGGCCCTCATTTAGTACAACCGGCAACCACTTGACGGAAGTGTTCATGTCAACATTGTTTCCGTATTCAACATCACGTTTGACGTCACGGAAACACAGGCCCCCGCGGTCCGGCCGGACAGGACGTCGAGATCGATGCGCGTGAAGCTCGCCACAAACCCCTCCCCCAAAACGGACTAAAGAGTAAAAATGCTTCTTTGGAGCTGATTGCCCCCTCGGCGATCGGTTCGAGGGATTCAACGACGAGTGGCATGGGAGAAGCGTTTGATCACCGCACGCAAGCAACGCACCGGACTGATGGTCACGGTCGGCGCACTCGCCCTCACGGCGCTGGGCGGCACCAGCTATGCGGCCACCAACGACACCGGGACCCGCTCGGAGACGCACGCGCAGGGTCAGGCGCCGGCGACGGCACAGCCTTCCCAGGCGCAGCAGTCCCAGGCGGGCACCCAGGACGTGTCCGACGCCCGCATAGCGATATCGCCCGGGCAGGCGGTTCACAGCGTCGGGATCAACGACCCCGTCAGCGTCACCGTCAGCGACGGCAGGCTCACCAAGGTGACCATGACCGCCGTCGCGACCGGTACCGAGATCCGGGGCACCCTGTCCGCGGACGGCACGTCCTGGAAGACGGACGGCCCGCTGAAGCAGGCCACCCGGTACCAGGTCGCCGCCGAGGCCGAGGACGCCAAGGGCCGCTCCGCCACGGAGAACGCCACGATCTCCACGGTCTCCCCGGCCAACGACTTCATCGGGCACCTGTCCCCCGAGAACGGCTCGACCGTCGGCGTGGGCATGCCGGTGTCGTTCGCCTTCGACAGGGCGATCGGCGACAAGGCCTCCGTGGAGTCGAGGATCCAGGTCAGCACCAGCAGCGGCGAACAGGTCGCCGGGCACTGGCTCAACAGCAGCCGCCTGGACTTCCGCCCCGAGCACTACTGGAAGCCCGGCTCCACGGTCACCGTCAGGATGAGCCTGGACGGCGTCCAGAAGACGGTCACGTTCAAGATCGGCCGAAGCCAGATCAGCACGGTCGACGCCAAGACCAAGCAGATGACCGTCGTGCGGGACGGCAAGACGCTCAAGACCGTCCCGATCTCGTCCGGCAGCCCCGAGCACCCGACGTACAACGGTCAGATGGTCATCTCCGAGAAGTTCCGGCACGTCCACATGAACGCGGCGACGGTCGGCCTCACGGAGAAGGACGGCAAGCCCTCCTACGACATCAAGGCCGTACCGCACGCCATGCGCCTGACCGCCTCGGGCACGTTCATCCACGGCAACTACTGGGGCGGCGACTCGGTCTTCGGCAAGGTCAACACCAGCCACGGCTGCGTGGGCCTGAAGGACGTCAGGAACGCCGGCGACGGCACGCAGCCCGCCGCGTGGTTCTTCGACCACTCGATGGTCGGTGACGTCGTGATCGTCAAGAACTCCGCGGACAAGGCGAAGGTGGCCCCGGACAACGGCCTGAGCGACTGGAACATGCCGTGGAGCCAGTGGGTCTCGGGCAGCGCGTCCAACTGACCCGCCACCACTCCCCCCGCGAACCCGAATCCCTCCCGCAAGGCGGCGACCGGCCCACTGCCGGCCGCCGCCTGCGGCGTGGGGGACGCCCGGCCGGCACTCGCCCGGGGACGTCCTTCAGCCGGGGAACGCAAAGAGGACCACGACCGTCAGGCCGAGGTCCTCATTCGTGTATCGCTACATAAAGTGTCCGAGGGGGGACTTGAACCCCCACGTCCGATAAAGGACACTAGCACCTCAAGCTAGCGCGTCTGCCATTCCGCCACCCGGACAAGGTGTCTGTCGCCTGGCCGGAGGTGTTCCCCGCGGCGACATGGACAACAATACCAAGGTTTCGGAGTGCCCTTCACCTGCATATCCGGGCCTCCGGAGCGGGTCCGCGGAGCGCGGTGGGGGTGCGCCTACAGTCTCACCATGGGTGACTGGATGACTACCGGTGGTCTGCGGGAAGGTCGGCGTCCGAGGGCACTGTCGCCGTGGCGGGAGCACCTTCGGGACACGTTCTGGTTCGCGCCGACCGCGGCCATGGTGCTGGTCTTCGTGGTGTGGGCGGTGGCGACCGGGATCGACACCGCGATCGTCGACTCGCTGCGCGACGCGCGCGACTACGACACCCTCGACGATCTGCTGCGGCTGGCCGAGGACGCGAAGGCCGTGGTGACCGTGGTCAGCTCGGCGATGATGACCTTCATCGGTGTGGTGTTCAGCATCTCGCTGGTCGCCGTGCAGATGGCCAGCGGGCAGTTCAGTCCGCGCGTGGTCCGGATCTTCGTACGGAGCAGGATCACCAAGGCCACCTTCGCCGTGTTCCTCGCCACGTTCCTGCTGTCGCTGCTCGTGCTGACCTCGTACGAGGGGCAGACCGAGGCGCGCTACGTGACCTCGATCCCGCTGATCCAGTCGGTGCTGACGCTCACCATGCTGGGGCTGAGCCTGCTGCTCTTCGTGCTGTACGTGAACCAGACCCTGCGTCTCATGCGCATCAGCCATGTCATCGCCCGGATCACCCGCGAGGCCTTCAAGGTGGTGGCGCGCATGCCCGTGGGCCGCTCGACCGGCGAGCAGGAGACGCTCGGGCCCGAGACCGCCCAGGTCGCCCACCACGGGCGGGCCGGCGTCCTGCGGGACGTGAACATCACCCGGCTGGTGCGGGCGGCCCGGCGGGACGACGTCGTCCTGAGGCTGATCCCGCGGATCGGGGACTTCGTCGTACCGGGCACGCCGCTGTTCGCCGTGCACGGGGGTCCCGCCCCGGCGGGCCGCTCGCTCGGCCGCACCGTGTCCGTCGGGGTGGAGCGCACCTTCCACCAGGACTTCGCGTTCGGACTGCGGCAGCTGTCCGACATCGGGCTGCGGGCCCTGTCGGCCGCGGTGAACGACCCGACCACGGCCGTGCAGGCGATCGACCGCATCGTGCAGTTCCTGGCGGCCGTCGCCGGCCGGCCCCTCGACGCGGCGCTCCATCGCGACCGGCGCGGGACGGTGCGGCTGGTGCAGCCGGTGCCGGGGTGGACCCAGCTGGTCGATCTCGGGTTCGCCGAGATCCGCGGCTGCGCCGTGGGCACACCGCAGGTCACCCGGCGTCTCGTCGCCGGGCTCGACGATCTGGCCGCGATCGCTCCCGCGGACCGCCGCGAGCCCCTGCTCCGGCACCGGGCACTGCTCGTCGAGGCGGTGGAACGGTCGGTCCCCGAACCTTCCGACCGCGCCTTCGCGCTGCTCCCGGACCGGCAGGGCATCGGCTGACCACCCGGGCTCGCGACCGGTGCCGGGGCGCCAGGGGGGGCTCTCCGGGAAGCGTCCCGGCGGGCGGCACCGGTCGGCCGGCTACTTCTCGCGGTCGTGGTACGCCTGCCGCGTGCGTTCGGTGTGGGCCCGCATGACGTCCCCGGCCCGCTGTCCGTCGCCCTCCGCGAGCGCGGCGATCAGTTCGCGGTGTTCCCTCCAGGACTGCCGGCCGCGCCGCCCGGCCACCTGTGCGCCGTACCAGCGGACCCGGCCGTCGACCTGTGCGGCGAGCTCGGCGAGGACCTTGTTGCCGGCGAGTTCCATGATCGTGGCGTGCAGCCGCGCGTTCAGCGCGACCGCGGCGTCGATGTCGTCGGTGCCGACCGCCCGCTCGCCCTGCGCGCACAGGTCCTGGAGCGCGCCGACGGCGGCGGGCCCCGCGTTGGCGGCGGCGAGCCGGGCGGCTTCGGCCTCCAGGAGCGTACGGACCGTGAGGAGCTGGTCGGCCTCCGCCTCGCTCGGCTCGTGCACGAACGCGCCCTGGGCGGGCCGCAGTTCGACCCAGCCCTCGGTGCTCAGCCGCTGGAGCGCCTCCCGCACGGGCTGCCGGGAGACCCCGAGCCGACCGGCGAGTTCGCTCTCGACGAGGTGCCGGCCCGGCTTCAGGGCCCGGGTGGTGATGAGTTCGAGCAGCGCCTCGTGGACACGGTCGCGGAGCGGCCCGGGCCGCTCCAGCCCGGGCACCGCTCCCGGCGGCAGGCCTGGCGACGACATCACGGCCCCTCCCCGGGCGGCGCCGTCGCCGCGGTAGGAAAGTCGACGGTCAACTGTCTTGCGCCCGCAGTCTACGGCGCGCAAACGCGCCGCAGACAGGGGAGTTGGGCCCGTCATACCGGGGGCGGCGGGGCCCGGCGGACGGCCGGGGCCGCGTCACGGGCAGCGGACGACCTGCCCGGCGTAGGAGAGGTTGCCGCCGAAGCCGAACAGCAGGACGGGGTCGCCGGTGGAGATCTCCCCGCGCTCGACGAGCTTGGAGAAGGCGAGCGGGATGCTGGCGGCGGAGGTGTTCCCGGAGTCGACCACATCGCGGGCGACGACCGCGTTGACCGCGCCGATCTTCAGGGCCAGCGGCTCGATGATGCGCAGGTTGGCCTGGTGCAGGACGACTCCGGCCAGGTCCTCGGGCGCGAGGCCGGCGCGCTCGCAGGCCTTCCGGGCGATCGGCGGGAGCTGGGTGGTGGCCCAGCGGTAGACGCTCTGCCCCTCCTGCGCGAACCGCGAGGGGGTGCCCTCGATGCGTACCGCGTGCCCCATCTCGGGGACCGAGCCCCACAGCACCGGCCCGATGCCGGGCTCCTCGCCCGCCGGACAGGCCTCGACCACGGCGGCTCCCGCGCCGTCCCCGACGAGGACGCACGTGGTGCGGTCGGTCCAGTCCGTCACGTCGGTCATCTTGTCGGCGCCGATGACCAGCGCCCGGGTGGCGGCGCCGGCGCGCACGGCGTGGTCGGCGGTGGCGAGGGCGTGGGTGAACCCGGCGCAGACGACGTTGACGTCCATCGCGGCCGGCGAGGGGATGCCCAGACGGGCGGAGACCCGGGCGGCCATGTTCGGGGAGCGGTCGACGGCCGTGGAGGTGGCGACGAGGACGAGGTCGATGTCGCCCGGCGTCAGACCGGCCGAGGCGAGCGCCTTGGCGGCGGCGTGCGCGGCCAGCTCGTCGACCGGTTCGTCGGGCCCGGCGACATGGCGGGTCCGGATGCCCACACGGCTCCGGATCCACTCGTCACTGGTGTCGACCATGCCCGCCAGGTCCTCGTTGGTGAGTACCTTGGCGGGCTGATAATGACCGACGGCGGCGATCCGTGAGCCGTTCATGAGTGGTCCCCCTCGTGCTTCGGGTAGCGGGATCCACCAGTCTGATCAGTGACTCACGGGTACGACGGCAGGTGATGCCACAGGATTGCGGCGCCAGGCTTGTCGGCTTCTGTCAGACCTTGGGACGTCCGAACACCTACCCCGAGAACAGTTGGGTGGCCTTCTGGACGAGCTCGTAGACGCCGTAGCACAGGGGCGCGCCCACCCACAGCCAGGCGAGGACGGTCAGCGCCCGCCGGTCGGAGGGACCCGGGACGGCGCCGCCGTCAGGCGGACTCGGGCTGCTGTCGTGCGACATCGGCGGCCTCCCTCGGCGCGGGGATGTGGTGGCGGGCGTGCACGGGGCGTACGAACTCGTTCGCGACGAAGCCGACGGCGAGCAGCCCGATCATGATCAGGAACGACAGTCCGTACAGGGACGGGCCGTGCCTGCCCGCCGCCTCCTGGTGGTCGGCGATCCGGTTCACGATCAGCGGGCCGAGGACGCCGGCGGTGGACCAGGCGGTGAGCAGCCGGCCGTGGATGGCGCCGACCTGGTAGGTGCCGAACAGGTCCTTCAGATAGGCCGGGATCGTGGCGAAGCCTCCGCCGTAGAAGGAGAGGATCACCAGCGCGCTCAGGATGAACAGGGGCTTCGAGGAGTCCCCGAGCCAGGCGATCAGCGCGTACATCAGGGCGCCGATGCCGAGGTAGACCCGGTAGACGTTCTTGCGGCCGATCACGTCGGAGGCCGAGGACCAGCCGATGCGGCCCGCCATGTTGGCGGCGGAGAGCAGGGCGACGAACCCGGCGGCCGCGGAGGCGGTGACCGGGGTGGAGCTGCCCGCGAAGAAGTCCGTGATCATCGGCGCGGCCTTCTCCAGGATGCCGATGCCCGCGGTGACGTTCATGCACAGGACGACCCACAGCAGCCAGAACTGCGGGGTGCGGACGGCGTCGCGGGCGGAGACCTGGACCCCGTCGAGCACGCTCGGCCCTTCGGCGGCCGGTGCCCCGCCACGCGGCACGCGCACCAGCAGCACGCCGAGCGTCATGAACACGGCGTACGAGAGACCGTGCACGAGGAAGGCGAGCGCGATCCCGGAGGAGTCGGACCCGAAGGACTTCAGCATCTGGGCGGACCAGGGCGAGGCGATGAGCGCGCCGCCGCCGAAGCCCATGATCGCGATGCCGGTGGCCATTCCGGGCCTGTCCGGGAACCACTTGATCAGCGTGGAGACCGGGGAGATGTAGCCGATGCCGAGGCCGGTGCCGCCGACGAAGCCGTAGCCGAGGACGATCAGCCAGTACTGCTCGGTGGCCGCGCCGAGCGCGGAGATGAGGAAGCCGGAGGAGAAGCAGACGAGGGCGACGGTCATGGCCCAGCGCGGACCCTTGCTCTCGACGAGGGTGCCGCCGAACGCGGCCGACAGGCCGAGCATCACGATGGCCAGCTGGAAGGGCAGCGCGCTCTGGGTTCCGCTGAGGCCGAGCGCGGATTCGAGCGGGGGCTTGAAGACGCTCCAGGCGTAGGCCTGGCCGATGGAGAGATGGACCGCGAGGGCGGCCGGCGGGACGAGCCAGCGGCTCCAACCGGGGGGTGCGACGGGAGGGCTCATGATCCGGACCATAGGAAGCGGTTGCCGGGCTGTGAAGCGGGGGGACGCGAACTCGTCGGCCGTATGCGGTGAGCGGTATCCCTGGCGCGACGAACGGTCGCTCCCCCGGCCTGGATCCGTGGGCTCCCGTGAGGCACCACGCCGCCCGCTCCGCGGGTGCAGGACAATGAGGCGTGAAGGCCACCCCCGCGCCGCGCCCCGGGTGGCCCGAACGCCAACCGGCGATCGCCAGGACCGATCCGGCCGGCCGCACGCATGGAAGCGGGACTGATCAGGACATGGGACGAGTCACGGAACGACGCAAGGTGATCCGCATCCGGGACGGAGCCGTGAGCACCCGTCCGGACACGCTCGTCGCCGAGGAACCGCTGGAGATCCGGCTCAACGGCAAGCCCCTGGCGATCACCATGCGCACCCCGGGCGACGATTTCGCGCTGGCCGCGGGCTTCCTGGTGAGCGAGGGCGTGCTGGGCCGGGCCGACGAGCTCCAGAACATCGTGTACTGCGCGGGCGCCACGGTGGACGGCTCCAACACGTACAACGTCGTCGACGTACGGACGGCACCCGGGCTCGTCGTTCCCGACATCACGCTCGAACGCAACGTGTACACGACCTCGTCGTGCGGTCTGTGCGGCAAGGCGAGTCTGGACGCGGTGCGCACGACGGCCCGCTGGACCATCGACGACACGCTGGACGGCACCACTCCCCCCGTGCGGCTGGAGCCCGGTCTGCTGGCGAGCCTCCCCGACCGGCTGCGCGCGGCGCAGCAGGTCTTCGACCGGACCGGGGGCCTGCACGCGGCGGCGCTGTTCACGGAGGAGGGCGAGCTGGTCGACATCCGCGAGGACGTGGGCCGGCACAACGCGGTCGACAAGCTGGTCGGCCGCGCCCTCCAGAACGGCACGCTCCCGCTGTCCCGGACGGTTCTGCTGGTCTCGGGCCGCGCCTCCTTCGAGCTGGCGCAGAAGGCGGTGATGGCCGGGATCCCGGTGCTCGCGGCGGTCTCCGCCCCGTCGTCGCTGGCCGTCGACCTGGCGGCGGAGACCGGCCTGACCCTCGTCGGGTTCCTGCGCGGCGCCAACATGAACGTGTACGCGGGCGAACACCGCATCAGCCTGCGGGCCACGGCCGGCCAGGGCTGACACCGGCTCCCCGCGACACCGGGCGGGGCCCGGAAGGCGGGGAGCAGACGGCTTCGGCGTCCGCCGGGGTTCACCCCGTCGAGAAGCGCACCTCGCCCGCGGTCACGACCGTGCCGAGGCGCGGGAAGTCCAGACGGACCGAGGCCTCGTGCTCGGCCGCGGTGAACGCGGCCATCGCGTCCTCCACGAAGACCAGGTCGTAGCCGAGGTCGCCACCGGCCCGTGCGGTCGACTCGACCCCGAGGTTGGTGGCGATTCCGCCGAACACCAGGGTGGAGACGCCGTGTTCGCGCAGCCGCTCGTCGAGTCCTGTGCCCTGGAAGCCGCCGATGGTCCTCTTCACGATCTCCAGATCACCCTCCGCGACGAGCCCGGCGACCAGCCCGCTCCCGGGAGGCTGCTCCGCGACCCCGGACCGCTCGACCCTGACGAGGACGACGAGCGCGCCCGCCTTGCGGAAGGTTTCCGCCAACTCCTGAGCGGCGGCGAGTACTTCGGTCCCCTTGTGCGGTTCGAGAGGCAACGCCACGATGCGCTCCATCAGATCGACGAGCACGAGGGCCGTGCGCGTCGGATCGAGGGCGAGGCGGGGTTCGGTTTCGGGTGCGGTCATGACGGAACGTTAGCCCGCATCAGCCGTCCGTACCGGAAATCCGGATCGACGGGCCCGTGAACGGCTCCCGCCGGGTGGCCACGCACCCGCGAATTCTGGCGTGAACACGACCGGTGCTTGCTCCTTGTGGGGTGCGTGAACGCCCAAGTAGCCTCTGCGGCGCGAACGTTGGACGTGGGATGTCCATAGAATCCGGAATGCCCAGCCGTCGTACGAAGGGCAGGTCGCACCATGCCGTCACGCCTCCCCACCCGTCCGAGGTCCCTCCTCGTCGCACTGCTCGGCATCGCCGCGCTCGTCACGCTCCCGGGCACGGCCCGGGCCGAACCGGGGTCCGCCGCCGACGCGTTCGAGCAGCAGGTGCTGTTCAAGGCGTCCCAGGATCCGGGCTACGCCTGTTTCCGCATCCCCTCGGTCGTCCGGACGACCCGGGGCACCCTGCTGGCGTTCGCCGAGGGACGCGTCCTGAACTGCGGTGACGCGGCCGACATCGACATCGTGGTGAAGCGCTCGACCGACGGCGGGCGCACCTGGAGCCCGCTCCAGGTCGTCAACGACGGGAACGGGGACACCCACGGCAATCCCACCCCGGTCGTGGACCGGGAGACCGGCCGGATCGTGCTGGCGGAGACCTACAACACCGGCCGTACCGACAGCGCGAGCTGCTCGGTCCCCTGCGACCGCACCCCGCATCTCCAGTACAGCGACGACGACGGTCTGAGCTGGTCCCGGCCGCGTGATCTCAGCTCCGAGATCCTGCCCGCGAACTGGAACTCCTGGTACGCCACCGGTCCGGTGCACGGCATCCAGCTCACCCGGGGCCGGCACGCGGGCCGGCTGGTGTTCGCCGTCAACACCGAGACCTGGGACGGCGGCCGGGTCACCGCCAACAACGCCGCCCTCATCACCAGCGACGACGGCGGCGACCACTGGGGCATCGGGGCGGCGGACTCCTGGCCGATCGCGGCCGACGGCACCTACCGGCAGAAGCCGTCCGAGATGACGCTCGCCGAGCGCGCCGACGGATCGGTCCTGGTCAGCGGCCGCGAACAGGACGGCACCGATCTCGGCCACCGCACCGAGGCGGTCAGCCGGGACGGCGGCGACAGCTTCGTGTCCCGCTTCCGTGACCTCCCCGGCCTCTACGCGCCCCAGGTGCAGGGCTCGACGCTGCGGGTCGGCGACCGGATCCTGCTGTCCTGCCCCGCCGACCCGGACCGCCGCCGGACCATGATGATCCGCTCCTCCTACGACGGAGGGCGCACCTGGGACAGCGTGGACCGCGGAACGGTCGTCACCACCGACTGGTCCGGCTACTCCGACCTGGTGCGTGTCGACGGTGACTCCGTGGGCCTGGTCTACGAGGGCGGCGCGGTCGACGCGCGCGACGAGATCCGCTTCGCCCGCTTCACCGAGGACTGGCTCCAGCGGCGCCGGGGTCCGGACCCGACGACGGCCGACCTCGCTCCGTACACCCGGCGGGCGGCGGTCCTCGGCGGCGCGAGCGAGACCTCGGGCGTACTCGGCGGCGCGCTGGAGTTCGACGGCGCCGACGACGCCGTACGGCTGCCCTATCAGGACCGGTTGCCGCTGGGGACGAAGGACTTCACCGCGTCCCTGTGGTTCCGCTACACCGCCACCGGCGGGGAGCAGCCCCTGCTGTGGATGGGCGGGATCGGGACGAGCCAGCCGCAGGTGTGGCTGCGCGGGGAGCCCGCCTCGAACCGCATCACCGGTCTGATCACCACCCGGAACGGCGCCTCGCCCCCGGCCACGGCGTTCGTGCGGACCACCGCCGCCTTCAACGACGGCCTGTGGCACCACCTGGCGCTGCGGCGCGGCGCGGGAGAGCTCACCCTGTTCATCGACGGGACGACCGTGAGCACGGCCGACGTGACCGGATCGGTGAGCCGGAACTCGCCGTTCGGCGTGCACATCGGCCAGCGGATGGACAGCCGGGCCTACTTCACCGGAGCCATCGACGATGTACGGGTCTACGACCGCGCGTTGAGCGACGACGAGCTGTCGGCGCCGCCCGCACGGAAGGTGACCCCGGACACCGTCCTGTGGCTACCGCTGGACCGGGTGAGCGGCACGGACTAGAAACCGTCGGCCTCCGGAGCCGGCCGGCTCACCCCGGCCGGTCCGGCCGCTCACCTCCGGGTCACGGGCCCGGCGCCGGGCGATCACCGCGCACACCATGAGCTGCATCTGATGGAAGAGCATCAGCGGGAGCACGGCGAGGGAGGCGTGCGCGCCGAACAGGACACCGGCCATGGGCAGTCCCGAGGCGAGCGACTTCTTGGACCCGGCGAACTGGATGGCGATCCGGTCCCCGCGATCGAAGCGCAGGGCCTTCGCGCCGTACCAGGTCAGCAGGAGCATCACGGCGAGCAGCAGTGCCTCGACGAGGAGGAGGCCTCCCAGTCGGACGGCGCCGACCTGGCTCCAGATGCCCTGCACCATGCCCTCGCTGAACGCGGTGTACACCACGAGCAGGATCGATCCGCGGTCGACGTAGCCGAGCACCTTCTTGTGGCGGGTGATGAACGCGCCGATCCAGGGGCGCAGCAGTTGTCCGGCCAGGAACGGCACCAGGAGCTGGAGCACGATCCTGACGAGCGAGTCCGCGGAGAAGCCGCCGCCGCTGTTGCCGAGGAGGAGCGCGGCGAGCAGCGGGGTGACGACGATGCCCGCGAGCGAGGAGAACGAGCCGGCGCAGATGGCGGCGGGCACGTTGCCGCGGGCGATCGAGGTGAAGGCGATCGACGACTGGATGGTCGAGGGGACGAGGGTGAGGAAGAGGAGGCCGGTGTAGAGGTCGTGCGTCAGGAGCACCGGTTCCAGACCGCGGGCGGCCAGGCCGAGCAGCGGGAACGCCACGAAGGTGCAGATCAGGACCGTACCGTGCAGTCTCCAGTGTTTGAGGCCGTCCACCGCCTCCCGCGTGGACAGGCGCACGCCGTACAGGAAGAAGAGAAAGGCGATGGCCGCCGTGGACGCGCCCGAGGCGACGTCCGCCGCCGTTCCGCTCGCGGGGAACAGGGCGGCGAGGCCCACGGTGCCGAGCAGCAGCAGGATGAAGGGGTCGACCGGCATCCAGCTCGGCCACGTCAGGCGTTTCACGGTGCTCCACTGCTCGGTCGCTCGGCTCGGTGCGGCCGATCGCCGTCGGCGGATCGTGCCGTCTCCATCGTCCCTTGCCCCGGTGCGATCAGGAATCCGTCATACCGTTCTGACTGTCATCACGGATCGCGATAACGTGGGGGGGGGTGTACGACCCCTCCCAGCTGCGTACGTTCCTGGCCGTGGCCCAGACGCTGAGCTTCACGCGGGCCGCCCGGCGGCTGGGGGTGCGCCAGTCCACGGTCAGCCAGCATGTGCGCCGGCTGGAGGACGCGGCCGGCCGCCAGTTGTTCTCCCGCGACACCCACTCCGTGGAGCTCACCGAGGACGGCGAGGCGATGCTCGGCTTCGCGCGGCGGATTCTTGAGGTGCAGGAGCAGGCGACGGCGTTCTTCACCGGGACCCGGCTGCGCGGGCGGCTGCGCTTCGGCGCGTCCGAGGACTTCGTGCTGACCCGGCTGCCGGAGATCCTGGAGGGGTTCCGCACCGACCACCCCGAGGTGGACCTCGAACTGACGGTCGAGCTGTCCGGCACCCTCCACGAACAGCTCGCCGCCGGGCATCTCGATCTGGTGCTGGCGAAGCGGCGGCCCGAGGATCCGCGCGGCGAGCTCGTGTGGCACGACCGTCTCGTGTGGATCGGCGCCCCGCGGCTGCGGCTCGACCCGGACCGACCGGTCCCGCTGATCGTGTACCCGCCGCCGGGCATCACCCGTGCGCTCGCCCTGGAGGCGCTGGAGCGTCAGGGCCGGCCGTGGCGCGTCGCCTGCACCAGCGGCAGCCTGAACGGTCTGATCGCGGCGGCCCGCGCGGGCCTCGGTGTGATGGCGCACTCCCGTGGACTGGTGCCGCCCGGTCTGGTTCGGGTCCCTGAGCGGGCGGGACTCCCGGAGCTCGGGGAGGTCGACTTCGTGCTGGTGCACGGCCGGCGGCGGCCGTCCGCGCAGGGCGCCGCGGACGCGCTCGCGACGGCGATCCTCGCAGGTGGGGACCGGCTGCACCGGGCGGCAGAGCAGCTAGGGGGCCCAGGACCGACCCGGCGGGCGGACACCGGATCGTGACTGATCGTGGTCGATCGGGGCCGATCGGTGTCGTAGCGATTCCGTGGAGATTAAGCGCCCGAAACCTACGGAACCGTAGGCGATACTGTCCGCCCGTTCCCCTTGTGCGGGCATTTCGCACGGTTGACCTGTGCGCTCGGCACACTCCCCGGCGGTTCGAGCCCCCTCCCGCCCGCTCGCATGGTGGGGTAGCTTTCACGGCGCTGTGCGGAGGCCACGAGGAGCGGTATTGCGCGAGTTCACCAACCCCCCGTCGGCGTCGGCGCCGCCGGTGGGCGGCCTGGCCGACGCCGTGTTCGAGTATGCCCACCTGGACCCGCTCCACGTCGCTCTCGGCCGCAAGGACGACCAGGGACAGTGGCGTGATGTGACCTCGGCGGAGTTCCGGGACGAGGTCCTGGCGCTCGCCAAGGGCATGCTGGCCCACGGCGTCCGCTTCGGCGACCGGGTCGCCATCATGTGCCGTACCCGCTACGAGTGGACCCTCTTCGACTTCGCCCTGTGGACGATCGGCGCCCAGGTCGTGCCCATCTACCCGACGTCCTCGGCGGAGCAGGTCTTCTGGATGCTGCACGACGCCCAGGTGGCGGCGGTCATGATGGAGCACGAGGACCACGCGATGACCATCGCCACCGTCGTCGACCGGCTGCCCCAGCTGCACAGACTCTGGCAGCTCGACGTGGGCGCGGTGCACGAGCTGTACGAGGCGGGAGCGCACCTCGACGACGAGGTGGTGCACCGGCACCGCCGCGCGGTCACCCCGGAATCGACCGCGACGGTCATCTACACCTCCGGCACGACAGGACGCCCCAAGGGCTGTGTCATCTCCCACGCGAACTTCATGTTCGAGGCGGACACCGTCATCGATCGCTGGGAACCCGTCTTCCACTCCAAGCGGGGCGACGAGGCGAGCACCCTGCTGTTCCTGCCGCTCGCGCACGTCTTCGGACGGATGGTGCAGATCGCCGCGTTCCGGGGAAGGGTGAAGTTCGGGCACCAGCCCCAGCTGAACGCGTCCGCGCTGCTGCCGGACCTCGCCGCGTTCCGGCCCACCTTCTTCCTGGCGGTGCCGTACATCTTCGAGAAGGTCTTCAACTCCGCGCGCCGCAAGGCCGAGCGGGAGGGCAAGGCCGGTCCGTTCGAGAAGGCCGTGGACGTGGCCGTGCGGTACGCGGACGCCGTCGAGTCCAAGGCCTGGGGCATCGGTCCCGGCCCCTCGGCGAGCCTGCGCATGCAGCACCAGGTCCTCGACAAGCTCGTCTACTCCAAGGTGCGGGCCGCGATGGGCGGCCGGGTCCGACACGCGATGTCGGGCGGTTCGGCGATGGACCGGCAGCTCGGGCTGTTCTTCGCGGGCGCGGGCATCACCATCTACGAGGGGTACGGGCTCACCGAGTCCACGGCGGCCGCCACCGCCAACCCACCCGAGCGCACCCGGTTCGGGACCGTCGGCCAGGCGATCCCCGGCACCACGGTGCACATCGCGGACGACGGCGAGATCTGGCTGAACGGCCGCAACGTCTTCCAGGGCTATCTGAACAACGACAAGGCCACCGACGCCACCCTGCACGACGGCTGGCTCGCCACCGGAGACCTGGGGTCCCTGGACGAGGACGGCTATCTCACCATCACCGGGCGCAAGAAGGAGATCCTGGTGACCTCCGGCGGCAAGAGCGTCTCGCCGGGTGTGCTGGAGGAGCGGGTGCGCGACCATCCGCTGGTCGCGCAGTGCATAGTGGTCGGCAACGACCGGCCGTACATCGCCGCGCTCGTCACCCTCGACTCCGAGGCCGTCGAGCACTGGCTCCAGATGCGCGGCAAGCCGCCGCTGTCCGCCGGTGAGCTGGTGCGCGACCCCGATCTGGAGACCGAGGTGCGGCGCGCCGTGGTCGCCGCGAACACCCTGGTCTCGCAGGCCGAGTCGATCCGTACGTTCCGGATCCTGGCCAACCAGTTCACCGAGGAGCACGGGCTGCTGACGCCGTCGCTGAAGCTGAAGCGCAAGGCGATCGAGAAGGCGTACGCGACGGAGGTCGAGGCGCTGTACCGGACGTGATCCCGGATCAGGCTCCTGCGCAAGCGCGGGGATGATTGATCGGACTATTTCAGCCAATCTTCGATTCCGCGCGCCCTGAGCCCGGTCAGGAATGCTTCACGGCCCGTGATCGTTGACGATACGAGAACCATCCGACGACTGAAGGATCGAGAGCTCGTGAGCAAGGTCCCCCCGATCATCCTGAACAACGGCGTCGAGATGCCGCAGCTGGGCTTCGGCGTCTGGCAGGTGCCTGACGACGAGGCGGAGCGGGCCGTCGCCACCGCGCTGGAGTCCGGGTACCGCAGCATCGACACAGCGGCGATCTACGGCAACGAAGCGGGCACCGGCAAGGCCGTCAGCGCCTCCGGCATCGCCCGCGAGGAGCTCTTCGTCACCACCAAGCTCTGGAACAGTGATCAGGGGTACGACTCCGCGCTGCGTGCCTTCGACACCTCGCTGGAAAAGCTCGGCCTGGACTACGTCGATCTGTATCTGATCCACTGGCCGACGCCGTCCCGCGACCGTTACGTCGACACGTTCAAGGCGCTGGAGAAGATCTACGCCGACGGCCGCGCGAAGGCCATCGGCACCTCGAACTTCCTGCCGGAACACCTGGCGAGACTGATCGACGAGACGTCCGTCATCCCGGCCGTCAACCAGATCGAGCTGCACCCGCACCTCCAACAGCGCGCGGCCCGCGAGTTCCACGCCGAGCAGGGCATCGCGACCGAGGGCTGGTCGCCGCTGGGCCAGGGCAAGGGCCTCCTGGAGGTCCCGGCGATCGTCGCCATCGCCCAGAAGCACGGCCGCACCCCGGCCCAGATCGTGCTGCGCTGGCATCTCCAGCTGGGCAACGTCGTGATCCCGAAGTCCGTGACCCCGTCCCGGATCAAGGAGAACATCGACGTGTTCGACTTCTCCCTGGACACCGAGGACATCGCGGCGATCTCGGCCCTGAACGAGGACCGCCGGATCGGCCCCGACCCGGCCGCCTTCGACGTCGGCTGACCGGCCCGGCACCGCAGCCGCCGCCCGGATGCTCACCGCATCCGGGCGGCGGCTTTTTCGCACCCTTGGCCCGGACCAACCCGGGAACAGGTCTTGACGCGGTCATGCAAGCAGGGCCACTTTGGATCCAACCCGGTAAGGAAAGTTTCCTAACAGAAGGGTCCCCCACAGTGCGCACTCGAACACTGACCCTGTCCGCGGTCGCCGGAGCGGCACTGCTCGCCGTCGCCGCGCTCCCGGCCAGTGCCTCCGGCACCGCCGCCCCCCGCTCGGCGCAGGAGGGCTCGGTCAGCGCGGCCGCCCTCCTCGCCAAGGTGACGTCCTGTTCGCAGATCTCGAACGGCAAGTACAGGACCGACGAAGAGACTTCGGCCACGATCCCCGTCTGCGGCAAGAACGGCGCCGTGTTCTGGAAGGCCGACATGGACGTCGACTGCGACGGCCAGGTCACCTCCAGGTGCAACGCCGACACCGACCCCTGGTTCCAGGACGACACCGCCTTCCACCAGTCCGACGGCAGGCCACTGCGCGCCGACTCCCTGCCGTACGTCGTCGTGCCGAGTTCCAGCAGCATCTGGAAGTACACGAGTTCGGGCATCAAGGGCGGCGGTGTGGTCGCCGTCGTCTACAACGGCAAGGTCGAGTACGCGGTGGTCGGCGACACCGGGCCGACGAAGATCATCGGTGAGGCGTCGTACGCCACGGCGAACGCGCTCGGTATCGACCCCGACCCGGAGACGGGCGGGGCCGACAGCGGCGTGACGTACATATTGTTCAAGAACTCGCAGGTGTCCCCCATCGATAGCCACAGCGCGGCCGTGTCCCTCGGGGACTCGCTGGCCAGGCAGTTCCTCGCGAACAACTGAGGACCCGCGAGGTGGGGACGGTCCGGGGGACAGGGACGGCGGAGGGTGACGGCCTGGGGGGAGACGGGGACTCCGGCCCCCCCGGGCGCGGATCAGACGGGCTGGCCGATCGGGCGGACGACGACGGTGTTCACGTCGACACCCGCCGGCTGCCCGACCGCCCAGACGATCGAGTCGGCGATCTGGTCCGCCGTCAGGAGATGCCCCGGCGGCAGGCTCCCGTAGCTGTCCCAGAACGGGGTCTCCACCCGGCCGGGCGAGACCAGGGTCACGCCCACGCCGTACTCGGTGACCTGACGCCGGGTGTTCTCGGCCAGCCCGGTCACCGCCCACTTGGTCGCTCCGTAGATGTTGCCGGGCGTGTTCACATGCCCGGCGACACTGCCGATCAGCACGATGCGGCCACGGGACTCCTTCAGCGCGTCGATGGACGCCCTGATGAGCAGCGCGGGACCCAGCACATTGGTCAGCACCATATCGGACCAGCCGGCCGGGTCCCCGTCCGCGACCGTGTCATGGGTGGCGAACCCGGCGTTGGCGAGGACGGTGTCGATCCGCCCGAATCCCTTGAGCGTCGTCTCGACCGCGGCGCGCACCTCGTCGTACTCGGCCGCGTGCCCGACGATCGTCAACAGCCCCTCGGGGCGGCCGAGTTCCTTGGCGAACGCGTTCAGCCGCTCCTCACCGCGACCGGTGACAGCCACCCGGTGCCCGGCGCCGAGCAGCCGGCGGGCGACCGCGGCTCCGATGCCGCTTCCGCCCCCGGTGATGAGCGCGACAGGAGAATCGGTCATGGTGCACCCCCAGGAGTGTCCGGCCCCGACGGGCCAACTGTGCTCAGGACCAGGGGAGTTCACCACTTGGAGCACACTCGATGTCAAGGCCCGCCGGCCGTGCGCGACCGGCCGAGGGCCACCGGGGCTACTCCGGCTTGACGCCCACGTACACCGTCATCGCCGTCAGGACGAACACGTCCGAGCGGTGGTGCACGCTCGCTTTGTCGTCCGGGTCCAGGAGCCGGTCGAGCGTGGCGAGGTCCTCGGCGTCGAGCCCTTCGGCGAGCCCCTCCCGCCTGCGGGTCAGCGCGGTGAGGACGAAGGCGCGGGCCTCGTCCGAGAGCGGGGCGGGCAGGTCGACCAGGAAGGTGCGGGTCGCCGTGTGCCGGAGCCCGACGGCGGTGAGCAGGGCGGGCCAGTCCTCGGTCTCCGCCACCGAACCGGGCAGCTCGGTCCGCATCCTGGTGAACCACTCGTCGTGCACCGCGTCGATCCGGGCTTCGAGACCCGGCCGGCCGATGCCGGTGTCGCGCGGGAGGAACCGCGTGGGCAGGCCGCCCTCCAGCAGGGCGAGGGTGCCGCCGGGGGCCAGGCTCCGGACGAAGCCCGTGAGCGCGGCCCGCTGGTCGCCGACGTGGTGCAGCGACCGGCTCGCCCACAGCAGGTCGGCGGGGTACTCCAGGTCGCCCACGCCGTCGGCGAGTTCGGCCTCGATCGTGCCGAAGCGGTCGGCGAAGCCCAGCCGCTCGGCCCGGGCGCGGGCCTCCGCCAGCAGGGGCTCGGCGCCGTCCACGGCGACGACCCGGGCGCGGGGGAACTTCTCGGCGAACAGGCCGGAGATGACGCCGGGGCCGCTTCCCGCGTCCACGATCAGTCCCGGATCGGGACGCTGCTCCCGAAGCCACTCGGCCGCCTGCGTGTACGCCGGGGTGAACAGCTCGGCCTCCCGCACCAGCATGGGCAGCATCTCGGCGAAGTCGATGTGGGTGTGGGTGTGGTCATGGGTCCCGCCGTGCGCGTGCCCGTGGCCCTGTGCGTGCCCGTTCCCGTGCCCCTGTGCCGAGCGCTGGCAGTGGCCGCTGCCGTGGTCGTGATCGTGGTCCTGTGCCATGGGGGAAGCCTCTCTCGCGGTAGGAGGCCAGCCTGCGCCACCAGTCCCGGAAACGGCCAGTCGTGTTGCTCGAACGGCAAAAGAGCGCACCTGAAAACCGGGTGCGCCCGGAGGGGGCCGTCGTCGAGCATGGCCGCATGGACGACGTGATGCTGGAGCGCTTCCTCGCGGACGGTTTCGTACGGATCGAGGGCGCCTTCCCGCCACGGGTCGCGGCCGACTGCGTCCGGCTGCTGTGGGAGGAGACGGGCTGTTCCCCGGACGACCCCGCCACCTGGACCGAGCCGGTGCGCTGGGTCTCCGGGATGGCCCAGGGCCCCTTCGCCGCCGCCGTCAACACACCTGCCCTGCACGAGGCGTTCGACCTGCTGCTCGGTGAGGGCCGCTGGGAGCCGCGCTACTCGCTGGGGAGTTTCCCGCTGCGCTTCCCGCACGCCGAGGAGCCGGACGACGCGGGCTGGCACATCGAGGGAAGCTATCTGCCCGACGGCGCGAACTGGTACCACACGAATCTGCGCTCCAGGGATCGCGCCCTGCTGATGCTCTTCCTGTTCACCGAGGTGGGGCCACAGGACGCGCCGACCCGGATCCGGGTCGGCTCGCACCTGGACGTGCCGCCGCTCCTCGAACCGTACGGGGAGGAGGGCGTCTCGGGTCTGGACCTCGCCCCGAGCCTGGTCGAGGCGTCGGAGCACCGGCCGGTCGCGTACGCCACCGGCCGGCCCGGCGACGTGTATCTGTGTCATCCGTTCCTGGTGCACGCGGCGCAGCCCCATCACGGGAGCCGGCCGCGCTTCATCGCGCAGCCGCCGCTGCACCCGGCGGTCCCGCTCGAACTGGAGCGGGCCGACGGGGACTACTCGGCGGTGGAGTTCGCGATCCGCCAGGGGCTGGGGAAGGACTGATCCGGCCCCTGGCGGATCGCGCGCGGTCGCCTAGCCGGCGAGGGCGCGCAGATGGTCGCGCAACCCGATGCCGTAGGAGGTCGGGGTTCCGTCGTAGTTCGAGATCAGCGACGGGCCCGAGGAGCAGTCCCAGGTGTTCCAGGTCCAGCCGAGGTACGAGAGCCCCCGGTCGTCGAACCACTTCATGACGGTGTCGACGAAGGAGTGGGAGCAGGTGTTCTCCCCGATCTCGCCCGCCACCAGGGGGACTTGGGCGGCGACGGGAGCGAGGGTCGAATTCCAGCAGCTCTCGCTCGCGCAGGTGTTGAAGTTGTAGACGTGGTAGGCGGCGACGAGATTGCCCGTGGGGTCACTGGGTTTGTACGTCAGCCACTGGCTCAGGTCGTTGGAGTACGCGAGCCCGCCGGCCAGGATCACGTTCTTGGCGCCGGTGCCGCGTACCGCGTCGACCAGGGACTGCATCCCGGCGACCTGGTAGGAGATGCCGGGGCAGGTGCCGCCGTCGCGCCAGCAGGTCCACGCCGGGGTGGCCGTGGAGGTCGCACGGTCCGGGTAGGGCTCGTTGAACAGGTCGAACGCGACGGCCTGGTCGTCCTCGAAGGTGCTCGCGACCGAGGACCAGAAGGACGGGGTGTACTGCGCGTCGGGCATCGGCTTCTGGCAGGTGGCGTGCACGTCGGAGCAGCCCGCCGAGTTGCCGGTGTACTGCCCGTACGTCCAGTGCAGATCGAGCACCGGGGTCATGCCGTGCGCCTCGACCCTGGCCACCAGCCCCTTGACGGCGGCGATGTAGTTGGCGCCGGCGTACTCCGGTTTGATGTTGGCGAGGCCCAGCCAGCACTCCTCGTTCAGCGGGATGCGGACCGTGTCGGCCTTCCAGTCGGCGATCGCCTTGACGGAGGCGTCGTCGACGGGACCGTCGAAGAAGCCGTAGCCCTGGACGCACATGAACTCGCCACCGGAGCGGTTGACGCCGAGCAGCCTGCGGCCGGCTCCGGCGGAGTCGACCAGCTTGTTGCCCGAGACGTGCAGCTTCGGCGCCGCGCCACCGGTCGACGGCGGGTCGGTCGGGGTGGGCGTGGGGGTGGGAGTGGGCGTCGGCTGGGTGTCCACGTTGCAGGTGGTGCCGTTCAGCCGGAAGGCCGTCGGCACCGCGTTGCCTCCCGACCAGGAGCCGAGGAACCCGGCGCTGACGCTCGCGCCGCTCGCCAGCGAGCCGTTCCAGCTCTCGTTGGACGCGGTGACCGTCGTACCGGACTGGGACCACTTGGCGTTCCAGCCCTGGGTGACCTTCTGACCGTTCGGAAAATCGAAGCCGAGGCTCCAACTGCTCAGTGTGGCCATGTTGTTGGTGATGGTCACGGCGCCCTGGAAGCCGGCGTCCCACTGGCCGGTGACCGAATACTCCACCGTGCACGCGGGAGTTGCTCCCGAGGCCGTGACGACCGGCGCGACGGCCGTGCCCACGAGGGCGACGGCGGCGCCGATGACGAGGAGAGACAAACGCGGGGGGTGACGCATGAAGCGACTCCTTGCAGCTCTGGCACGCCGTGACGGACGCGTCGACTGATGGAACCGCTCCCACTGGTGCGGATGAAGCTAGCGCCAAGTGCCGCCATTGCCCAGGGCAGTTGCACAGTTGATCTGTCGAATCATTTCGACTCTTCAAGCACCTTGACCGTCCACACCCCTTTCTCCACTATGGGAGCGCTCCCACTGGTTCAAGGCTTGTTGCTCCTCCCCCCATTCTCCGAGCCGCAAGGAGGAACCAGCACCATGGATCCCAGCCCTCGATGGAGACGCCGTCGCAGGTCACGGCGCCTATGGACAGCCGTGATCGCAGCACTCGCCCTCCCGCTGACGACACTGGCGACCGGTACGACTCCCGCACAAGCGGCCACCGTTCAGTGCAGCGTCGACTACAAGACCAACGACTGGGGCTCCGGCTTCACGGCGGATCTGACGATCACCAACCGGGGTACCGACGCCATCAACGGCTGGACCCTGACCTACGCCTACACGGGCAACCAGGCCCTCACCAACGGCTGGAACGGGACCTGGTCGCAGTCCGGCAAGACGGTCACCGTGAGGAACGCCGCCTGGAACGGCACGATCACCGCGGGGACCGCGGTGACCGCGGGCGCGCAGTTCACCTACAGCGGCACCAACACCGCCCCCGCGTCCTACGCCGTCAACGGCACCAACTGCACCGGCGCGCACCAGCCGCCGATCACCGTGCTCACCAGTCCGACGGCGGGTGCCGTCTACACGCAGGGCGACTCCGTCCCGCTGGCCGCGACCGCGGCGGCGGCCGACGGGGCGACCGTCTCCAAGGTCGAGTTCTACGACGACACGACCCTGCTCGGCACCGACACCAGCTCGCCGTACACGCTGTCGGCGTCCGGGCTGGCCGTCGGCTCTCACTCCATCGTGGCCAAGGCCTACGACAGCCTGGGCGCGTCGGCGGACTCCACCCCGGTCGGCATCACGGTCGCCGCGGGGCCGGCGATCGTCGCCTCACCGACCCAACTCGGCGTCCAGCAGGGCAAGTCGGGGACGTTCGCGGTCAAGCTGTCGACCCAGCCGAGCGCCAATGTGACGGTGGCGGTGGCCCGGACGGACGGCAACACCGGGCTGTCCGTGACCGGCGGTTCGAGTCTGACGTTCACGCCGTCCAACTGGAACACCGCCCAGACGGTGACGATCACCGCCGACGCCTCGGGCACCGGGTCCGCGACCTTCACGGCCTCGGCGACCGGTCAGGCCAAGGCCACGGTCACCGTCACGGAACTGGCCGCGACGAAGGCGTACGACGCCAGATTCCTGGATCTCTACGGCAAAATCACCAACCCGGCGAACGGCTACTTCTCCCCCGAGGGCATCCCGTACCACTCGGTGGAGACGCTGATCGTCGAGGCGCCGGACCAGGGCCATGAGACGACGTCCGAGGCCTACAGCTATCTGATCTGGCTCCAGGCGATGTACGGGAAGGTCACCGGCGACTGGTCGAAGTTCAACGCCGCGTGGACGACCATGGAGACGTACATGATCCCCACGCACGCCGACCAGCCGACCAACTCGTTCTACAACGCGTCCAAACCGGCCACCTACGCGCCCGAGCTGGACACCCCCAACGAGTACCCGGCCAAGCTCGACACCGGTGTCTCCGTCGGCACGGACCCGATCGCCGCCGAGCTGAAGAGCGCGTACGGCACGGACGACGTGTACGGCATGCACTGGCTCCAGGACGTGGACAACACCTACGGCTACGGCGACGAGCCCGGCAAGTGCGAGGCCGGTCCCACCGCCACGGGTCCTTCGTACATCAACACCTTCCAGCGCGGTGCGCAGGAGTCGGTGTGGGAGACGGTGCCTCAGCCGACCTGCGACTCCTTCAAGTACGGCGGAAAGAACGGCTACCTGGACCTCTTCACCGGGGACTCCTCGTACGCGAAGCAGTGGAAGTACACGGACGCCCCGGACGCCGACGCGCGTGCGGTGCAGGCCGCCTACTGGGCCGATGTGTGGGCCAAGGCCCAGGGCAGGAGCGCCGACGTGTCGGCGACCGTCGGCAAGGCGGCGAAGATGGGCGACTATCTGCGCTACGCCATGTACGACAAGTACTTCAAGAAAATAGGCAATTGCGTCGGCCCGACGACCTGCCCCGCGGGCACGGGCAAGGACGCCTCGGACTATCTGATCTCCTGGTACTACGCCTGGGGCGGCGCGAACGACACCTCGGCCGGCTGGGCCTGGCGCATCGGTTCCAGCCACGTCCACGGCGGCTACCAGAACCCGCTGGCCGCCTACGCGCTCAGCACCAACGCCGATCTGAAGCCCAAGTCGGCGACGGGAGCCTCGGACTGGGGCACCTCGCTGACGCGGCAACTGGAGTTCTACCGCTGGCTCCAGTCGAGCGAGGGCGCCATCGCGGGCGGCGCGACCAACAGCTGGGCGGGCCGCTACGCGACACCACCCACGGGGACGCCGACCTTCTACGGCATGTACTACGACCAGCAGCCGGTGTACCACGACCCGCCGTCCAACCAGTGGTTCGGCTTCCAGGCGTGGTCCATGGAGCGGGTCGCCGAGTACTACCAGCAGACGGGGAACACGAGCGCCAAGGCGGTCCTCGACAAGTGGGTCGCCTGGGCACTGTCCAAGACCACGATCAACCCGGACGGCACTTACCAGATCCCCTCCACCCTCCAGTGGTCCGGCGCCCCGGACACCTGGAACGCGTCGAGTCCCGGCACCAACAGCGGACTTCACGTCACCGTCGCCGACTACACGAACGACGTCGGGGTGGCCGCCGCGTACGCCAAGACCCTGTCGTACTACGCCGCCAAGTCCGGCAACACCCAGGCGAAGACGACGGCGAAGGCGCTTCTGGACGGCATGTGGAACAACTACCAGGACGGTCTGGGCATAGCCGTCCCGGAGACCCGCGCCGACTACAACCGCTTCGACGACAGCGTGTACGTGCCGAGCAGCTTCACCGGCACGATGCCGAACGGCGACGCGATCAACTCGTCGTCCACGTTCGCCTCGCTGCGGTCCTTCTACAAGAACGATCCGGCCTGGTCGAAGATCCAGGCCTATCTGGCGGGCGGCGCCGCGCCCTCCTTCACGTACCACCGCTTCTGGGCGCAGGCGGACATCGCCCTCGCCATGGGTTCGTACGCGGAGCTTCTCGAATAGTCCCCGCTGTGGCTCCGGGTACGCGGCCCTGTCCCTGACGGCAGGGCCACCGGCCGGGCGGTCCCTCACCGCACTGAGGACCGCCCGGCCAACACGCCTTCTCCGTCGACCCGGACAAGGCGCATGCGGCGGCTTCACCGATCACTCACACATTCTTCACATCAGCAGATATCGTCACCCCACACGAACCATCCCTTGGGGGGACCATGTCGTACAGTCGGCCGCCGCACGAGATCGAGCGGCCATCCGTGATACCCGGATCCGCTCCGGCGCCGAGGAGAACGCGCTGGGCACGCAAAAGCTGGGCGCTGCCGGCGATCGCGTTCGCGGTCCTCTTCGGGGTCACCGCCTGCGGCAGTGACGGCGGCGACCAGAAGAGCGGCACCACGAAGATCGCGGCCGCCTCGGTGCGGCCCACCGTGACCGTCACCGCGACGGCGACCGCGACCGCGACCGCGACCGCGACCGCGACCGCCACGGTGACCGCGGAACCCGAACCGGCGCCGACGGTGACCGCGACGAAGACGGTCAAGGTGAAGGTCACCGTCACCGCGCGGGCCGCCTCGAACAGCGGCTCCGGGGGCAGCAGCGGTGGCGGCGGCAGGACCAGCGTCGGCACCTGCTCGATCACGTCCAACGCCGGCAACTGCTACTCGGCGGGCCAGTACTGCCGCAACAGCGATCACGGCGCCGGTACGACCACCGCCGGCGGCACCCGGATCACCTGCGCGTACCGGTCCGGCGGATGGCGCTGGACCTACAGCTGATCGCCGCCGCGCTCACCATCGGGCCCTCCCCGAGACCGGTGAGGGGGCCCGACCGGTCGGTCGTGGGACCGGGAACCGTCAGGGTGTCGACGGCTGCCACGCCGTGCAGGAGGGATCCGCGACACAGGCGTCCACGGCCTTCCGGTTCCGGTTGGCGTGCTCCAGCTCGGCTTCCGTGAACATCTTCAGCTGATCCGGCAGCCGCTCGCACTCGCCGGGCGGGGAGTCGAAGCCGCCGCCGGGGTCGTAGCCGTCGGCGGACATGACCCCGACCCAGGCGTTCACGCACGCCTGGTGGGCCCGTTCGGCGGCGGCCGCGGAGGATGGCGTCACGGCGGCCGGCCCTCCGGTCCCGCTGTCGCCACCGGGACCGGAGCAGCCGACGAGCGCGAGCCCGGCGGCGGCGAACAGGGCGGTGACGGCGCGGCGCATGGATCCCCCGGGGTGACACGGTGTCGAGATCCCGGACGCTAGCGGCGGTGCGAAGAGCGGTCCCGCATATCGTCCGGGTTTCACCCAAACGGGGATGATGCGGCCCGCCCGGCGCGGCCCCGGTTCACCGCTTGAGGAAGGACCGCAGGGTGAAGTCCGGTTCTCGGCGGGGGACATCGGGGCCCGGGAGGGTCTCGACGCGCTCGGCCAGCCGGGGGCCGCCGGCCGCGTAGAGCCGGCCGCTGCGGATGTACTGGGCCACGCGACGCGGGGTACGGCCCTGGCCGTGGCCGCGGAAGATCGCCGTACCGCTGGAGACCAGGCCGTGCTCGGCGGCGTACGCCGTGACGCGCTCGGTCCCGTCCTCGGCGTGTTCGGCGAGGCAGTGCGCGGTCAACGCGTCGATGTCGCTGCCGACCCGGTGGGCTGCGGCCTTGTCGACGGTGGTGACGAACACACCGCCCGGACGCAGGACGCGCGCCGCCTCGGCGACGACAGGGCGCGCGTCGTCCAGCAGTTGAAGCAGCCAGACGGCGCACACGACGTCGAACGAGCCCGCGGGGAAGGGGAGTCGGCGGGCGTCGGCGCGGACGACGGATCCCGGCAGTCGCTCCGCCGCCCGCAGGGTCATGCCGCGGGCCGCGTCCGCTCCCGTCACCCGCAGCCCCGGCCGCGCGGCGGCCAGCCTGCTCGTCACGATGCCGGTGCCGCAGGCCAGGTCGAGCAAATCCCGGGCGCCCTCGGGGACCAGTGCCAGCAGGGCGGCGGCAGCGGAGACGGCCCGTGGCTCGCCGCCCCGCGTCGCGTCGTACCGGTCCGCTTCCTTGTCGTAGTCCAGCACCGCGGTCAGCTCGCCCCGTGCGCCGGCGCGAGTTCCTCCACCCTGCGGGCGAGGTCGAAGTCGAGCGCGGTGACGGCGCCGCCGACGCTGTGGGTGTTCACGGTGAGGGAGACCGTGTTGTAGCCGAGGGTCAGGTCGGAGTGGTGGTCGAGTTCCTCCTGCACCTGGGCGATGTGCACGACCAACGCGGTCGCCGCGAAGTGCGTGCCGAGCCGGTAGGTACGGGCGAGCCGGTCGCCGTCCACCGACCAGCCGGGCAGCTGCGCCAGCCGCTCCTCGATCTGTGCGGGCTCCAGCGCTTCGACGGCCATGGACGTGATCCCTTCGTACGGCGGGTGGGGCTGCGGGGCCACGGTCCGCGTGGGAAGCGGGGCTGTCGGACCGGCGGCGAAGGGCGGCCGGAGCAGCCCTTCGCCCAGCGTGCCACAGTCGGCATCCCCCGGCAGGGCGCACGCGGCAGGGCGGCTGACCTGCGCGGGCCGGGCGGGGCCCCGCCGGTCACCGGGCCGCGTGTTGTGTGGGGGCCGTGTCCGCGTGTTGCGCAGGATGCCGGGCCGGGTGGGGGCGGGTGCGTCGCCGGACGCCCCTCGTCGGCGGCCCGGATGAGCCGGACGCCGTCGTCGGCGACCTCGGTGAGCCGGACGGTGGACTCGGAGACGTCGGTGAATCGGAGGCGGGGGCGGACTCGGAGACGTCGCTGAGGCGGAGGCGGACTCGGCAACCTCGGTGAGCGGGACCGCGGAGTCGGTGAGCCCGAGGCGGACTCGGACACCGCGCTCGGGTGCTCCGGCGGCCGGCACCGTAGCGCGGCAGTCGAGATCATGAAGCGATCCTGGTCCCGCTCCTCGGCTACGGTCGTCGTATGAGCATCGACCGGCCCGGCCCCGCCGGCGTCCCAAGTGCCCACGCCGTCAAGGGTGTCGGCCCGCTGCTGCGCGCCTGGCGGGAGCGGCGGCGGGTGAGCCAGCTGGAGCTGGCGCTGCGGGCGGACTCCTCGGCCCGGCACATCAGTTTCGTCGAGACGGGACGATCCCGGCCGAGCGAGGAGATGGTGCTACGGCTGGCCGAGCACCTCGACGTACCGGTACGGGAGCGCAACACGCTGCTGCTCGCGGCCGGTTACGCCCCACGCTATGCGCAGACCCCGCTCGACGACCCGTCGATGGACGCACTGCGCGAGGGCGTGGAGCGGCTGATCCAGGGCTACATGCCGTATCCCGCGCTGGTGGTGGACGCGACGTACGACGTCCTCGCCGCGAACCGCGGCATCGCCATGCTCCTCGACGGTGTCCCCGAGCGGCTCCTCGCGCCGCCCCTGAACGCGATGCGGCTGACCCTGCATCCGGAGGGCCTGGCGCCGCGCATCCGCAATCTGCGGGCCTGGCGCGGGCATCTGCTCGCCCAGATGGACCGGCAGATCGCGCTGAGCCGTTCGGAACCGCTGCGCGCGCTGTACGAGGAGGTGGCGGCGTATCCGGTCCCGGACCGGGACGCGGAGGCGGAGGACGACGAACCGCACTCCCCCGTCGCCCACTTCGCGCTCCCGATGCGCATCGAGCACGAGGGCCGGGTGCTGTCGTTCGTCTCGTCCATCTCGACGTTCAACACCCCGATGGACGTGACCGTCGCCGAGCTGGCCATCGAGACGTTCCTCCCCGCCGACCCGGCCACGGGAAAGTACCTCCATTCACTGCGATCGTGATGGCTCGGCGCGGACATGGCACACTGCACGCATACTTCGGCGCGTGGGGAGGCGTGGCGTGAGTGAGCGGCGGCCGGCACCCACGGTGGGGCAGGTGGTCCTGGGCCGACGGCTCCAGGAGCTTCGGGAGGCCGCGGGCCTGAAGCGGGAGGAGGCGGCGCGTGTCCTGCGGGTCGCGCCGACGACCGTGCGGCGGATGGAGACGGCCGAGGTCGCTCTCAAAATCCCTTACGTACAGGTCCTGTTGACGACGTACGGGGTCGACGACGCCGAGGCCGAGACCTTCGTGGCGCTGGCCGAGGAGGCGAACGAACCCGGCTGGTGGCAGCGGTTCCACGACGTGCTGCCGGACTGGTTCAGCATGCACGTCAGCCTGGAGGGCGCGGCCCGGCTGATCCGCAGCTACGAACCGCACTTCGTGCCGGGGCTGTTGCAGACCGAGGAGTACGCGCGGTCCGTGATGGAGGCCGGGACGGTCGGGCAGACGAGCGCCGACGCCATCGACCGGCACGTGGCCCTGCGCATGAAGCGGCAGGCGCTGCTCACCCGCGAGAACCCTCCCCACCTCTGGGTGATCATGGACGAGACGGCCCTGCGCCGTCCGGTGAGCACCAGGGGCGAGGTCATGCGCGACCAGATCGACCGGCTCCTCGAATGGGTCGACCTCGATCACGTCACGCTCCAGGTCGCCGAGTTCGCGGCCGGCCCGCACCCGGGGACGTACACGTCCTTCGCCCTGTTCCGCTTCGCCGAGCGAGAGCTGCCGGACATCGTCTACAGCGAGTACGTGACCGGCGCCCTGTACCTCGACGCGCGTGCGGAGGTGGCCCTGCATCTGGAGGTGCTGGACCGCATGTCGGCCCACGCCGCCTCCGCGGAGCGCACCAAGGCGATCCTCCGGGAGTTCCGCGAGCGCTACTGAACGGACCTCCGGCGCCCGCTAGTGCGTGCCCCCGTTGGTCCCGGCCGGTCCTTGGGCGCCGCCTTCGCGTTCGTCGTCCACGATCTCCGCGTCGACCACGACGTCCTCCTCGCCCGGGGCGTGCCCGTCGGCCGGCTCGGTGGGGGGGCCGTCGTGCGGGGCCGGCCCCTGTCGGGCCTGGGCGTACATGGCCTGACCCATCTGCTGGCTGACGGTGGCCAGTTTCTCGATGGCGCCGCGCAGGGCGGCGGTGTCGGTGGAGGAGTCCTCCAGGAGCTGCTTCAGCTCACCGGTCGCCGAGGCGACCGCGTCCTTGGTGTCGGCGGGGACCCGGTCGTCGTTGTCCCGGACGAACTTCTCGGTCTGGTAGACGAGTTGTTCGCCGTGGTTGCGGGTCTCGGCCGCCTCCCGGTTGCGCCGGTCCTCCTCCGCGTAACTCTCGGCCTCGCGCACCATGCGGTCGATGTCGTTCTTGGGCAGCGCGGAACCGCCGGTCACGGTCATCTTCTGCTCGCGCCCCGTGGCCAGGTCCTTCGCCGAGACATGGGTGATCCCGTTGGCGTCGATGTCGAACGCGACCTCGATCTGGGGGACTCCGCGCGGCGCGGGCGGCAGCCCGGTGAGATCGAAGACCCCGAGCTTCTTGTTGTACGCGGCGATCTCGCGTTCGCCCTGGTAGACCTGGATGCCGACCGAGGGCTGGTTGTCGGCGGCCGTCGTGAAGATCTCCGAACGCCGGGTGGGAATCGTGGTGTTGCGGTCGATGAGCGTGGTCATGATGCCGCCCTTGGTCTCGATGCCGAGGGACAGCGGGGTGACGTCGAGGAGCAGGACGTCCTTCACGTCGCCGCGGATCACCCCGGCCTGGAGTCCGGCGCCGAGGGCCACGACCTCGTCGGGGTTGACGCCCTTGTGCGGGTCCTTGCCGGTGAGTTCCTTCACCAGTTCGGTGACGGCGGGCATCCGGGTGGATCCGCCGACCAGGACGACATGGTCGACGGCCGACAGTTTCACTCCGGCGTCCTTGACGGCCTGGTGGAAGGGGGTCCTGCAACGGTCGAGCAAGTCGGCCGTCAGCTCCTGGAACTGAGCGCGTGTCAGTTTCTCGTCGAGGTGCAGTGGCCCCTGGGCGGTGGCGGTGATGTAGGGAAGGTTGACGGTGGTCTCGGTGGACGAGGACAGCTCGATCTTGGCCTTCTCGGCACCCTCGCGCAGCCGTTGCAGCGCCATCTTGTCGTGTCCGAGGTCGATGCCGTGCGCGGCCTTGAAGCGCTGGGCGAGGTGCTCGACGACCCGCTGGTCCCAGTCGTCCCCGCCGAGCCGGGTGTCACCGTTGGTCGCCTTGACCTCGATGACCCCGTCGCCGATCTCCAGGAGCGAGACGTCGAACGTGCCGCCGCCGAGGTCGAACACGAGGACGGTCTGCTCCTCCCCGCGGTCGAGCCCGTACGCCAGGGCCGCGGCGGTCGGTTCGTTGATGATCCGTAAGACCTTCAGACCCGCGATCTCGCCCGCCTCCTTGGTGGCCTGGCGCTGCGCGTCGTCGAAGTAGGCGGGCACGGTGATCACGGCGTCCGTGACGTCCTGTCCGAGATAGGCCTCGGCGTCCCGCTTCAGTTTCTGGAGCACCCGCGCGGACAGTTCCTGGGCGCGGTAGCGGGTGCCGTCGACGCTGCCCTTCTCGGGAAAGCGCCAGTTGACATCGCCCATGTACCGCTTCACGGACCGCGCGGTGCGCTCCACGTTCGTCACGGCCTGCCGTTTGGCGACCTCGCCGACCAGCACCTCGCCGTTCTTGGCGAAGGCGACCACCGAGGGCGTGGTGCGCGCTCCCTCGGCGTTGGCGACCACCGTCGCCTCACCGCCCTCCAGGACGGCCACCACCGAGTTCGTCGTACCGAGGTCGATCCCGACCGCACGTGCCATGTCCGTCCCCTTCCGCCACGGCTCCTGCCCGCCATCAAGCACAAAACGTGTGGTGCCTCTTGTCAATGGCGCGGACGGCGGAGGGACGCGGACACGCCGATGCCGCGCCCCAACGGGCAGGGCGCGGCATCGGTGGAGGAACGTCAGGCGAGCTTCGCCGACAGGGTGATCGTCGTACCCGTCAGGGCCTGGCTGACCGGGCAGTTCTTCTTGGCGTCCTCGGCCGCCGCGACGAAGCCGTCGTTGTCGAGGCCCGGCACCGTGCCCTCGACGGTGAGGTGGATGCCGGTGATGCCCTCGCCGGGCTGGAAGGTGACGTCGGCGTTGGTGAGGAGCTTGGTGGGAGGCGTCCCGGCACCCGCGAGGGCGTGCGACAGCGCCATGGAGAAGCAGCTGGAGTGGGCGGCCGCGATCAGTTCCTCGGGGCTGGTCTTCCCGTTCGCGTCCTGGGCGCGCGAGGCCCAGGTGACCGGCTGGTCGGCGATGGCACCGGAGGAGTCGAAGGTGACGACGCCGTTGCCCTCGAGCAGGTTGCCTTCCCACACGGTGTGTGCGGTGCGCGTGGTTGCCACGATGAGTCCTTTCGGGTGTGGTCCCGTTGCCGGGGTCCGTGTCTCCCATCCGATCACACCTGGGCCCGGTGCACCCCACGGTTCGGGCGGCGACCTGCCGGAGCATGTCCGGGATTTCGTCGGCGGGCGCCGCGGGGCACGGCGGTGGGCGCTCAGGTCACCCGGAAGACCGGTCCGCGCGCGGTGAACGGCAGGCGTGCTCCGTGCGGCACCAGATAGGCGTGCTCACGGCGTACCCACAGCACGTCGCAGTGTCCGTCCGTGATCACCAGAACGGGCGCTCCCGGCGGGAAGTCGTCGGCGCGGTGCAGCAGATCGACGCCCGGTTGCAGGACGGTGCCGCCGCGCCCGTGCACCCGTACGCGTCCGGCGATCTCGGCGACGGGCAGATAGCCGGCGTCGTGCGGGGCCGCGTCGCAGAACACGACCCGGGCGGCCGGTACGTCGCGGGCCTCCGCGTACGAGGCGATCGCGCCCAGCGCCTTGCCGAGCAGGGTGCGGTCCATGGAGGCGGAGGTGTCGAGCACGACGCCGAAGGTGCAGCGGGCGATCTCCTCGGGTGGGAACCAGCGGCCGGCGCGTGGGATGTCCGGGGTGGCCGCCTGCCGGCGGGAGGGACGCGCGTACGACCGCAGGGGCTCGGGCCGGGGCACGAACTCGTCGAACCAGCGGGCGAGTCGGGCGTCCCAGGGCAGCGGCGGGTGGCTGAGCGCGCGGATCTCCTCGACCAGTCCGCCGGGCAGGAACCCGCGCTCCTGCCGCTGGTGCAGATCCAGGCCCTGGGCCAGGCCGCGCCGGTAGAACTCGTCGAGGTCGACGTAGTCGCGCGGGGAGCCGAGGGGTCCGCCGAGGATGTCGCCCGTTCCCTTGCCGCGCAGCGTGGCGAGGCGCCGCTTGCGGCGCAGATCGCCGGCGATCCGCTCGTACACCTCCTCGGCGGACAGGCCCGTCAGCCCGGGGTCGTGCAGCAGCCCCTCGGGCATCGTGCCGACCTGCATCTCGCACAGCCAGCCGTTGATCACGTAGTCGGCGGCGACGTTGAAGAGGTACGGGTCCCGGGCGCCGCAGCGGTCACCGTGGCGCAGGGCGGCGTGCAGCATCTCGTGGGCGAGGACGAAACGCCATTCCTCGTCGCTGAACCGGCGGAGCGGGTTGATGTAGATCTCGGCCGCCCCGGTGTCCACGGCGGCGACGGAGATGCCGTGGGCGCGGGCGAGTTCGGCGTCGGCGACGAGGGTGATGCCCGCCGCGAGGCCGCCGAGCAGCGGGTAGGAGGAGACGAACCAGCTCAGTGCCCGTTCCCAGGGCCGGAGCGGGACGGGTCGCTCGCTCATGGAGTGGCGCCTGCCGCCCGCCACGTCCATGGCGGCGGACATCGTGCGGGTCAGTCCGTGGGCGAAGGCAACCTGCCAGTCGGGGGGCGTGGTGCCGTTCCAGACGCTCCAGGGCACGAGCAGTTGGTCCGGGTCGCCGCCCGCCGTGCCGCAGTGCTCGTACCAGGGCGGGATGCCGTCGCGGCGCCAGACCGCGGCGAGCCGTTCCTCGTCGCCCTCAGGGTAGGCGGCCGGGAGGTCCTCGGGGGCCGGACCGGGCGAGAAGCCGAGCAGGAAGCGGTTCACCACGACGCAGCGGGCGGCGAGGTCGAAGCGGTCCGGCTGCTCGCGCGTCCCGGCCGCGGCGGGGACGTGGCCGAAGCCCAGATGGATGACGGCGTGCGCCAGGGCCCAGGCCCAGGCGGCGGGTTCGGCGCGGCGGGTGGGGTGGACGTGCAGGGTCCCGTCGGAGTCGACGGTCACCAGCCCGTTCCGGGGAGCCCGGTGGCAGGTGTCCTCCCGGCAGACCCGGAAACCGACGGCGTCCAGCGCCGGGCTGGCCCGGGCCAGCCGCATCCCCTCGGCGAACGCCTCGGCGGCCGGATCGGGCTTGGTCTCGGCTCCGGGTCCACGGGAACGGCTCACCGCCGCGCCTCCACCAGACGCGGCATGTCCCGGGCCGCCTCCACCAGGAACCACGCGGGCAGGACGGGATTGCCGTCGGCGTCCGAGGCGATGACGCTCTGGGCGACCTCGACGGATATCTCGGCGAGCTGGACGAGCAGGGACTTGGCCCGGTAGGCGGTCTGCCGGACGCTCGCCGGGATGTGGTCCCGGCCGGCGGGGAGTTCCTTGACCAGCCGGCCGCGGAAGGACTCCGCCAGGTAGTGGAGAAGGTCGCGGTCCTCCATGCGGGAGGGCCAGCGTGCGTCGCCCTTGAGGATGGCCTCGATGCCGAAGCGGCTGCGCACGATCTTGACGTAGCCGCAGAACGCGACCGCGTGAGCGGGCGTCAGCGTGCCGTGGGCGATCACCTTCAGGGTCTGTTCGTCGACCGCGTCGCCGAAGGAGCCCAGCGCGTCGGAGAGCATGTGCCAGGAGCGCGGCGTGGAGAAGGGCGCCTCGGTCTTCGGCGGCTTGGACCACAGGTGGTCGGGGCGGTCGGTGAGGTGGTCGAGCACCCAGGGGTGGATGTCGTTCGCGGCGGCCCAGGCGAGCCAGTCCTTCGGAGAGGCCTCCAGATGGACGTGGGTGAGGCGGTTGACCAGGGCCGAGGCGATGGGACGGGCCAGCGCGTTGTCCGTCGAGCGGTTGCCCGCGCCGATCACGATGGACCCCTTCGGCAGCTCGTAGTCGCCGATGCGGCGGTCCAGGATCAGCGAGTAGAAGGCCTTCTGCACATCGGGGGTCGCCGCGTTCAGCTCGTCCAGGAAGAGGCAGTACGGCTCGTCGCGGGCGATGGCCTGCGGCGGGCAGAAGACGGAGCGCCCGTCGCGGATCTGCGGCACGCCGATCAGGTCCTCGGGCGCCAGTTGTGTGCCCAGCAGACTCACGCACTCCAGCCCGAGCGATTCGGCGAACTCCCTGACCAGGGAGGACTTTCCGATGCCGGGGGCGCCCCAGAGGAAGACCGGCCGCACGGTGGCGAGACCGAGCAGCAGTTCGGGGACACGGGAGGGAGTGACGGTGACGGCTGCCTGCACAGGCGGACTCCTCGAAGGTGCGAGAGGGGGGAAAGGGGTGGGAGAGCGGTGGGTGCGGTGGAGGTGGCGCGGGTGGGCACGCGTGCGAGAGCGCGGCGTGCAAAGGCGCGGCGTGCGATGCCCACAGTGTGGGCGCGGCGGTCCGGCCGACGCCTCCCATTTTCCGGCGTGCACGACCTCGTCCCGTGGCCTCGCCGAGCCCTGGCCCGTCACCGTCGGCGGCCGCCGCTCATCCCCGGTGTCCCGCCCGCGGGCGGAGCCGCCGTTCAGGCCGCCTGTTCGTCCGGGCGGGCCGGCAGCGGGACTTGGGGGCCGTCGCACTCGCCCAGCCAGCGCCGCAGCACCTCGTGCACCCGTTCCGCGCCGACGAGAGCGGTCTCACGGCCCGAGGGTTCCCTGTCCGCGCCGGCCGGTGCGGAGAGGGTCATCGGGGAGAGGAGGAAGGGGTGCCCCTGGGCTCCGCCGAGGCCGCCGTGCGAGCCGATCTGCTCCTCGAAGGCGAGGACTTCGCCCTCCCCGGGGTCGTACCAGGAGTTGACCATGATGTCGGCGGTGTGCGGGAACGAGTGCGTGCGCCGCACCGCGGCGGCGGCGCCGGGGCCGAAGTCGGCCAGGGGGCCCGGGTGTTCGTCGTCGAGCCGGTCCACCGGCGCCTCGGCTCCGTGCGCGCCGAGCACGAGTCCGCCGTGCTCCTCGCTGCGCACCAGGAGGAAGCCCACGCCGGGGTGGTCGGCGAGCATGGACAGCAACGCGGGATGACGCCGGTCGATCTCCTCCCGGCTCATCCGGTGCGGGACGTCGGGGAAGGAGACGAGACCGAGGTTGCCGGAGGCCAGGACCAGGGGTTCGGAGCCGTGCGGCACCGGTCCGTTCCGTTCCTCGCGCTCCTCGACCGGTCTGCGCAGGGCGGCGCGGACGGCGGTCCGGGCCTCGGCGCCGCTGTGGGTACGCCGGGCCTTGCGGGGCACGGGCAGCCCGCAGCCCGCCCGGACCAGGTTGGCGAGGCTGAGACCGTAGCGGCTCAGGAAGGTCTCTCCCGGACTCTGGCCGTGGTCGGAGAGCACGACGATCCGGTACGGCCGCGGGGCGTGCTCGGCGACCTTCTCGATCAGGGCGAGCGAGCGGTCCAGCCGCTCCAGGATCCGCTCGGCGTCCCGGCTGCGCGGTCCGGAGTGGTGGGCCACCTCGTCGTAGGCGACCAGATCCGCGTAGACCGCGTTGCGCCCGGCGAGCATGTCGCCGATGACCGCGGCGACCACGACGTCCCGCTCGACGACGGTCGCGAAGGCGCGCACGAACGGGTACAGCCCGCCCCGTCCGACCCGGGGCCGCCGCCGCTGGAGCCGGGCCCGGGTGGACTGGCCCGCCTCCCTGAAGACCTCGGCGACGAAGGACATCGCCGTACGGACGGCGTTGGCCGGGTCGGAGAAGTACGCGAAGTACCCCGCCCGTGAGCGGGTGTCCCGTCCCCTGCGCGCGGCCACGGACAGCACGAGGGCGAGCTCGTCGGCACCGCCGCCGAAGAGGTTGCCACGGCTCGCGCCGTCGACCGTGAGCAGGCCCCCGTCTCCGGTGTACGCGACGGCCCGCCGCTGGAGTTCGGCGGCGCTGGTGGGCCGGTTGCAGACCATGACCTCCCGGGTGTCCTTCTCGTACCAGCGGAACGCCGGGACGTCGTGGTTGGTGCCGTGCAGGATGCCGAGCTGGCTGGCGCCGGTCTGGCTCGACCAGTCGGTTCTCCACGGGGTGAGCCGGTGGGTGGGGCGGGGCCCGTCGAGCCATCGGGCGGCCGTCGGCATCAGACCCCCGCCGATCGCCTCCCGCAGCACGTCGTGCCCGACGCCGTCGAGCTGGAGGAAGACCACGCCGGGGGTCGAGGGGCCGGGCCGCCCGGCCGCGCGTCTGCGGCGCCGGTCGGCGAGGCGGTAGAGCCGGCGCCCGTACGCGTCGTCGTCCCGTACGGCGAGGGCGGCGCCGGTGGCCGAGGCGACGGCCGACATGACGGCGGCCACGACCACGGCGGTCTCGGGGGCCGCGTCACCGTGCCCGGAGGGGTTGAGCCGCAGGGCGATCAGCAGCAGCGAGCCGTTCAGGAAGAAGACGAGCAGGCCGAGCACGAAGGCGGGGACGAGCAGCAGCGTCCGCACGAGCAGGGGCCACACCAGCGCCGAGAGGAGGCCGAAGACCCCCGCGCCGGCCGCGGCGGTGACGGCGATCCGGGTCGCGCTGTCCCCGCTCGGCGACTGGAGCCGGAAGTCGGGCAGCACACCGGCGAGGACGAGCATCGTGACCGTGGACACGGCCCACACCGTGATGCTGCGTCCGGCCGCCCCGGCGAGGCGCCGCCACCGTCCCTTGTCCACGCCCAGTCCACCTCACGTCCCGGCCCGCCCGGTCCGCGCGGCCTGCTCCCACCCTGTCACAACGGCCGGAGATCCCCGGAAGTCCCCAAAAGCCGCGAGAAGTCCCGCAGCGGGCTTCCCCGTGGCCCTTCGCCGGGACGCGACCGGGGAAGGGATCAGCGGCCGTCGTATCCGGCCGTCGGCATCGACAGACGGCGGTGGACGCTGGCCTTCATCTGGGCGTCGTACGACGGTTCGGCCGTGCCCACGGTCTCGACGCGGACCCCGCGGCGGGCGCATTCGGCGGTGAACTCCTCCACCGAGGCGAGGGCGCGCTCCAGCACCCGGTGGCTGGGCGCGACGAACAGGTCCACGAGACCGGCCTCGACATCCGCCCACAGACTGCGGTGGTCGGGACGCAGCCCGCGCACGAGGAGTTCCCGGGTGACGACATGGCCGTGCTCGGCGGCCCAGCGGGAGCACATCGCGTACTGGCTGCGGGAGTCGACGAGGAAGGGGTCCTCGTCGAGCTCCTCCAGAGGCGTCAGGCTCGCGATCGCCATGACGCGGAGCGCGGGAGAGTGCGGCGCGGGGCCGTTGCGCTCGTGCGAGCGTGTGAGGGCGTGCGCGCCGGAGGCACCGCGTGCGTCTCCCATGGTGTCCCCCTCACCTCCTGGTTTCGCCGCAGACCCTACTCCTGCCCGTAGGGTCGGGGGGAGTCGTGCGAAGGAGGCAAAGAGGTGCCGGTGGAGATCACCTGGTGGGGGCACGCCACCTGCACGCTGGAGGACTCCGGGACACGCGTGCTCACCGATCCCCTCTTCGCGCGCCGGCTCGCGCATCTGCGGCGCAGGCGCGGGGCGCCGCCCCCTCCCTCGGCGGCGGTCGCCGATGTCGCGCTGGTCTCCCATCTGCACGCCGACCATCTGCACCTTCCCTCGCTGGCGCGGCTGGCCCCGGGCACCCGGCTGCTCGTGCCGCGCGGCGCCCCGCGCTCGGTGCCGGGACTGCGCAAGCTGGACCATCTGCGGCTCACCGAGGTCGCGCCCGGGGACCGCACCCAGGTCGGTGACCTGGCCGTACGCACGGTTCCGGCACGGCACGACGGACGCCGGCTGCCGATCGGACCGCACCGCTCCCCCGCCGTCGGGTATGTGATCGAGGGCGAGGCGCGGACGTACTTCGCCGGGGACACGGGGCTGTTCGCGTCGATGGCCGAGGAGGTCGGGCCGGTCGACGTGGCGCTGCTGCCGGTGGGCGGCTGGGGTCCGTATCTCGGGGAGGGGCATCTGGACGCGGGGCGCGCCGCCGAGGCGCTCGCGGCGCTGCGTCCGCGCAGCGCTGTGCCGGTGCACTACGGCACGTTCTGGCCCATCGGGATGGATGCCGTGCGCCCCTATGAATTCCACGCGCCGGGTGAGGAGTTCGTGCGCCTCGCCGCCGAACGCGCGCCGCAGGTGGCGGTGCATCTGCTGCGGCACGGCGAGAGCGTGCGTCCGGAGGCCGCGCGGTGATCTCCTGGTCCGCCGCGGGGGCGGTGGTTCCCTCGGTCCTGATGTCCACCACGCCGCCGACCGTCCCGCCGGAGTCCACGCAGCAGGCGATCGGCTATCCGTCGCTGTTCCTTCTGGTGCTGATCGGCGCGCTGGTGCCGGTGGTGCCGACGGGCGCGGTGGTGAGTTCGGCGGCGGTGGTGGCCTTCCACCAGACCTCGCCCTTCGCGCTGATGGCGGTGTTCGTGGTGTCGTCGGTCGCCGCGTTCCTCGGCGACATGTCGCTGTACGCGCTGGGGCGGCGCGGTATGGGCTCGAAGAACGGGTCGCGCTGGCTGGAGGCGATCAGGGAACGCGCCCCCGAGGACAGGCTCGCCCAGGCGCAGCGGAAGCTGGCCGACCACGGCATCGCCGTTCTCGTCCTGTCCCGGCTCGTTCCGGCGGGCCGCATTCCGGTGATGCTGGCCTGTCTGCTGGCGAAGATGCCGCTGCGTGTCTTCGCCCGCGGGGACGTCCCGGCCTGTCTGGCCTGGGCGGCGACCTACCAGATCATCGGCATCCTCGGCGGCTCGCTCTTCCCCGAGCCCTGGGAGGGTGTGGTGGCGGCGGTGGCCCTGACCGTCGCGATCAGTGTGGCGCCGGGTGTGTGGCGCAGGTTCCGCCCGCGCGAGCCCTCGTAGGGACGGGGCCGTCGGCCCGTACGAAGGGACGCTCGCCGCCTGTGCCCAGCCGCGGCCGAGGCGTGGTCACTCCAGTACCCGGGAGGCTCCCACCGCCAGATCCCACAGGTTCTCCCGGGCCAGGCCCGCCCGTTCCCAGGCGGCCCGCACCCGCCGCAGGGGTTCGAGGACCGGTTCGGCGGAGAGCACGAACGTGCCCCAGTGCATCGGGGCCATCCACCGCGCGCGCAGGTCGACGGCCGCCTGCACGGCCTCCTCCGGGTCGCAGTGCACATCCCTGAGCCACCAGCGGGGGTCGTAGGCGCCGATGGGCAGGAGGGCGAGGTCGATCCCGGGATGCCGTTGCCCGATGCGGGTGAACCAGTGGCCGTAGCCGGTGTCGCCCGCGAAGTACACTCGCCGGCCCTCGGGTGCCGTGAGCACCCAGCCGCCCCACAGGGAGCGGCAGGTGTCGGTGAGGGTGCGCTTGGACCAGTGGTGGGCGGGGACGAAGTCGAAGCGGACGCCGTCGAGTCGGGCCGCCTCCCACCAGTCGAGCTCGGTGACGCGGCTGAACCGGCGGCGCCTGAACCAGCGTCCGAGGCCGGCCGGTACGAACACCGGTGTGTCACGCGGGAGTCGGCGCAGCGTCGGCGCGTCCAGATGGTCGTAGTGGTTGTGACTGATGACGACCGCGTCCACGTGCGGGAGCGCGCTCCAGGCCACGCCCACCGGGGTGATCCGTGCCGGGGTTCCCACGATCCGGCGGGACCAGACCGGGTCGGTGAGGACGGTGAGCCCGCCGATCCTGATCACCCAACTCGCGTGCCCCGCCCAGGAGACGGCCACCGTCCCCGTGTCCGCGCCCGGCAGCGGTCCCGGCTCGAAGGGGAGCAGCGGGATCTCGGCGAGCCCTTCGGCCCGCGGTCGCGGCGCGCCTTCGCGGGCGAGCCGCGCGAAGGCCCGCAGCCCCGGCAGCGGCGCGGTCAGCCGGTCCACGAAGGAGCGGGGCCAGACGCGCCGCTCGCCGAGCGGTCGGGGGGCGGCGAACGGGTCGGGGCCGGCGAGGGGTTGGGGGCCGGCGAGGGGTGGTGGGGTGAGAACGGCCGGGTGCCCGGGAGCCGGGGCGGCCGGGGGCGCGGGATCGCCGGTGGACCGGGGCGTCGTGCTCGTGGTGGTCGACTCGGACTGCTGCGTCATCGCGGGGGCTCCCGTCGCCGAGCGTCGTCGCGGAGATCGTCGAAGACCGACTCCAACCGGGTCAACGCGCGGTGCACATACGGCAGTTCCAGTGGCGAGGGAGAGGTGAGCGATTCCTCCCGCTCCTCGTCCGTGGAGCCGAGCAGCGGCCCGGTGCCGAGGCGGACCCGCAGCGCGGCGAGGTCGTCGCCGAAGCGGTGTCCGCCCGGCGCGGGCATGCCGAGCCGGGCGGAGAGCCAGTCCTCCAGGTCCTGTGCGTCGCCGACGCCCTGCGCGCCGAGGGCGGAGCGAAGCGGGCCGAGGTCGACGTACAGGTGCCGGCCGGCCCGCGGAGGGCGTACGACGGCCCCCGTCGTACTCACCGCGCGGTGGGCGGCGTCGGCCACAAGCGCGTGCAGACGCACGGCGGCGGTGAGCCGTTCGGTGATCGCGGCGGGCTCGCCGAGCGCGTACGCGGCAGCGGCGGCCACCGGTTCGGCGACGCGCGCTCCGAGCACGGTGAGCACGTCGAGGACACGGGAACGCAGCGAGGCGCCCGCGTCGTTGTCGGGGAAGCGGGCGACGGCGGCCGGCCAGCCCTGCGGCAGGAAGGCGCCCGCGAGATCGGTGATCACGGTGACGTCGCCGGGAAGCATCTCGGCGGGGCTGACCAGCACGGTGTCTCGCGGCTGGTGCAGGGTGTCGCGCCAGGTCTCGTCGCTGACGATGTGCAGGCCCTCGTCCGCCGCGGCCTCCACGGCCTCGTGCACCACCTCGGGCGGCGCGACGGTGGCCGTCGGGTCGTCGGCGACGGACAGCAGCAGCAGCCGCGGGTCGCCGCCCTCCGCACGGACCCTGCGGACGGTCTCCAGGAGGGCGGAGGAGTCCGGGACGCCGCCACACTCGGCGGGCGTCGCCACATGGAACACGGATCTGCCCAGCAGACGTGCCTGCGGCGCCCACCAGGCGGCGCACGGGCGGGGCACGAGGAGGTCGCCGCCGACCGCTCCGGTCAGCGCCAGCAGCAGCGCGGCGGCTCCGGGGGCGGCCGCCACCCGGTCGGGTGCGGCGCGCAGTCCGCGGCGGGTCCAGTAGCCGCTGGCGGCGTCGAGGAGGACGGGGCCGCCGCCGCACGGCTCGGCCTCGGGGCGGCCCGCGGCGGCGGCCAGCACCGACCGGAGCTCCGGCAGCACGGGCAGGCCCTGGTCGGGCAGGGGCGGACCGTAGCGGAGCGGTCCGTGGCTCTCCGGGTCCGTCCGCCGCATATCTGCCTCCGCACCGTGGATACCGCTGTTCCCTGTCCCGGAGCCCGTCCGCCCGTACGGCTCCGGTGTCCTCGTCCCCTCGTACGGGGGCCGCTCGTCCGGTGAGCCGCTCAGCGTCCGGAGGCACGTCGTCCCTGGCTCGCTCCCGAATCCGCTCCCGCTCCCGGGCGTACGCCGGTCACCTCGCCGTCCGTCGTGCCGTCCACCGTGGTCGAGCCGCCCTCCGTCAGGCGCGCCGTCGGCGCAGTCTGTGCAGGTGGTACGCGGCCGTGCCCATCGCCGCGGCGATCAGCGCCCCGCCGGCGACCAGGGCAGGCACCGAGTCGGTGAACACACCGCCCTCGCCGGCCCGTACGCCACGCTGGACCGTGGGCGGACGCTCCCCCGCGCCGGTGCCGGAGCCGGTCCCGTCGGCGGGGCCGTGCGTCGCCGGTGCGCCGCGGGCCACGGCGTACGAGGCGCTCCACTGCTTGCCCTGGCCGCCCGGGGGCGCGGGACAGAACCCGCCGACGTTCCACCGTCCGTCGGCGCCCCCCGTGTCGGGGAGCAGCGCGTCGGGGCCGGCCCTGTCGGGGCCCACCGTGCCGGGAACCGTGGTGTCGGGGCCCACGGCTCCCGGGCCCACGGTGTCGGGAACCGTGTCGGGCCCGACCGCGTCCGGGCCCAGGTCGTCGGGGCCGGTCCCGTCCGGGCCCACCGTGTCGGGACCGACCGTGTCCTGACCGTCGGCGCCGGGGATCAGCGGGTCGGGGACCGCGGGGTCCGCGGCGCCGGGAACGGGTGCCTGGGCGTCGGGCACCGAGGTGTTCGAGCTCCCGGCGGCGGGGCTCACCGCGGCGGCACCGGCACCGGCGGGCGCACCGGCGGTGGCAGGCGCACCGGCGTCGGAGTTCTTGGCGTCGGAGGCGTCGGAAGTGCCCGAGTCGCCCGAGTCGAGGGTGCCGGGGCTCACCTCGTCGAAGCCGCGCCCCGCGTCGGATCCCTGGCCCGCGGAGCCGCCGCCCTGGTCCGGGCCGCCGGACGCGATATGGGCACTGCCGCTGTACGAGGCGGCGCCCGCCGCGCCCGCTCCCGCGCCGTCGACGCGGTGCAGCTGGACCTTGCCCTCCTGGAACCCCTGGGAGCTGGCGTCGATGGAGTCCGGTGGGGTCCCTCCGATCGCGTCGCAGCTGACCGTGACGGTGATGGTGCCGCCGGGTTCGACGGAGCCAGGACTGACGTCCGCGGCCGGATCCGCGACCGCGCCCGACGCGGCGGCGCCGAGAGCGGCGCCGGCCAGGGCGGTGGCGTACAGGACTCGGGCGGTACGGCGCATGAGCGAGGCTCCTTCGGCGGGCTGCGGTCCGAGAGCCACGGCCGTCGTGTCCCTCGGAGCCATCAGAGCCCCCCGTACCGCTGGGCGCGAACGGCCGGGCACCATTCGCGGGACAGCGGGGGCCCGAGCGGGTGACATCCCGGCCGAGCCGGGCGCCGCGCTTCACGGGGTGGATACCGCCCTTCGCCCGGCCGGAGCCGTCCCGCGCGGGCCGGGTATCGCCCGTCACCGGACCGGTGCCACCCCACGCGGGCCATGGCGCCGTCCGCCGCCCGGCCGGAGCCGTCCCGCGCGGGCCAGGTGCCGCCCGTCGACCGCGTCGCCCTCTCAGGCCGCGTCGCGCGTGATCTGTTCGCGCAGGCGGTCGCAGCAGCGGTTGATGAGACGCGAGACATGCATCTGGGAGATGCCCAGCTCGTCGGCGATGCGGCTCTGGGTCATGTCGCTGAAGAACCGCATGTAGAGGATGGCCCGTTCCCTCTCGGGCAGGGCCTGGAGCCGGGGTTTGACGGCCTCGCGGTCGATGACGGTGTCGAGGGCCGGGTCGGGCGAGCCGAGGGCGTCGCTCAGGGAGTAGCCGTCCTCGCCGCCCGGCAGTTCGGCGTCCAGGGAGAGCGCGCTGAAGCTCTCCAGGGCCTCAAGGCCCGTCCGGACGTCGTCCTCGCTCATCCGGGCGTGCTCGGCCAGCTCGGTGACCGTGGGCCGGCGCCCCGGGATGGTCTGGGACAGGTCCTGTCCGGCGCAGCGGACCCGGTTGCGCAGGTCCTGGACCCGGCGCGGCACGTGCAGGGTCCACATGTGGTCACGGAAGTGGCGCTTGATCTCGCCGGTGATCGTCGGCACCGCGTAGCTCTCGAAGGCGTTGCCGAGCTCGGGGTCGTACCGGTCGACGGCCTTGACCAGCCCGAGCGCCGCGACCTGGCGCAGATCCTCGTAGTTCTCGCCGCGGCTGCGGAAGCGGCCCGCGAGCCGGTCGGCCATCGGCAGCCAGGACTCGACGATCTCCGCCCGGAGTGCCTCGCGCCGCTCGCCCGGAGGAAGCGAGGCGAGCCTGCGGAATGCCTCCCCGGTGTCCGGGGCGTCGTCGTGCGGATGGTGCGTCGCGCTCGCTCGAGTTCGCATGGTGCGTCGCAACTCCCTTGATGATGCCGGGGTGATGGGCAGTCATCGTGGGAACGCACTCGTGTTCCGGACGAGTACATCCAGGGCGCGGATGGCCGCTCCCACGGACGTGCCTCCTGTCCGAAGCACTGCAACTGCGTCTGCCCCCCGCCATGCGGGGCAAACACCCTCCGATTCTCCTAGCCGCCGGAACGTCACGTCACGCCGGGGTCCGGGTCAGGGCCTGCGTCCGACCAGACAGAGCAGTTTCGTCTGGACGTCGGCGCCGGGCGGTGGCTCCTCCGCGGGCGCGAACAGCCCGGTCCGCTCCAGTTCCGCCGCGTGCGGGGTGACCTCGCGGACCGCGAACGACAGGAGGTCGCCGGGGAGTCGTTCGTCGGCCCCGATGGCCCGGGACAGATCCCAGCTGTGGACCGTCAGATCGGTGACCAGCTGCGCGCAGTAGTCGCCGGCCGGCATGTCTCCGAACGAGAGATGGACCGTGCGGTCGAGCGCGCCGGGTTCGGCGAACACCGTTCGGGAGGCCTCGGCCGCGGCCTCCCAGGCGGCGACGGGGTCGGGGCCGAGCAGATCACCGTCCAGGCTGTCGCCGACCGCGTCGACGGACGCGCCGTCCCGGACCAGCGCGGGCACCCAGGCCTGCTCGGAGACGAGGTGCCCCACGAGATCGCGCACGCTCCAGGCGGCGCACGGCGTGGGAGCCTCCCACTGGTCGTCGTGGATCGCGTGGACCCGTCGGCCGAAGAGCTCCAGTGCCTCGGCCTGCCGGGCCAGGATCGATTGCGGCTCGTTCATGCCGGCGGCACCCCCGCGGCTCCGCGCTCCCGGGCGCCGTCGCGGGTGCGGCCCGACGTCACGGGCCGGCGCGGGTGGCGGCGCAGATACTCGCCCTCCAGCTGGGCCATGCGCACGTTGTGGGTGTGCAGCGCGTCGTTCGAGCCGTGCAACAGCGTGTCGTGGCGGGTGCGGTGGATGGCCTCCAGCTCTTTCATGAGCTGCTGGTCGTCCAGTCGGCCCGGGTCGACTCCGGTCATGGTGCTACCCCGCTCGTCGTGGCCGTCGGTGCGGTCCGTGCACCCGCCCCGGGCAGTCGCTGCCCCGAGGGGCGCCCGGGAGGGAGCCATGGATCGAGACCCACTCCCTCCACTCTACGAACATCCGGGGTGCCGGGCCTCTCCGGAACCTGGCCGCCGCCCTCACCGGGGAGGACCCGCGCCGACGCCCGGCCACCGCTCCGGTCCGGACACCGCCGACGCCCGGCTACCGCTCCCGCTCGACGCGGCGTTCGTCCCACACCGGCTCCCGCGTCTCCCGTACCCGGCCGTCGGAGCCGAAGACGAGGTAGCGGTCGAAGGAGCGGGCGAACCAACGGTCGTGGGTGACCGACAGGACCGTCCCCTCGTAGGCCTCCAGGCCTTCCTGGAGCGCCTCCGCGGACTCCAGGTCGAGGTTGTCGGTCGGCTCGTCCAGGAGCAGGGCCGTCGAGCCCTCCAGCTCCAGGAGCAGGATCTGGAAACGTGCCTGCTGGCCGCCCGACAGCTTCTCGAAGCGCTGCTCGGCCTGGGCGGTCAGCTCGTAGCGGCGCAGCCTCGACATCGCCGCACCGCGGTCCTGCGCGTGCTCGGTCCACAGGATGTCCAGGAGCGCACGGCCCTCCAGTTCGGGGTGGGCGTGCGTCTGCGCGAAGTGGCCCGCGACGACACGGGCGCCGAGCTTCCACTCGCCGGTGTGCGCGACGTCCCCGCCCGCGAGCAGCCGCAGGAAGTGGGACTTGCCCGAGCCGTTGGAGCCGAGGACGGCGACGCGCTCGCCGTAGAAGATCTCCAGGTCGAAGGGCTTCATCAGCCCGGTGAGCTCAAGTCCCTTGCAGGTCACGGCCCGCACGCCGGTGCGGCCGCCGTGCAGCCGCATCTTGATGTCCTGCTCGCGCGGCGGCTCCGGCGGCGGTCCGACCTCCTCGAACTTGCGCAGCCGGGTCTGCGCCGCCGCGTACCGCGAGGCCATCTCATGGCTGACGGCGGCCGCCTGACGGAGGTTCAGCACCAGCTTCTTGAGCTGCGCGTGCTTCTCGTCCCAGCGCCTGCGCAGTTCCTCGAAGCGCGCGAACCGCTCCCGCCTGGCCTCGTGATAGGTCGCGAATCCGGCGCCGTGCACCCAGGCGTCCGCGCCGGCCGGTCCCGGCTCGACACTGATGATCTTCTGGGCGCCGCGGGCGAGGAGTTCGCGGTCGTGGGAGACGAACAGGACGGTCTTGCGGGTCTCCTTGAGCCGCTCCTCCAGCCAGCGCTTGCCGGGCACGTCGAGGTAGTTGTCCGGCTCGTCCAGGAGCAGCACCTCGTCGGTGCCGCGCAGCAGCGCCTCCAGTACCAGGCGCTTCTGCTCACCTCCGGACAGGGTCCGGACCAGGCGCCACTGGGCCTTCTCGTAGGGGACGCCGAGGGCGGCCGTCGTGCACATGTCCCAGAGGGTCTCGGCCTCGTATCCGCGGACCTCGGCCCAGTCGGACAGCGCCTGCGCGTAGTGGAGCTGTGACGCCTCGTCGTCCACGGTCATCATCGCGTGCTCGGCCGCGTCCACGGCCTTCGCCGCCTCGCGGATACGGGGCGGGGCCACGGAGACGAGCAGCTCGCGCACGGTCGTCTCGTCGCGTACGGAGCCCACGAACTGGCGCATCACGCCGAGCCCGCCGCTCACGTTCACGGTCCCGCCGTGCGGCTTGATCTCCCCCGAGAGCAGCCGCAGCAGGGTCGTCTTGCCGGCGCCGTTCGGCCCGACCAGGGCGACGACGGCCCCTTCCCCCACCCGAAACGACACATCGCCGAGCAGCGCCCTCCCGTCGGGAAGGTAGTACTCAAGATGTGCGGCTTCGAGATGTCCCATGGGCAGGCATTCTCCGGGGAGCGGGGGATCTGGGCAAACGGGTATGCGACCGAGGGGCGGGGCGGGCAGGCGGGGTGTGGCCGGAGGCCGCATGGGACGGACGGGCGACGGTGAGCCGGAGACGGCACCGGACGGGCAGGCGACCGAGACCCGGGGCGGGGCAACCGGCGGGCGACGGTGAGCCCGGGAGCGGAGGCCGGGCAGGAGCGGCGGGCGGCGCCGGGCCCGGGTGCGGGGGCGGGAAGTGTCTGATCCGGGGTAGACGGACCCGCATGACCACGACCCCGGATGTCGACCTGACCGCCCTCGTACCGGGCCGCCACGCCCTTCGGGACCGCCTGCTCGCCCTCGACTGCCGGCTCTTCGAGGCGGTCGCGGCCCGGCACTGGCCGGGCGGCGACCCGGTGCTGCCACGGCTGAGCCGGAGCGCGAACCACGGTGTCCTGTGGTTCGCCACGGCCGCGGCCGTGGCGGCGAGCCGCACCCCGAGGGCCCGCCGGGCGGCCGCGCGGGGTGTCGCCTCGCTGGCCCTGGCCTCCGCCACGATCAACACCCTCGGCAAGCGCTCGGTGCGCCGCAGCCGCCCCGGCCTGGGCCCGGTCCCCGCGGTCCGGCAGCTGAAGCGGCAGCCGATCACCACGTCGTTCCCGTCGGGGCACGCGGCCTCGGCCGCCGCCTTCGCCGCCGGGGTGGCCCTGGAGTCCCGCGGCTGGGGCGCGGCCGTCGCACCGCTCGCCGGGGCCGTCGCGCTGTCGCGCGTCTACACCGGCGTCCACTTCCCGAGCGATGTCGTGGTCGGCGCGGCCCTGGGTGTCGGCGCCGCGTACGCCGTGCGCGCGCTGGTGCCCACCAGGGACCAGCTGACCCCGCCCGGGAGGCCGCGCACCGACGCACCCGCGCTGGCCGAGAGCGAGGGCGAGGGTCTGGTCATGGTGGCCAACACGGCCTCGGGCACGGCGGAACGGGTCGGCGCGCTGGCCGGCGCCTTGCCGCGGGCGGAGATCGTGGAGTGCGAACCCCACGCCGTGCGGGAGGAGTTGGAGAAGGCGGCGGCCCGCGCACGGGTGCTGGGCGTGTGCGGCGGCGACGGCACGGTGAACACCGCGGCCGAGGTGGCCCTGCGCCACGGGCTTCCGCTCGCCGTCCTCCCCGGCGGCACGCTCAACCACTTCGCCCACGACCTCGGGGTGGAGGGCGAACGCGATCTCGTCCGCGCGCTGCGGGAAGGCGAGGCGGTCCAGGTGGACGTGGGCCGGTTCGCGTCCGGCGGCAAGAGCGGCATCTTCCTCAACACGTGCAGCCTGGGCATCTATCCGGAGCTGGTGCGCGAGCGGGAGAACTGGTCCAAGACGATCGGCAGTTGGCCGGCTGGAGTGCTGGGCGCCCTGCGGGTGCTGCGCGCCGACCGTCATCCGCTGCGGGCCGAACTCGGGGGCCGCAGCCACCCGTTGTGGCTTCTGTTCGCGGGCAACGGCACCTACCACCGCATGGGCCTGGCTCCGGCCCGCCGCTTCGACCTCGCGGACGGCCGTCTCGACGTGCGGGTCGTGCACGGCGGCAGCCATCCCGCCCTGCGGCTGCTGGCCGCCGCCTTCGCGGGGCCCCTCACCCGCTCCCCCGCCCACGCGGCCGTACGGCTGGGCCGTCTGCGCGTCGAGGGCGTGGCGCCAGGAACGCTGCTGGCCTACGACGGAGAGGTCACCGAGGTGAGAGGCGAGGTGACCCTGCGCAAGAGCCCTGAGGCGCTGACCGTCTACCGCCCGCTCCCCGCGCACCGCCCGGAGCGGTAGGCGCACATCTCCACGACCGCCGCGTCCATATGGCAAGACGCGGGTCTCACAATTCGACATGACCGCGTACGGTGATGACATCGCCTCAGGGAGTGCGTGCCCGTCCGGCGAATCCCGTACGACGAGAAGGGGACCGGTCATGTCGCAGTCGAAGTCGCAGGAGACCGCCGTCTACACCCACGGCCACCACGAGTCGGTGCTCCGCTCGCACACCTGGCGCACGGCCGCCAACTCGGCGGCCTACCTGCTCGACTCGCTGAAGCCGCACATGCGGATCCTCGACATCGGCTGCGGACCGGGCACCATCACCGCGGACCTGGCCGCACGGGTGCCGGACGGCCGGGTCACCGGCGTCGACCACGCACCCGGCATCCTGGACCAGGCCCGCTGGACGGCCGCCGAACGCGGTCTGGACAACGTCGAGTTCGCGGTCGCCGACGTCCACGCGCTGGACTACCCGGACGACACGTTCTGCGTCGTGCACGCCCACCAGGTGCTCCAGCACGTGGGCGATCCGGTGCAGGCGCTGCGCGAGATGCGCCGGGTCACCAAGCCCGGCGGGCTCATCGCCGTCCGGGACGCGGACTACTCGTCCATGACCTGGTATCCGGCCACGCCGGGCATGGACGACTGGCTGGACCTGTATCTGCGCGTCGCCCGCGCCAACGGGGGCGAGCCCGACGCCGGCCGCCGGCTGAAGTCATGGGCACGGGCTGCCGGGATCCGGGACCTCACGTGCACGTCGAGCACCTGGACCTTCGCCACCGAGGACGAGCGGAAGTGGTGGAGCGGCCTGTGGGCCGACCGCACGCTGGCCTCGGCGTACGCGGAGCGGGCCACGGAGGGAGGTCACGCGACCCCGGAGCGGCTGCGGGCGGTGTCGGACGCCTGGCGGCGGTGGGGGCGGGAGGAGGACGGCTGGTTCTCCGTCCTGCACGGAGAAATTCTCTGCCGAAAGGAAGCGTGATCCCGCGATATCGGGCAACCAGGAACGCAGGAGGTCACAAACTATGGTTCCCATTCTGCTGGTTCTGTTGCTCGCGCTGATTCTCTTCGGCGCCGGATTCGCGTTGAAGATTCTGTGGTGGATAGCGTTGGTGGTCATCGTCCTGTGGCTGCTCGGATTCCTGGTGCGCGGCACGAACGCTTCCGGGAGCCGCGGCCGCTGGTACAGGTGGTAGCCCTCCCTCTTCAGGGAGACTCCGGGAAGACCCGGGGAAGAGACGGCTTTGCGCGGCCGGGGGGTCCAAGGAATTCTTGGACCCCCCGGCCGCGCTCCGCGCGCTCAGCCCCTGCGGTCCGTGCCGCTCGTGAGACCGGTGAACCCGGTGAGGCCCGTCGACCTCGTGAAGGAGTAGGCGGCCCACGGTCCGGTGAGCTCCACCCGCATTCCGGACTCCTCCCCCACCTTTCCGTTCACCCGTGCCACGAATTCCCCCGAGTCCGCGCGTGGCACCAGATAGGCCGCGTCGAAAATTTTCTCACCCTCTTCTCCAGAACCCCCGGGAGAAGTCTCGGGAGAGGTCTCCCGGCCGCGCGACGTCAGCAGCCGGTTCTCCTCGGCACACTCGGAAAGCGTGTCGTGCAGCCTGCGCGTGAATACGTCCGCGAAGTTCCCGGAAACGCCTGATCTCGCGGTGTCCTCCGTGGACGCCGCATACACGCTCACGTCCCATTCCACTCGTCCGTCGAGCCGGTCGAGGGTCCGCAGGAAATCCTCCCTGCGTTCGTCCATCATCACGCGTACGCCGCTGTCGTCCCGGAGCACCGTGGCGAGCCGGAGCGGCAGCGGGCTGGTGACGGCGGTGAGCGCGTCGACGACTCCCTGGTGGGCGCGGGCCGTCGCCTCCAGCCAGGGGACGTCCTCCAGCCGGCGGCGCAGCGGTTCCGCGGCGAACTCCCGCTCCGGGACCGCGCCGACCACGGCGACCAGGTCGCCGTGGCGCAGCAGTTTGGGCGGAACGCCCCCGACCCCGGTGAGCTCGGCCGACAGTGCCGCCGAGAAGGGGCGGCAGATCGCGTAGACGTAGCGCAGAACGCTCATGGATCTCCTCCCGCGCTTCCACATGCACCCCCCATGGCGTACTGACCATGGTGCCCTCGGTGCTCCGGTCAGCGCACCATGGCCGTCTCGACCAGCAGACGGCCCGCCGCCGCGATCGACTCGGCGTCGATGCCCGCCGCCCGCAGTTGCTCCTCCGGGCTCGCGGAGCCGGGCATCGTCCGGACGGCCAGACGCACCAGGCGGGGCACGGGCCGGCCGTCGGTGAAGGCGTCGAGCACCGCGTCCCCGATTCCGCCCTCCTCCCGGTGGTCCTCCACCGTGACCAGGCAGCCGGTCTCCTCGGCGGCCTCGCGCAGGGTCGCGCGGTCCACGGGCTTGACCGAGTAGAGGTCGATCACCCGTGCCTGGATGCCCTCGCGGTCGAGCGCCTCCGCGGCGGCCAGCGCCTCGTGGACGGTGACGCCCGCGGCGACGAGCGTGAGCCGGTCGTCGGCGGAGGCGCGCAGCACCTTGCTGCCGCCCACCGGGAACTCCTCGGTGGCGCTGTAGATGACGGGGGTGTCACCGCGGGAGGTGCGCAGGTAGCGGACGCCCTCCAGGCCCGCCGTCGCGGCGACGAGCTTCGCCGTCTGGTTGGCGTCGCACGGGTAGAGCACGGTCGAGCCGTACACGGACCGGAACATCGCCAGGTCCTCGAGACCCATCTGCGAGGGCCCGTCCTGTCCGATGGAGACACCCGCGTGGGACCCGACGAGGTTGATGCCCGCACCGCTGACGGAGGCCATGCGGATGAAGTCGTGGGCCCGGGTGAGGAAGGCCGCGAACGTCGTGGCGTACGGGACCCAGCCGCGTACGGCCATGCCGACGGCGGTGGCGACGAGCTGCTGCTCGGCGATGTAGCACTCGAAGTAGCGCTCGGGATGGTGCTTGGCGAAGAGCTCGGCGCGGGTCGAGTCGCCGACCTCGCCGTCCAGGGCGACGACGTCGTCGCGGGCGTCGCCGAGCGCGGCGAGCGCCTTTCCGAAGGCGTCGCGGGTGGCGACCTGGTCACCGGTCTCGTACCGCGGCAGGTCGAGGTGTCCGGAGCGTACGGCGTGCAGTGTCCTGGCGGCGGGCGGCTGCTGGACCTCCACCCGGCGGTCGTGCACACCGCCGAGTTCGGCGATCGCCGCTTCGGCGTCGGGCAGCGGCTTGCCGTGCAGGCCCTCGCGGTCCTGGACCGAGGCCACGCCCTTGCCCTTGAGGGTGCGGGCGAGGATCACGGTGGGCCGTCCCTCGGTGGAGTCCGCCTCCAGGAAGGCGCGGTCGATGGCGTCCACGTCGTGTCCGTCGACCTCCACGGTGTGCCAGCCGAACGCCGCGAACCTGCGGGCGTACGCGTCGAGGTCGTGTCCGTGCCGGGTCGGGCCGCGCTGGCCCAGGCGGTTGACGTCGACGATCGCGGTCAGGTTGTCCAGGTGCTCGTAGCCCGCGTGCTCGGCGGCCTCCCACACGGAGCCCTCGGCGAGTTCGCTGTCGCCGCACAGGACCCGGACGCGGTAGCCGGTGTGATCGAGCCGCTTTCCGGCGAGCGCGATGCCGACCCCGACGGGCAGTCCCTGGCCGAGCGATCCGGTGGCGGTCTCCACCCACGGGAGCCGCCGGGGGGTGGGGTGGCCTTCGAGTCGGCTGCCCGCCTTGCGGAAAGTGAGCAGCTCGGCCTCGTTCAGGGCGCCGGCCGCCTTGTACGCGGCGTACAGGAGGGGTGACGCGTGTCCCTTGGAGAGGACGAAACGGTCGTTGCCGGGATGCCGGGGGCGTTCGAAGTCGTAGCGCGTGTGGTTGGCCAGCAGGACCGCCATGAGGTCGGCGGCGGACATGGACGAGGTCGGATGGCCCGAGCCCGCAGCGTCGGCCGCCCGGACACTGTCGACGCGCAGTTGCTGGGCCAGATCGATGAGATGGCGACTGTTCATCATGGTCCTTCCCTTTGTCCGGCGGTTTTCGGACAGCTCGGTGCTCCGGCCCCTCCCGTCGACGCGGAGGGGCCGGTTCCCGCCCGCCGTACGGGCTTTCCGCGTCCCCCTGAGCCGGGGTCCCAAACACCGGCGCACCCGGCGTTTCACGCGTCAGCCCGGGAACGGACAGCCCCGGTTCAGGGCGTGGACGGTGGCCGCATGCGGAAGTCGTAGCGCGCAGGCAGCGGCTCGTCACTCAGCCGGGACCACAACCGGTCGATGGTCTCGGCCCCCTCGCGCAGGTCGGCGACCTCGAAGCCCGCGTCGAAGACCGCCCGCGCGTCCTCGCGCCTGCCCTCGGCGAGCAGCAGTTCGGCCTCGACGAGACGGAACCGTCCCCGCTCGCGGGTCGCGGGGTGCAGCCGCTCCCACACGGCACGCGCCTGCTCCGGACGGCGGGCCTTCAGCAGCGCCTCGACGGCCTCGCGGCCGAGCGCGGCCGTCACCGCGGTCCACCGCTGCCCGTCGTCGCGCCGCTCCCGGCACAGGTCGTCGAAGGCCTCGGCGTAACGGTCGGCGGCACGCTCGTCGTTGCCGGCCTCCTGGTCGGCGACGGCGAGGCAGCGCAGCAACGGCCAGAGCGAGGGAGCGAGTTCGAGCGCCCGCTCCCAACTGCGCACGGCCTGGGCCACATCCCCCGCATGCCACTGGGCGACTCCGAGGTGGTACTCGGCGATCGGTGCGGCGGGTGCCGTCTCCAGCATGTCGCGCCAGTGCGCGGCCACCAGTGTCTCGCCGGGCGGCCCGACCCGCCGGGGCTCCGGGAACGCGCCGGAGCGCAGCAGTTCCCGCCACGGCTCCTGATCGTCCCCGAGCGTGCTCTCCTCGAAGGGCGTACCGGGCAACTTATGGGCGGCGCGCAGCACTTCGAGCGCTCCCCAGCCGGATCCGACGGCGAGGACCTCGCCGGGCGCGGTGTCGGCGTGCGGCAGCCAGGCCTCGTACGCCGCGTCGACCGCGTCCCGGGACAGGGCGCTCTCCAGCCGGCCCTCGGCCTCCGTCCGCGCGGCCTCCCAGTCCGCCCCGTGCGCGCTCCGCGCGCTCACGGTCAGCGGCCCGTACGCCTCCAGCCAGGACACGTCGCTCTCGGCTTCGAGGCATACGTGTTCGAGCTGGGTGCGGGCGAGTCCGGCCTGGATCTCGCAGTACCCGCCGGTCCCCGGTTCGGTGAGCCATTCCTGCCAGCGCCGCCCGCCGGGCCCCGCGCCCCACACGAAGAGCTTGCGGCCGCGCAGGACGTCGGTGGACGTCTGGACCAGGCCCTCGCCCGCGTCGTCGACCGCGGCGATCCAGCGGCGCCGTCCGTCGGGCACCTCGTAGAAGTAGTCGGCGGGGAACGTGCTGTTGAGCGGGTACGTCCGGTCCGTCCCGTCGTACGCGGGCACGGGCACCCGGCGCAGGCGTCGCTCGTAGCCGAAGTGCCAGGCCTCCTCGGCCGGGGCGAGCACCCTGCGCTCCTCGGGGACCGCGATGTTGGACCACCAGTACAGCGGGGCGGCCTTCTCGTGCGGGTTGCGGACGCGGACACCGACGTACAGGAAGTCGGAGCCGTCCGGCAGCCACAGATCGACCTGGAAGGGGAGGTCGCGCAGCCGTTCCCACTCCCACAGGCGCAGCATCTCGCCGCCGTCCGGGGCGGGGACGCGGGCGGCGTGGACGGGTGAGCAGGACAGGGTGGTGTGTCCGGTGGCCCCGATGTTCCACTCGATGCCGCCGGAGAACCAGGCGCCGTTGAGCGCGAAGCAGGCCGGCTGGAGCACCGGGTTGGTGTAGAGCAGTTCCGTCTCGGTGGGTTTGTGGAAGAGCGAGACGACACGGCCGCCGTATCCGGGCAGCACGGTGGCGCACAGCCGGTCGTTCTCGATCACTATCGTGTCGAGTTCACGCGGCGGCCGTTCTCGTTCGTACCCGTCCCGTATGCGCTCGGGCAGCACGCTGCGCAGCGGCTCGTATCCGATCTGCCGGGCCATGTCGCCCGGCAGGCCGACGCGGTCGCGGTCGTCGATACGGTGCATCTCGTCGAGGGTCCGCAGGGGCGGCAGCGGGTTGCTCGGGCCCAGTTCCGCGGCGGGGAGGGCCAGTACGTCACGTCGGATCGTCGTCACGATGACCATGGAACATGCTCATCGGCCTGCTGACCAGGGTGTCCGCTCACCTGAATCGGGTCAGGATTGCGCAAAGGCGCCGGGACGTCTCCGGGAGCCGGCGGGCCCCCGTCAGCGGGGCTTGATCATCTCCGTCGTGATCGCCCACCGCTCGTGGTCCCGCCAGGCGCCGTCGATGTGGATGAAGGCCGGCGAGAAGCCTTCGAGCCGGAAGCCGCAGGCACGGGCGAGCGCGACCGACCCCGCGTTGGCGGGCTGCGCGTTGATCTCCAGCCGGTGCAGGCCCAGTTCCCCGAAGGCGTACCGCACGACGAGGCCGAGGGCCTCGGTCATCAGTCCGCGTCCCGCCGCGTGCGCGAAGGCGCCGTAGCCGAGGGCACCGCACAGGAAGCCGCCGTGGACGATGTTGTTGATGTTGATGAAGCCGGCGATGCCTCCGCCGTCCCGCTCGCAGACGAGGAACCCGGCCTTCGTCGGGTCCTCGATGAGCCGCCCGGCGTAGACCGCGTAGGCGCCCTGGTCGGCGGGCGGGAAGAGCCAGGGGTGGTGCAGGCTCCGGCTCTCCCTGGCCCGCGCGGTGAACTCCGCGCCGTCGTCGAGGGTGAAGGGGCGAAGGGCCACACGGGGGCCCTTCGCGAGAAGGCCGACGTTCTCAGGCATTCGATCACCCTACGCGAGCACGGGCCCGGCGCCGGTGCGCTCGCGGTCAGAGCAGCGCGGGCTCGTCCAGGGTGAGTGTGCCGGCGTCCGCGTCGAGCTCGGCCCTGACACCGAACGGGACCGTCAGCGACCCCTCCGCGTGCCCGAACCCGAGGTGCTCGACGACGGGGACGCCGAGCGCGCCGAGCCGGTCGGCGAACACCGCGCGGAGCTTGTCGTACGGTCCGCAGTCCGCCCAGGAGCCGAGCGCGATCCCGGCCACTCCGTCGAGCCAGCCGCCGCGCAGCAGTTGCGTCAGGATCCGGTCCAGCCGGTACGCCTCCTCGCCGACGTCCTCGATCATGAGCAGTCCGCCACGGGCACCGGCGCGGGCGTGGGGTGTGCCGAGTTCGGCGGCCAGCAGGCTGACGCAGCCTCCGAGCGTGACCCCACGGGCCTTCCCCGGCACGAGCGCGGTGGCCCCGCCGGAGGCGATGGTCCGCACCGATTCGGGTTCGAAGAGGGTCGCCCGCAGATGCTCCTGCGCCTGGGTGTTCTTCAGGAAGCCGACGGCCGACACCATCGGCCCGTGCAGGGTCGCGAGCCCCACCCGCGTGGCGAACGCCTCGTGCAGCGCGGTGATGTCGCTGAAGCCGACGAAGACCTTGGGGCCCGCGGCCCGGACGGCGTCCCAGTCGAGCAGGTCGATCATGCGCTGGGCGCCGTACCCGCCGCGGGCGCACAGCACCGCGGCCACGTCCGGGTCGCACCAGGCCGCCTGGAAGTCCGCGGCCCGGTCGGCGTCCGTTCCCGCGAGGTAGGCGAACTCCTCGTGCCGGTCGAGGACATGGGGGGCCACGACGGGGTCGAGGTCCCAGCCGCGCAGGATGTCGAGACCGGCTTCGAGCCGCTCCTCGGGGACGGGTCCGCTGGGCGCGACGACCGCCACCCTGGCCCCTGCGACGAGCCGCGCGGGCCGGGTCAGTTCGGTGATCGATGCGGTCGTTCGGGTCACTCGTGGTGCTCCAGATGCTGGTGGTTCACGTGCTGGTGGTTCACGTGCTGGTGGTTCGGGTGCCGGTGTTCAGGTGCCCGTCTTCCGGGGTGAGGTGCCCGGTTCGCGTGCCCGGCCGCGCGGCGCTTCACTCGGACAGCTCCAGGGTGGGAATGCCCGGCGGTTCCAGACCGAGGACCTGGGCGTACAGGGAGAGTTCGGCCTCCAGGGCGCGTTCCATCGTCTCGGCGCGCCGGAAGCCGTGCCCCTCCCCTTCGAAGGCGAGATAGGCGTGCGGGACACGACGGCCCTGCTCCTCGACGCGGGCCAGGAAGCGCTCGCACTGCGCCGGCGGGCAGACGGCGTCGTCGAGTCCCTGGAGGAGGAGGAAGGGCGCGGTGATCCGGTCGGCGTGCGTGGACGGCGACCGCTCCGTGTACCGGGCCGGCACCTCGGCGATCGGCCCGATGAGCGATTCCAGATACCGCGACTCGAAGTCGTGGGTCTCGCCCGAGGCCCATTCGGTGAGGTCGATGACGGGATAGCTGATCGTGCCGCAGGCGTAGACATCGGTGGTGGCCAGCGAGGCCGCCGTGGTCCAGCCTCCCGCGCTGCCGCCCCGGATCGCGAGCCGCCGCCGATCGGCCGTGCCCTCGTCGGCGAGCGCGAGCGCGACGGCCGCGCAGTCCTCGACGTCGACGACACCCCACTGCTCCCGCAGCAACGCGCGGTACTCCCGTCCGTGGCCGGTCGATCCGCCGTAGTTGACCTGGGCCACACCGATGCCCCGGGAGGTGAAGTAGGCGATCTCCAGGTCGAGGACGAGCGCCGACCTGCTGGTGGGGCCGCCGTGGACCCAGACGACGTACGGCGGGAGTTCGTCCGCGCGGCCCACATGGCCGGGGTGGTGCGGCGGGTAGATGTGCGCGTGGACCTCGCGTCCGGCGGGGCCCTCGAAGGTGCGGATCTGGGGTTCCGGGTAGTACGCGGGGTCCACCGGGTCGTCGTGCGCGGCGCCGATCACCCGGGCCCGCCCGGTGCGGGCGTCGAGTTCGACGACCTCGGCGGCGCTGCGGGGGCTGGCTCCGACGCCGACGACCCTGCTGCCGTGCACGGCGAGCGTCGCCCCGAACTCGGTCCAGGGGCCCGCCGTGTCGACGACTTCCCCGGTCTCGGGGTCCAGTATCCCGAGCACGGAGGCACCCCGTCCGTGCACGACGGCGATCAGGCCGCTGTCCAGCGGCGCGAACCACCGGAGCCCCACTTTCCAGAGGGGGCCGCCGAACTCCTCCTCGCGCGGGCAGACGGCGACCGCCTCGCCGTCCGCGCCGAGCCGGTGCAGGTTCCACCAGCCGCTGCGGTCGCTGACGAGGAGCAGCGTGCCGTCGGCCGCCCAGTCGGCCTGCGCGACGGACTCCTCCGGGCCTCCCGCGACGGTCCTCGGGGCGGACAGCGTGCCGTGCGCGGTGACGTCCGCGAGGATCACCTCGGTGCCGTCCCAGGGCATGCGCGGATGGTCCCAGGCGAGCCAGACCGCCTGCCGGCCGTCGTGCGAGAGCCGGGGCCCGGTGACGAACCGGTGCCTGCCGTCGGACAGTTCGCGCACGGCGTCCCGGTCCTGTGCCGCCGATCCGTCCAGCGGGACCGCGACGAGGGCCCGGCGCACATCGGTGGATCCGTCCCCGGTGAACTCCTCCATGACGCACCAGACCTCGCCGCGCTCGGGCCGCAGTTGCGGATCGACCCAGCGCAGCCCGCCGCCCACCGCCGAGAGCGGGGTCAGCGGGCGCGGTTCGCCTCCGGGTTCGCAGCGGTGGAGGCGCTGGTCGGCGAAGTCGACGAAGACGATCAGCGGGCCTTCGGGGCGCATGACTCCCGCCCAGGGGCTGCCTCCGTACTCCATGACGCGGCTGCGCACGTTCCAGGGGGCCGGGAGCACCGATTCCTCGGTGCCGTCGGCCGTCCGCCGGATCAGCGTGCGCCGCCCGCCCTCGGCCGGCCGGGGTTCGGTCCACCAGGCCTCGTCGCCGACGAATCCGACGAACTCGGGATGGCCGTCGTGCGCGGCGGCGAGCCGTGCGCCGATCGGCGAGGGCCATGAGCCGTACGGCGTGGTCTGCATCTCGTCCCCCTAGGCCGTGCGCAGGAAGCGGTCGAGGACCCGGACGCCGAAGTGGAGCGCCTCGACCGGGACGCGCTCGTCGACTCCGTGGAACATCGCCTGGTAGTCGAAGCCCTCCGGGAGCCTGAGCGGCGAGAAGCCGTAGCCGGTGATGCCGAGGCGGGAGAACTGCTTGGCGTCCGTGCCGCCCGACATGCAGTAGGGGACGACATGGCCCTCGGGCGCGAACTCCTCGACGGCCGCGCGCATCCGCGTGTACGTCGGCGAGTCCAGGGGCGCCTGGAGCGCGACCTCGTGGTGGTGGAACTCCCACTTCACGTCCGGACCGGTGAGCCGGTCCATGGTCGTACGGAACTCGTCCTCGCCGCCCGGCAGATACCGGCCGTCCACGTACGCGACGGCCTCTCCGGGAATCACGTTGATCTTGTAACCGGCGCTGAGCATCGTCGGGTTGGCGCTGTTGCGGACGGTCGCCTCGACGAGGGAGGCGGCCGGGCCCAGCTTGCCGAGCAGGGCGTCCACGTCGTCCAGGCCGCCGTCCACGCCGTACAGGGCCGCGAGTTCGGTCAGGGCGGCCCGCACGGTCGGGGTGATGCGCAGCGGCCACTCGTGGGCGCCGATGCGGGTGACCGCGGCGGCCAGCCGGGTCACCGCGTTGCTCCGGTTCACCTTGGAGCCGTGACCCGCCCGTCCCCGCGCGGTGAGCTTGAGCCAGCCGGTGCCGCGCTCCCCCGCCGCGATCGGATACAGCTGCCGTCCGCTGCCGTCGTGGAAGGTGAACGCCCCCGACTCGCTGATGCCCTCGGTGCAGCCCTCGAAGAGTCCGGGATGCTCGTCCGCCAGGAAGCCCGAGCCGTCCTCGGCGCTCGCCTCCTCGTCGGCGGTGAAGGCGATGACGAGGTCGCGCCGGGGCCGTACCCCTTCACGCGCCCAGGAGCGGACGACGGAGAGGATCATCGCGTCCATGTTCTTCATGTCGACCGCGCCGCGTCCCCAGACGACCCCGTCGCGGATCTCCCCGGAGAACGGGGGGACGCTCCAGTCCGCGGCCTGGGCGGGCACCACGTCCAGGTGACCGTGGACGAGCAGTGCGTCGGCGGTCGGATCGGTGCCCTCCAGCCGGGCCACGACGTTCGTACGGCCTCTGGTGCGCTCCAGGAGGGTGGGCTCCAGGCCCGCTTCGGCCAGCCGCGCGGCAGCGTACTCGGCGGCCGGGCGCTCCTGGCAGTCCCCGCCGCCCCGGTTGGTCGTGTCGATCCGGATGAGGTCGGAGGTGAACCGGACGACCTCGTCGAGTGCCCGTTCGTCAGCCATACTGCTCCTCCACGGCGGCCGAGGCGATCGTGGTGACCGCCTTGAAGGTCCGAATCCCCTCGTACATCGTGTCGCTGGTGTACGCGATCTTCCGCTCGCCGGTCCGTGCGACCCCCGGCACGACGGTGGCGGCCATGGCCAGGTGCTCGGCGTCGAACTCCAGGGCGATGGTGAACGGCCCGCCGGCCACCGGCTCGTGCCGCACCGCCAGCGCCGCGGCCTCCTTGGCCGCGGCCCGGATGTCCGCGGCGGTCCTGGCCGGGGTGCGACACACGGCCGCGTACCGCGAGACATGGTCCTTCACGGCGACCTTCAGCGCCTCGGGCGCATATCCCAGCGCGTCCTCGCAGGCCACGTCGTCACCGGTGACCAGCACGACCGGCACGCCGTACTCGGCGACGACATGGGCGTTGAGCAGGCCTTCGCTGGCCCGTACGTCATTGACCCACACGCCGGTGACGGAGTTCGCGAGATAGGTGTGGGCGAGGACGCCCTCCATGCCCGCTCCCGCGTGATAGCCGACGAACGCGACGCCGTCCACGTCCCCGTGCTGCACGCCCTCGACCATGGACAGCGCCTTGTGCCGCCCGGTGAGCATCTCGGCTCTCTCGTCGAGCCGTTCGAGGAGGAGGTTCCGCATGGTCCAGTGGGCTTCGTTGATCAGCACCTCTTCGGCGCCGCCGTCGAAGAAGCCGAGCACCGCCGCGTTCACGTCCGAGGTGAACAGCGCGCGGCACCGCTCCCACTGGGGAGTCCCCGGCAACACGTCGGCCGGCCAGGTCACACCCGTGGCGCCTTCCATGTCGGCGCTGATGAGGATCTTCATGCCGAAACCGTACGCGCTTCGGCCCGGACCCGGCAGAGCCTGTGGACAACTCCTGCCGGGCCGGACCGGCTGAGTCACCCGGGGCGGCCGGCCACCAGCCACCGCGAGGGAAGTTCGATGAGGGTGCCGTCGGGCGTGTGCTCGGTCGTGAAGAGCGGGAGTTCGCCGCTCGCGAGAATCGTCAGGCCCGCCTGGCGCAGATGCTCGGGGACCGCCGCGTCCTCGACCTCGCCCGGGGCGATGCCGTGCCGGAACACCGGGGCCAGCTTGGCCGGAGGGCCGTCCGGGCTCTGGGCCATCGCGCGCAGGACGGAACCGGCGGCTTCGGCGAGCTCAACGAGGAAGACCCGGCCCCGGTCGCCCACCAGGGTGGCCAGTCCGTCCGCCAGCGGCTGCCGGTCGTCCGGCTCGGACTGGTGGAGCACGCCCCGCATATAGACGTTGGCGTCGCCCAGCTCCGCGTGCAGCGCCTCGGTCTCGGTCTTGTCCGCCGCGTCGAGCAGCCGGTACCCGGCCTGCCCGGCCGGGTCGGCGGCGCGGGCGTGATCGAGCGCGGCGGCCACGAGGTCGGTACCGATGACTCGCGGAAACCGGTCGGCCAGGAACCGGGTCTGGGTGCCGTTGCCGCAGCCGACGTCCACCAGGGGCAGATCGGGCGCCGTCAGGTGCGGCTCGAAGTGGGCGAGGTGGACCGCGGCCGTGAGGGCGGGTTCGGCGTCCCAGAGGACCCCGCCCGGTCCGTCGGGGGCCTCGCTCCAGAAGCCCTCCCAGGCTCCTCTGTACCGACTGCTCACGCTCATGCCCGCTCCCCGGGGTCGCGACCGCGCCCGCCGGGACCCGGCGGGCCTGATCGGTCTACCGCGCCCGGAGTGCGGCGACAAGCGGCCGGCGCATACCTTCACGGCTCATTCGAACCCCGTACCCCTTCGTGCGCCGGGCTCGCTCCGCCGCGCCGGCGCGGGACGAACGGATCAGCCGCGCGGGAGCGTCAGTTCGAACCACGCGGTCTTGCCCGCGCCGGTGCGGCTGGCACCCCATGCGCGGGACAGCACGCTGACGATCCGCAGTCCGCGTCCGAACTCGTCGCCGGGACCCGCGCTGAGCAGGATCGGGAGGGTGTGGTCGTCGTCGTCCACCTCGCACAGCAGGGTGTCGCCGCGCACGAGCCGCAGCCCGATCCCGCGGGTGTGCGCATGGCGTACGACGTTGGTGACGAGCTCGCCGACCATCAGCTCCGCGTTGTCCGCGAGGCCCGTCAGACCCCACGCGTGCAGCTGCTCACGGACCACGGCCCGCGCCCGGCCGGCCTCGGCCGGATCGAGCCTCAGGCTCCATTCGGCGACGGCCTCCGGCTCGATCCCGTTCAGGCGGGCCATCAGCAGGGCGACGTCGTCCTTGCGTCCGCCGCGTGTGTTGAGCGCGCGGATGATGGTGTCGCAGGCCTGGTCCATGGAGGCGGCCGGGTGGGCCGCGGACTCGCACAGGGTGGCGAGGCCGACACCGATGTCCTCGCCGCGCACCTCGACCAGTCCGTCGGTGCACATCACCAGCCGGTCGCCCGGCTCCACCCGGACCCGGATCGCCTCGAAGGGCACTCCGCCGACCCCGATGGGAGCTCCGGTCGGCAGGTCGAGCAGCTCGCTTCGGCCGTCCGCCGCGCGGACCAGGACCGGCGGGATGTGGCCCGCGTTGGCCAGGTGCAGCAGTCCGGCGATCGGGTCGTACACGGCGTACAGACAGGTCGCGAGGTAGCCGTCGCCCAGGCGCTGGGCGAGGTCGTCCAGGTTGCGCAGCAGTTGGGCGGGCGGCAGGTCCAGTGCCGCCATGGTCTGGACGGCGGTGCGCAACTGGCCCATCATCGCTGCCGAGTTGAGGCCGTGGCCCATGACGTCCCCGACGACCAGGGCGGTGCGCGAGCCGGGGAGTTTCACCGCGTCGAACCAGTCGCCGCCGACGCGCCCGAGGAGCGTTCCCGGTAGATAGCGGGTGGCGATGTCGCAGCCGGCCATGCGGGGTTCGATGGTCGGCAGCATGCTGTCCTGGAGCGTCTCGGCGACGCTCTCCTGATAGGTGTACATGCGCGCGTTGTCGAGCACCAGGCCCGCGCGGGCGGCCAGTTCGGCGCCGGTGGCCCGGTCCATGTCGTTGAACTCGACGCGCTCGGGATGGCGGAGCAGGATCATGAACCCGAGCACGACCTGACGGGCCTTGAGGGGCACGACCAGCATGGAGCGGTGGGTGATGAGCGGCCTGATGTCGCGCTTCTCGAACTGCGCGGCGATCATGTGCCCCATCGGCTCGCTGATGCGCGGCACGAGGACGGGCTCGCCGGTGGTCATGCACTGGAAGAACGGTGTGTGCGCGGGGAAGGGCATGGCCTCGCCGACCGGCACGACGTCGTCCCAGCGGCCCGGCTCGTCCGTGTGCTCCAGGGCGACCCGGTGCCACATCGTGGTCGTGTCGGGGACGCCTTCGGGGAAGCCCTCACCGGCGACGACCTGTTCGCGTAGATAGGTGCCGGCCACGTCCGTGAAGCGGGGCACGACGGCCCGGCTGACCTCCTGGATGGTCCGCGACAGGTCGAGGGAGGTCCCGATGCGCCCGCTGACCTCGTTCAGGAACTCCAGGCGCTCCCGCACCGCCACGTACTCGATGGCCTCGCGCTCGTCGTCCGGGAGGTCATGCGGCCCGGGAGCGCCGGACACGGCCGTGCGGAGCGCCCGTTCGCGGCGCGCCGTGCGTTCCGCGCGCCGGGGCACGCCCCAGTCGGGGGTGACGGGCACCCGGTCGTTCTGGCTGAACTCCAGCACGGGGTAGCCCAGTTCCAGCACCTGGGCGACGATGCGGGCGCTCTCGCCGACACTCATGCTGGGCAGGATGTCGGGGAGCCCGCGGGCCAGTTCCTCGGCGCCGGGGAAGTCGGTGTGCAGCGCGAAGCCCGGCGCGATGCGTTCGAAGGAGACGTCGTCGTCCTCGTGCCGCATCGCGGCCGCGTCGGCGGCGAGCACGAGCAGGCGCTCCGGGCCGGGGCCGACGAGCGGGTAGGCCCACCACAGGACGTCGATCCGGCGGGGACCGGCCGCGCCGAGCCGGGCGCGTCCGGCGGCGGGATAGGAGAGCCGTCCGTCAAGCGAGGACTCCAGGCCGGGCCCGAGTCCGTCGTACGTGGCGCGGCTGCCGAAGGGGACGGCGTCCGCGGCCTCGGGAAAGGCACCGGAGACGGGCAGCAGGTCCACCGCCTGTCGGCCCAGTGCCTCTTCCTTGGCGACGCCGAACAGCCGCCGTGCGCCGCTGCTCCAGTGCGAGACGAGCCCGTCGCGGTCCACGACCACCACGGCCAGCGGGATGCGGCCGTGGGCGGTGTGCCCCGCCGCGCCGTCCCCGGCTCCGGCGGCCGTGCCCGGTTCGGTGCCACGGTCCATGGCCCAGGCCCTCTCTCCCCACGGCTCCGCAAGATCTGTGCCGCCCCCACCACCGTACGGCGGTGGCCGGTCACGATGTGCGGCAACACGGGAATTGAACGCGACGGGGGCGCCTCCGGCGCACAGACTCCCGCGCACGGGTTCCGGCGCACAGACTCCGCGCACAGGTTCCGGCGCACTGACCCCGCGCGCAGCCTCAGGCACGCGGGCGCCGTGTCGTCTCAGTCCTCGTGCCCCACGTGCAGGTCGCGTTCCGTGCGGTCGCCGCCGGCGACCTGGAGCACGGTGGCGACGGGCGGATAGCCCGCCGCGATGACGGTGTACTCGCCGGACGACAGGTCGATGAACCGGAAGGTCCCGTCCGGGCCGGTGGTGAGGGTGTCGACCACGTTCCCGGCGGCGTCCAGGAGCGTCACGCGGGCGTCCTCCACAGGCCGCCCGCCGCTCGCCCTGACCGTGCCGCGCAGCACGGCGCCGCCGGCGAGTTCGACGTCCTGGCGGGTCTCGCGGGCCGCCTGGACGGTCACCGGGAGCGCGGCCGGGCGGAACGCGGGGGCGCCCGCGGCGAGGGTGTACTCGCCCGCCACCAGGTCCGTGATGACGTAACCGCCCTCGCGTCCGCTGCGGGTGGTGGCCACCACCTCGCCGTGCGCGTTGGTCAGGGTGACGGTGGCCTCGCGCACGGGGGTGCCGTCGGCGGTCAGCACGCTGCCGGTGAGCAGCCCCGCGCCGCCCAGCACGACGTCGAGTTCCACGGGCCGTTCGCCGACCGTCACCGAGACGGCCTGCGGCTGGTGGCCCCCGGCCGCGGCGATCAGCACGTACGAGCCGGATCCGGGCGTGGACAGCGCGTACCGGCCGTCCACCGCGCTGGCGCCCCGTCCGATCTGCTGTCCCCCGATGTCGATGAGGGTGAGCGCGGCGCAGGGCACGGCGGTGCCGTCGGGGTGCTGCACCGTGCCGCAGACGGGAATGCCGGCCGAGTGTCCCGAACGGGCCTGCGGGACCCGGTCGTTCGTGCGCGCGGCTTCCGGGTCGGAGGTGGATGCGTCGTGGGACACCAGGGGTTTCTCCTTGAGGAAGCAGGCGATGAGCAGGCCGAGGACGAGGACCGGCACGAGGTAGAGGAAGATCCGCGGCATGGCGTCGACGTAGGCGCCGATGTACCGGTCGCGCAGGGCGGCGGGCATCGCGTGGACGAGCCGTGGGGTGATGGACTCGGGGTCCGGGGCCGCCCCGCCCGCGCGCCCGTGGAGGCGGCCGGCGAGCGCGTCGGCCAGCCGGTGGGCGAAGAGCGTGCCGAAGACGGCGGCGCCGACGCTGCCTCCGATCTGGCGGAAGTACGTGTTGGCGCTGGTCGCGATGCCGAGGTCGGCCGGCCTGACGGAGTTCTGCACGGCGACCACCAGGACCGGCATGACCATGCCGATGCCGACGCCGAGGACCGCCATCCAGACGCTGTAGTGCAGCCGGGGTGTGCCGGCGTCGAGGCGGGAGAGCAGCCACATGCCGACGGCCGCGAGGGCGCAGCCGAGGACCGGGAAGACCTTGTGGCGGCCGGTACGGCTGATCACCTGGCCCGAGACGACGGAGGCGACGACGATGCCGCCCATCATGGGCAGCATCAGCAGCCCGGACTCCGTGGCTCCGGCGCCGTCGGCCATCTGGAGGAAGGTCGGGAGGTATCCGGCGGCTCCGAAGAGCGCGGCTCCCACGACCAGGCCGACGAGTGCGGTGACGTTGAAGACGGGGTCCCTGAACAGCCGCAGCGGGATGAGGGGTTCGACCGCGAAGCGCTCGACGACGAGGAAGAGCGCCGTGGCGGCGAGCGTTCCGGCCGCCAGGGCGAGCACGACGCGCGAGCTCCAGGCGTACTCGGTGCCGCCCCAACTGGTCAGCAGGACAAGGCAGGTCGACGCGGTGGCGAGAAGCAGTACGCCGAGGACGTCGACCCGTCCGCGGACGGCGGGCCTGGGCAGCCTGAGCACGACGGTGACGACGGCCAGGGTGAGCAGTCCGAAGGGCACGTTGACGTAGAAGCACCAGCGCCAGGACAGATGGTCGGTGAAGTAGCCGCCCAGCAGGGGTCCCGCGACCGAGGCCAGGCCGAAGGCCGCGCCGATGAGTCCCATGAACCGGCCGCGTCGGCGCGGCGGCACGATGTCCCCGATGATCGCCTGCACGCCGATCATGAGGCCGCCGGCTCCGAGTCCCTGGACCGCGCGGAAGGCGATCAGCTGGTCCATGGTCCGGGCCCGTCCGGCGAGCGCGGAGCCGACGACGAAGACGGCGATGGCGAACTGGAAGACGCCCTTGCGGCCGTAGAGGTCGCCGAGCTTGCCGTAGACGGGGAGGGCGACGGTGGAGGTGAGCAGATAGGCCGTGATCGCCCAGGACATCCGGTCGAGGCCGTGCAGTTCTCCGACGATCTTCGGGAGGGCGGTGGCCACGATCATCTGCTCGAGGGCGGCGAGGAGCAGGGCCGGGATCAGCCCGCAGAAGATCAGGCGCACCTGCCGCGGAGTCGGCCGGAGGGGTTCGAGGGCCGTGGGAGCGGGGTCCCGCACGGGTGCGAGGGCCGGTTCGTCCTGCACCAGAGTGATCCCGCCCACGTGTCCGCTCTCCTCGCCGCACCTGCCGCACAATTGCCGCCCATCGCGACAACTCCTGGCAAGCGTGACGAGTTACGGCATAGTGCGACACCGGGCGGAGATCCACCCGAAACGGTGAGGGCACAACACGCCCTCGGGCGGGGCCTCTTGACGGCCGCCGCCGTCAAGTGACGATCCGACGGCCGCACCTGGGTCCCCGGGCGCTCACGCGCTCCGGGGAGCGGGGGTCACTTCTCGGTCTGCGCCGCGAGGTTGGCGAGCAGGCTGTCGTAGATGCGGCCGAGGCCCTTGGGCGCGAAGGTCCGCTCGAAGAAGCCGCCGATGCCGCCGGCGCCGTTCCAGACGCTGGTGACCACGACGCGGGACTTCCCCTCACCGGCCGGGGTGACACGCCAGGTGGTGACCATGGAGGAGTTGCGGTCCTTCTCGACGAGCTCGCCGTCGGTGGGCTCGCTCACCTCGAGCAGGCAGTCGCGGACACGCTTGCTGGTGGCCTGGAGCTTCCAGTGGACGAGGGTGCCCTCACCGTCGCCGCCCTCGCGCACCTCGTACTCGCTGAAGTGCTCGGGCAGCAGTTCGGGCCGCCTGCCGTCGTAGTCGGCGAGGGCGTCGAACACCGTTTCCGCGTCCGCCGCGATGACCCGCTCCGTCGTGGCCTCGACCTGCGCCATGGCACTTCCTCCAGCACTTGGTTCCTCGGGGTGTGCGGCCAGCCAACCACCCGGCGGCCCGGCCGCCCAAATCGGGGTGCCCGTAGGCGCGGGCGGCACCGGCGGGGCGACACGGGAAACAGTTCGCACGATCAAGGGAACATGTGTTCTATTCTCTCTCCAGTGCTACCTAGGAGGCGCCATGCGCTGGGAGAACCTGACAGCGGACGTTGCCGACAGCTCCGCCCGGGACGCCGCCCTGTTCGGCGCGGACGCGGTCACGACAAGGACGTTCGACACCCCCGAGTTCAAAGGGATCACCTTCCACGAGATCCGGGCCCGCTCGATCGTGAACCGGGTGCCGGGGGCCTCCCGCATGCCGTTCGAGTGGACGGTCAACCCCTATCGAGGCTGCTCACACGCCTGCGTGTACTGCTTCGCCCGCAAGACGCACAGCTATCTCGACCTCGACACCGGACTCGGATTCGACTCGCAGATCGTGGTGAAGGTCAACGCGCCGGAACTGCTGCGCCGCCAGCTCGCCTCGTACCGCTGGCACGGCGACCACATCGCGATGGGCACCAACGTCGACTGCTACCAGCGCGCCGAGGGCCGCTACCGGCTCATGCCGGGCATCATCGCGGCCCTGCGCGACCACGCGAACCCCTTCTCGATCCTGACGAAGGGCACGCTCGTCCTGCGCGACCTCGATCTGCTGAAGCAGGCGTCCGAGGTCACCGACGTCGGGATATCGGTGTCCGTCGGCTTCACCGACACCGAGCTGTGGCGCACGGTGGAGCCGGGCACACCGGCACCGGAGCGCCGCCTGGACGTCGTCCGGGCGCTGACGGACCACGGCATAGGCTGCGGCGTCCTGATGGCCCCGGTGATTCCCTTCCTGGGCGACCACCCCGCCCAGCTGCGCGCCACCGTCCGGGCCGTCGCGGCGTCGGGGGCCACGTCGGTGACCCCACTGGTCCTGCATCTGCGGCCCGGCGCCCGCGAATGGTTCATGGCCTGGCTGGAACACCACCACCCCCATCTCGTACGGCGCTACGAACGGCTGTACGCGGAGGGCGCGTACGCCCCGAAGTGGTATCAGCGCCGGATCACCCGTCAGGTCCACGAGCTGGCCCAGGAGTACGGGATCGGCCCCGCGCGCGCGGAGATGCCGCGCCGGATCACGGTCCCCGAGCCCGCGACCGCACCGGCGCCCGCCGCACCCGGTCCGACCCAGCTGACGCTGCTCTGAAGGCCGATGACGGACCGTCACGGAGGCCGGTCGCGCACCGTCCCTGGAACCCCGGATCCTTGAGGTCACCCGGACGCGACCATGACGGCATCCGAGCGCATCCCGCCATCCAATCGGGTCGAGTCTCACCGGAACACGTTCGTCCAGGACCTCCCTCCGGCACGATACGGCGAAGGCCGTGGCGTGCACGGCTCAGAATCCTCCGTCCTGGGAGGCCTTGTGAAAAAACGCGCAGCCGCTCTGTGCGGGGCGGCCGTCGTGCTGGCCGGGATGATCACCTCGATCCCCGCCGACGCGAGCACCGGCCCCGCCGCCGCACCGCGCACCACCCGGACCGCGAAACCCGTCTGGAAGAAGTGCGGCACCAGCGATTACCCGACGCTCCAATGCGCCTCCCTGAAGGTGCCGCTCGACCATACGAACCCCTACAGCGAGCGGATCACCCTCGCCCTGTCCCGTGTCCCGCACACCGCGAAGACGTTCCAGGGGCCGCTGCTGGTGAACCCGGGCGGGCCCGGCGGCAGCGGGCTCACCCTGGCCGGCTTCGTCGCCTCCGCGCTGCCCAAGGCCGTGGCGGCGCAGTACGACGTCATCGGCTTCGACCCGCGCGGGGTCGGCGCGAGCAGGCCCGCGCTGGACTGCAAGCCGGGCCACTTCAAGCCGGTCCGTCCCGACACCGTGCCGAGCTCCAGGGCCGTCGAGAAGGCCAACCTCGCCCGCGCCGAGGACTTCGCCGAGGCGTGCCGGACGAAGTACGCGAAGCTGCTGCCGTACCTCGACACGGTGAGCGCGGTTCGTGACATGGACGCGATCCGCGCCGCCCTGGGCGCCAAGAAGATCAACTACTTCGGGTACTCGTACGGCACCTACCTGGGAGCCGTGTACGCCAAGCTCTACCCGCAGCGGGTCCGCAGACTGGTCCTCGACTCCATCGTCGACCCCGACGGCGTGTGGTACGACGACAACATCGGCCAGGACTACGCCTTCAACGACCGCCATCTGGCGTTCCTGGCGTGGGTCGCCAAGAACAACGCCGCCTACAAGCTCGGCACCGACCCGTCCGTGGTCGAGTCCAAGTGGTACGCGATGCGCGCGGCGCTCGCCAAGAACCCCGCGCAGAAGAAGGTGGGCGCCTCCGAGCTGGAGGACACCTTCATCCCGGGCGGCTACTACAACGGTTACTGGCCCTACCTCGCCGAGGCGTTCGCGTCCTATGCGAACGACAAGAACTCGGACGCGCTCGTCGAGGCGTACGAGAACTTCGGGGCCGTCGACGCGTCGGGCGACAACGGCTACAGCGTCTACACGGCGGTCCAGTGCCGTGACGCGTCCTGGCCGCGCGACTGGCGCCGGTGGCGCCGGGACACCTGGGCGGTGTACGACAAGGCGCCGTTCATGGCCTGGAACAACGCCTGGTACAACGCCCCGTGCGCGTTCTGGCCCACGGACTCGCTCCAGCCGGTGGACATCTCCAACCGCCACCTGCCGCCGACGCTGCTCTTCCAGGCGACGAACGACGCGGCCACGCCCTACGAGGGAGGGGTGAACGTCCATCACCAGCTGCGCGGATCCAGCCTGGTGGTCGAGCAGGGCGGCGGCAACCACGGCATCACGCTGAGCGGCAACGCCTGCCTGGACAAGTACCTGGCCGCCTATCTGACCGACGGCACCGTGCCGCGCGGCAGCGGTGAGGCCGACGCGGTGTGCCAGACGCTGCCCGACCCGAAGCCGCTGACGGCGAAGGCCGCGTCCTCCTCCTCACGGGGTTCGACGCTGCACGGACTGCTCGGCTACCGGGGCTGAACCTCCGCCGCACGCACGCCCGTCGGGGGCGTTGTCGGACCCATGGTCCACGATGGACCCATGAACGAGCCGACGACCGCCCCCGACAGGCTGGGGGTCCGTGAGATGACCCTCGCCGACTGCGCGCGCGTGGCGGAGATCCGGGTGCGCGGCTGGCAGGCCGCGTACAGGGGCCTGATGCCGCAGTCGTATCTGGACAGACTCAGCGTCGCCGAGGACGCGGCGCGGCGGCGCGACCGCCTCCGGCAGGACGACGGGTCCGTCGTGAACCTGGTCGCGGAGCGCGCCGGATCGGTGGTCGGCTGGGCCTGCCACGGCCCGCACCGGGACGCCGAAGTCCGCTCCGGGGACGTCGAGTTGTACGCCATCTATGTCCACCCGGACGCGCTGGGCCAGGGGATCGGGCAGGCCCTGCTGCGGGAGTCGGTGGACCGCTGCTCGGCCGCCGGACACGAGCGCATGCTGCTGTGGGTCCTGGAGGAGAACACCTCGGCCCGCCGTTTCTACGAGAGAGCCGGGTTCGGCCCCGACGGCGCCGAGGAGCCCTTCGAGGTGGCCGGCGTCGCGGTGCCCGAGCTGCGCTACGCGCGCGTGCTCACGAACGGCGGCCCGGCCCGCAGACCCTAGGGCGGCGGACACGTTCTAGGCCCGGTGGGCCCCGGCCAGCCGGTTGAGCGCGCGCACCGCCGTCTCCGCGAGCGCCGGGTGGGCCAGTGCCTCGTTCAGGACCCCTCGCGCGCGGGTGTCGCCCAGGACGCCGAGACCTTCCGCGCACGCGAGGGCGACCTTGCGGTAGGGGTCGTGCGGGCGCAGCCTGCGCTCCAGGGTGGTGATCAGCGCGGGCACGGCCTCGGGCGCGCGCAGTTCGACCAGGAGCCGTACCGGCTGGAGCGCGTACGCGACGCGCAGTTCGTTGGTGGCGAGTGCCGCGGCGGCGCGGGCGGTGCGCGGGTCGGCGAGCCGGGCCAGGGCCTGGGCGGCGGACGCGCAGCGCTGCGGATCGCGGTGGTTGAGCAGCAGGACGAGCGCCTCGAAGGCCCGCCGGTCCCCCGCGGTGCCGAGCCGGAAGGCGACCAACTCCCGCGCCCAGAGCGGCTGTCCGGGCTCGGTCAGCGCCGCGGCCAGCACATCGGGATCCTCCGTCCCCGCCAGACGTTCGTAGGCCGCCGAGGATCCGGCCCCGGCCTCGGCGCGCAGACGCTCCGTGAGTGATCGCAACGCTTCGTCCATGGGGCCGAGCTTAGGCAAGCCCGTGAGGTGCGGGGACGTACATCACAAAGTCGGGGGCTGGCGCGCTCGTTACCGGCGGGTTAAGCTCAGACGAGCGAGTTACCCACTCGTGTCTCACCTCTCGGTGGCCTGGTGACGCAGCCACCGTGAGAGCAGTCGGTTCGGTACTTCAGGTACCTCTCAGTACGGCATGGCTCCGGGACAGGGCCGGTCGGCTTTCACCCCCATGGGCGCCCGTTCGACGGCGCTCGGGGACGGCACCGGGCGTGTGCGCTCGTCAGCCCGGAAACACCCGCAACCTCCGCACGGTGTGCGCCTGTCGGCGTACCCGCGTGCGCTCCTCAGTCGTCACCAATTTCTGGAGTCCCGCGATGGCCACTCCCCTGTCCGACACCCCTCTGTCCCCGCTGAAGACCGTCGCCGTCGTCGGCCTCGGCACCATGGGCACCGGCATCGCCGAGGTCCTGGTCCGGGCCGGCCGTGACGTGATCGGCATCGACATCAGCGAGGCCGCGGCCGCCCAGGCCGTGGCCACCCTCGAAGCCTCCACCGCCCGCGCCGTGCGCCGCGAGCACCTGAGCGACGCGGAGCGCACCGACGCCCTCGCCCGCTTCCGCACCTTCACCGACCTCGCGGCCGCCGCCGACGCCGATCTGGTCATCGAGGTGACCCCGGAGTCGTACGACATCAAGCAGCAGGTCTTCCGGGCGCTCGACGCCGTCGTGCGCCCCGAGGCGATCCTCGCCACGGGCACCAACGCGCTGTCCGTGACCCGTCTGGCGGCCGACTCGGCCCACCCCGAGCGCGTCCTCGGCCTGCACTTCTTCAACCCGGCGCCCGCGATGAAGCTCGTCGAGGTCGTCTCCTCGGTGCTGACCGCGCCGACGGCCGTGGCCGCGGTGACCGATCTGGCCCTGGAGCTCGGCAAGGAGCCGGTCGCGGTGGGCGACCGCCCCGGTTTCGTCGCCGACGGACTGCTCTTCGGCTACCTCAACCAGGCCGCCGCGATGTACGAGGCGAAGTACGCCTCCCGCGAGGACATCGACGCGGCGATGAAGCTCGGCTGCGGACTGCCCATGGGGCCGCTCGCGCTGCTTGACCTGATCGGCGTGGACACCGCGCGGACCGTCCTGGAGGCGATGTACTCCGAGTCGCACGACCGCCTGCACGCCCCCGCGCCCATCCTCAAGCAGCTCAGCGAGGCGGGCCTGACCGGGCGCAAGTCCGGCCGCGGCTTCTACTCGTACGAGGCCCCGGGCAGCGACGCCGTCGTGCGGGACGCGCTGACGCCGCTGGAGGGCGCCGTCCTGGCGGAGGGACGCACGGTCCGCTCGGTGGGTGTGGCCGGCTCCGGCACGATGGCCTCCGGGATCGCCGAGGTCTTCGCGAAGGCCGGGTACGAGGTCGTCCTCGCCGCCCGTACGGAGGAGAAGGCGCAGACGGCCAAGGCCCGGATCGGCAAGTCGCTGGCCCGTTCCGTCGACAAGGGCCGGATGACGGCCGAGGCCGCGGCGAAGACCCTGGACCTGATCACGCCGACCGGCAGCTACGACGACTTCGCGGACGTGGACCTCGCGCTGGAGGCGGTCGCCGAGGACCTGGAGATCAAGCAGCAGCTGTTCGGCACGTTCGACAAGGTCTGCAAGCCCGGCGCGATCCTCGCCACCACCACCTCCTCGCTGCCGGTCGTCGCCTGCGCCCGCGCCACCTCGCGCCCGCAGGACGTCATCGGCATGCACTTCTTCAACCCGGCCCCGGCGATGAAGCTCGTCGAGGTCGTGCGGACCGTGCTGACCGCGGACGACGTGCACGCCACCGTGCGCGAGGTCTGCACGAAGATCCGCAAGCACCCGGTGGACTGCGGTGACCGGGCCGGCTTCATCGTGAACGCGCTGCTGTTCCCGTACCTGAACAACGCGATCAAGATGGTGCAGGAGCACTACGCCTCGCTGGACGACATCGACGCGGCGATGAAGCTGGGCGGCGGCTACCCGATGGGACCCTTCGAGCTGCTCGACGTGGTCGGGCTCGATGTCTCGCTGGCCATCGAGAAGGTCCTGCACCGCGAGTTCCGGGACCCCGGTCTCGCCCCCGCGCCGCTTCTGGAGCACCTGGTGGCCGCGGGCTGCCTCGGCCGCAAGACGGGCCGCGGCTTCCGCGAATATGCCCGCCGCTGAGGACACGGGCGACCGGTTCGCGGAGGACGCCGACTGGGGCGGACTGCTGGGCCACGCCGGACACCCCCCGCCCTTCCCGGGCGGGGGGATCCCCGGACATGCGCGCTCCCCTGCGCACATGCAGTACGTTCGGGGCATGCCCCAGCCCGCCAGGTCCTCACGCACGCCAGCCACGCCCGACGCGCCGGAGAGCGCCGCGGGCAGTCGCGCGGCGGCCCAACGCCTCAAGATGCGCCGGGAACTGGCGGCCGCGGCCATGGAGCTGTTCGCCGCCAAGGGGTACGAGGCGACCACCGTCGACGAGATCGCGGCCCGGGCCGGCGTGGCCCGCCGCACGTTCTTCCGCCACTTCCGCTCCAAGGAAGAGGCGATCTTCCCCGACCACGACGACACCTTGATCCGGGCCGAGGCGGTGCTCAACGCGGCCCCCGCGCACGAGCATCCGCTCGACACCGTGTGCCGCGGCATCAAGGAAGTCATGAGGATGTACGCGGCCCAGCCGGAGATCTCCGTCTCGCGCTACAAGCTGACCCGCGAGGTGCCGACGCTGCGCGAGGCCGAGATCGCCTCGGTGGCCCGCTACGAGCGGCTCTTCACCCGCTACCTCCTCGGCCACTTCGACGAGCACGCGCACGACGACGACGCCAACGACGATCCGCTGCTCGCGGAGGTGGCCGCGTCGGCCGTGGTCACGGCCCACAACCACGTCCTGCGGCGCTGGCTGCGGGCCGGCGGCCAGGGCGACGTGGAGTCCCAGCTGGACCACGCCTTCGCCATCGTCCGCAAGACCTTCGGCACCGGGATCGGCGCGGGACGGGAGACCGCGCCGCGAACGGCGCCGGCCTCGTCCTTCACCGAGGGGGACGTCCTGGTGACCGTCGCCCGGGTCGACGCTCCGCTGGACCAGGTGATGCGCACCATCGAACAAGCCCTCAAGGAACGGTCGTAGCGGCCGGCCACCCGAGGACGGCCCCTTTCTCCGACCGCACGCCGGACACGCTCGCTTCGAGCGTGTCCGGCGTTTTTTGTGCCCTGCTTTGAGCGTTTTGCCTGCCGATCTGATCGATCATCGCTCACGTGTTACGTAAAGATTTCACCTGAGCGCAACTTCTGGCACTCCGTGCCTTGTCAGGTGACACGGCGTGCCATACGTTGAAGGAGTCCGGGCGGCCGGCGTGCAGAGACCATGCGTACGCCGGCTGTCCCCGCAAGCCCCATGGCCTGCGCGCCCGGACGCCTGCGTCACAGGCAACCTCCTGCGCCAACCACAGCGCTGCCACAGCACCACCTCCGCCGGACCGACGGCACACCCCTCAGCAGCAGCACCGACGTACCCCTCAGCGTTTCTCCCTCGGAACGCGTATCGCCGGAGGCAACACCGTGAAGGAAATCCTGGACGCGATTCAGTCGCAGACGGCCACGTCCGCCGACTTCGCCGCTCTTCCGCTCCCCGAGTCCTACCGCGCGATCACCGTGCACAAGGACGAGACGGAGATGTTCGCCGGGCTCAGCAGCCGCGACAAGGACCCCCGCAAGTCGATCCACCTGGACGACGTGCCGGTGCCGGAGCTCGGTCCGGGCGAGGCCCTGGTCGCCGTCATGGCGTCCTCCGTGAACTACAACTCGGTCTGGACGTCGATCTTCGAGCCGGTGTCGACCTTCAGCTTCCTGGAGCGCTACGGGCGGCTCAGCGACCTCAGCAAGCGCCACGACCTCCCGTACCACATCATCGGTTCGGACCTCGCGGGCGTCGTCCTGCGCACCGGCCCGGGAGTCAACTCCTGGAAGCCCGGCGACGAGGTCGTCGCGCACTGTCTGTCCGTCGAGCTGGAGTCCAGCGACGGCCACAACGACACGATGCTCGACCCCGAGCAGCGCATCTGGGGCTTCGAGACCAACTTCGGCGGCCTCGCCGAGATCGCGCTCGTCAAGTCCAACCAGCTGATGCCGAAGCCGGACCACCTGAGCTGGGAGGAGGCCGCCGCCCCGGGCCTGGTGAACTCCACCGCCTACCGGCAGCTGGTCTCCCGCAACGGCGCCGGCATGAAGCAGGGCGACAACGTCCTGATCTGGGGCGCGAGCGGCGGACTGGGCTCGTACGCCACGCAGTTCGCGCTCGCCGGCGGCGCCAACCCGATCTGTGTCGTCTCCAGCGAGCAGAAGGCGGACATCTGCCGCTCGATGGGCGCCGAGGCGATCATCGACCGCAGCGCCGAGGGCTACAAGTTCTGGAAGGACGAGACCACCCAGGACCCGAAGGAGTGGAAGCGCTTCGGCAAGCGCATCCGCGAGTTCACCGGCGGCGAGGACATCGACATCGTCTTCGAGCACCCCGGCCGCGAGACCTTCGGCGCCTCGGTCTACGTCACCCGCAAGGGCGGCACCATCACCACCTGCGCCTCGACCTCGGGCTACATGCACGAGTACGACAACCGCTACCTGTGGATGTCGCTGAAGCGGATCATCGGCTCGCACTTCGCGAACTACCGCGAGGCCTGGGAGGCCAACCGGCTCGTCGCCAAGGGCAAGATCCACCCGACGCTCTCCAAGGTCTACTCCCTGGAGGAGACCGGGCAGGCCGCCTACGACGTGCACCGCAACCTCCACCAGGGCAAGGTCGGCGTCCTCGCGCTGGCGCCCGAGGAGGGCCTGGGAGTCCGCGACAACGAGAAGCGCGCCCAGCACATCGACGCCATCAACCGCTTCCGGAACGTCTGAGGTCCACCATGACAGAGCGTCAGACAGCCGACGGGCAGAGGGTGTCCGAGCAGGGGCAAAGAGTGAAGGACCGGCCGTGGCTCATGCGCACGTACGCCGGCCACTCCACGGCCGAGGCGTCCAACGAGTTGTACCGGCGTAACCTCGCCAAGGGGCAGACAGGGCTCTCCGTGGCCTTCGACCTGCCGACGCAGACGGGCTACGACCCCGACCACATCCTCGCCCGCGGCGAGGTCGGCCGGGTCGGCGTGCCGGTCTCGCACCTCGGTGACATGCGGCGGCTGTTCCAGGACATCCCCCTGGAGCAGATGAACACCTCGATGACCATCAACGCCACCGCCATGTGGCTGCTGGCGCTCTATCAGGTCGTCGCCGAGGAGCAGGGTGCGGACATCACCCAGCTCCAGGGCACGACCCAGAACGACATCGTGAAGGAGTACCTCTCGCGGGGGACGCACGTCTTCCCGCCGGTGCCCTCCCTCCGTCTGACGACGGACATGATCACGTACACGGTCAACCACATCCCCAAGTGGAACCCGATCAACATCTGTAGCTACCACCTCCAGGAGGCGGGAGCCACGCCGGTCCAGGAGATCGCGTACGCGATGTCCACCGCGATCGCCGTCCTGGACGCGGTGTTCGCGTCCGGGCAGATCGCCGAGGACCGCAAGGGCGAGGTCGTGGCCCGTATCTCCTTCTTCGTGAACGCGGGTGTCCGCTTCATCGAGGAGATGTGCAAGATGCGGGCGTTCGGGCGGATCTGGGACAAGATCACGCGTGAGCGGTACGGCATCGAGGACTCCAAGCAGCGGCGTTTCCGGTACGGCGTCCAGGTCAACTCCCTCGGTCTGACCGAGGCGCAGCCGGAGAACAACGTCCAGCGGATCGTCCTGGAGATGCTGGCCGTCACCCTGTCCAAGGACGCCCGCGCGCGGGCCGTCCAGCTGCCCGCCTGGAACGAGGCGCTCGGTCTGCCGCGCCCGTGGGACCAGCAGTGGTCGCTGCGCATCCAGCAGGTGCTGGCGCACGAGAGCGACCTGCTGGAGTACGAGGACATCTTCGAGGGCTCGCACGTCATCGAGGCCAAGGTGACCGCCCTCGTGGAGGAGTCGCTGGCCGAGATCGCGCGGATCGAGGAGATGGGCGGCGCGATGGCGGCCGTCGAGTCCGGCTACCTCAAGTCGCAGCTCGTCTCCTCGCACGCCGAGCGCCGGGGCCGTATCGAGGGCGGCACCGACAAGATCGTCGGTGTCAACGTCTTCCAGTCGACCGAGCCGAACCCGCTCACGGCGGACCTGGACGCGGCGATCATGACGGTCGACCCCGCGGTCGAGGCCCGGGTGATCTCCGCGCTGGGGACCTGGCGCGACACGCGGTACCAGCCGCCCTTCAACCACCCGCGTCCGTGCAAGGCGCTGGAGAAGCTGAAGGAGGCCGCGAAGGGCACCGCCAACCTCATGGAGGCCACCCTGGAGTGCGCCCGCGCCGGTGTCACCACCGGCGAGTGGGCCGGGGCCCTGCGCGAGGTGTTCGGCGAGTTCCGCGCCCCGACCGGTGTCTCGTCCGCGCCCGTCGCGGTCACCGCCGAGGAGGGCACCGCTCTGGCCCTGGTGCGCCGCAAGGTGGAGCTGACCGCGAAGGACCTGAACGTCGGCAACCTCCGGTTCCTGGTGGGCAAGCCGGGCCTTGACGGGCACTCCAACGGCGCCGAGCAGATCGCCGTGCGGGCGCGTGACGCCGGCTTCGAGGTGGTCTACCAGGGCATCCGGCTCACCCCGGAGCAGATCGTGGACGCGGCCGTGGCCGAGGACGTGCACGCCGTGGGCCTCTCCATCCTGTCCGGCTCGCACGCCCAGCTCGTGCCGGACGTCCTGGAGAAGATGCGCGCGGCCGGCGCGGAGGACGTTCCGGTGATCGCGGGCGGGATCATCCCGAACGCGGACGCCGAACAGCTGCGGGCCGCGGGAGTGGCCGCGGTCTTCACCCCGAAGGACTTCGACATCACCGGAATCATCGGCCGTATCGTCGACGAGATCCGCAAAGCGAACAAGCTCGACCCCCTGGAGGTCCCCGCATGACCGCCCACCCGTCTCCCAGCACCACCCTTCTGGGGAGCGGCTCCGCCGCACACCTTCCTTCGGTCAACCGTCTGCGTCCCAGGCGCTCCTGTCTCGCGGTCCCCGGAAGCAACCCCCGCTTCCTGGAGAAGGCCCAGGGCCTCCCCGCGGACCAGGTCTTCCTCGACCTGGAGGACGCGTGCGCGCCGCTGGCCAAGCCCGACGCCCGGCACACCATCGTCAAGTTCCTCAACGAGGGTGACTGGACCGGCAAGACCCGGGTCGTGCGCGTGAACGACTGGACGACCGAGTGGACGTACCGCGATGTCGTCACGGTCGTCGAGGGCGCGGGGCAGAACCTCGACTGCATCATGCTGCCGAAGGTCCAGAGCGCCCAGCAGGTCGTGGCGCTCGACCTCCTGCTGACGCAGATCGAGAAGACGATGGGCTTCGAGGTCGGCAAGATCGGCATCGAGGCGCAGATCGAGAACGCCCAGGGTCTGAACAACGTCAACGAGATCGCCACCGCCTCGCAGCGCGTGGAGACGATCATCTTCGGCCCGGCCGACTTCATGGCGTCGATCAACATGAAGTCGCTGGTCGTCGGTGAGCAGCCGCCCGGCTACCCGGCGGACGCTTACCACTACATCCTGATGAAGATCCTGATGGCCGCCCGCGCCAACAACCTCCAGGCGATCGACGGCCCCTACCTCCAGATCCGCAACATCGACGGCTACCGCGCGGTCGCCCAGCGCGCCGCCGCGCTCGGCTTCGACGGCAAGTGGGTGTTGCACCCGGGTCAGGTGGAGGCCTCGAACGAGATCTTCTCCCCCTCGCAGGAGGACTTCGACCACGCAGAGCTGATCCTCGACGCGTACGACTACTACACGTCCGAGGCCGGCGGCAAGAAGGGCTCCGCGATGCTCGGCGACGAGATGATCGACGAGGCCAGCCGCAAGATGGCGCTCGTCATCTCGGGCAAGGGCCGGGCCGCCGGTATGCGGCGCACCACCTCGTTCGAAGCCCCGGAGGCCTGAGCACCATGCAGTTCGGACGCACCTACGAAGAGTTCGAGGTCGGGGCGGTCTACAAGCACTGGCCCGGAAAGACGGTCACGGAGTACGACGACCACCTCTTCTGTCTGCTGACCATGAACCACCACCCGCTCCACATGGACAGCAACTACGCGGAGAAGACGACCGATTTCGGTAAGAACGTCGTCGTCGGCAACTACATCTACTCGCTGCTGCTGGGCATGTCCGTGCCGGACGTCTCGGGCAAGGCGATCGCCAACCTGGAGGTCGAGTCACTGAAGCACGTGGCGCCGACCTTCCACGGCGACACGATCTACGGCGAGACCACGGTCCTCGACAAGACGCCCTCCCGGTCCAAGTCGGACCGCGGGATCGTCTACGTCGAGACCAAGGGCTACAAGCAGGACGGCACGCTGGTCTGCGTGTTCCGCCGCAAGGTGATGGTCCCCACCGAGACGTACATCAAGGAGCGCGGCGGCGAGCAGCCCGGCCGGCCCGAACTCACCGCACCCGCGGAAAAGAAGACGGAGAAGTAGTCATGGCGCGACTCGCCCAGACCGCCGGTCTGACCGACGTCCAGCAGGAGATCCTCTCCACGGTCCGCGATTTCGTGGACAAGGAGATCATCCCGGTTGCCACCGAGCTGGAGCACCGCGACGAGTATCCGCAAGCGATCGTCGACGGCCTCAAGGAGCTCGGCCTCTTCGGGCTGATGATCCCCGAGGAGTACGGCGGTCTGGGCGAGTCCCTCCTCACGTACGCGCTGTGCGTCGAGGAGATCGCCCGCGGCTGGATGTCGGTCTCCGGCATCATCAACACCCACTTCATCGTGGCGTACATGCTCAAGCAGCACGGAACGCAGGAGCAGAAGGACCACTTCCTGCCGCGCATGGCGCTCGGTGAGACGCGTGGCGCCTTCTCGATGTCGGAGCCGGCGCTCGGCTCGGATGTGTCGGCGATCACGTCGAAGGCGGTGAAGGACGGCGACGAGTACGTCCTGAACGGCCAGAAGATGTGGCTGACGAACGGTGGATCATCGAATCTGGTGGCCGTTCTCGTCCGGAGTGACGAAGGACACCCCGAGGGCACGGCACCCCACAAGTCGATGACGACCTTCCTCGTGGAGAAGGAGCCCGGCTTCGGAGAGGTCCGCCCCGGCCTCACCATCCCCGGCAAGATCGACAAGATGGGTTACAAGGGGGTCGACACCACCGAACTCATCATGGACGGACTGCGCATTCCGGCCGATCGCGTCCTCGGCGGCACCACCGGCCGAGGGTTTTACCAAATGATGGACGGAGTCGAGGTCGGCCGGGTCAACGTCGCGGCCCGTGGCTGCGGTGTCGCACAGCGCGCATTCGAGCTCGGCGTCTCATACGCCCAGCAACGTCACACTTTCGGCAAGGCGATCGCCCAGCATCAGGCCATCCAGTTCAAGCTGGCCGAAATGGCTACCAAGGTCGAGGCCGCCCATGCAATGATGGTGAACGCAGCTCGCAAAAAGGACTCCGGGGAACGAAACGACCTCGAAGCAGGGATGGCGAAGTACCTCGCCTCCGAGTACTGCAAAGAGGTCGTGGAAGATGCGTTCCGGATCCACGGCGGCTACGGCTTCTCCAAGGAGTACGAGATCGAGCGCCTCTACCGTGAGGCGCCGATGCTGCTGATCGGCGAAGGTACCGCCGAAATCCAGAAAATGATCATCGGGCGCCGGCTGCTCGAAGAGTATCGACTCCAGGGCTAGATGTCCGGGTTCGGGGTGTTTTCATCGCGAAGAAGATCACACCCCGTCAGCTCTCTTCAGCCGTCGACTCCGCATCTTGGCTTGCCCAGTTGCGGTCTGCGACCGGTACGATCGCGTGAAAGCCGCCGTCCCCCGTTCGAGCGCGGCATCATCCGCTACGAAGGTCATCCATGCCCCACAGCCAAACCTCTGCACCTCGCGGCCGGGTCCGCCTCGCGCGCGGAGCATCGCCGTGGCTTCTCCCGACCGTTGCCACCGCAGCACTCAGCCTGGCCCGTTCGCGCCGTTCCGGCGCGGCCAAGGCCGTGGCCGTACCCGTCACTGCGCTCGCAGCCGGGATGCTGTGGTTCTTCCGCGACCCCGAGCGTGAGATCACGCAGGGCCGGGTCATCTCGCCCGCCGACGGTGTGGTGCAGAGCATCATGCCGTGGAAGGACGGACGCACCCGCGTCGCGATCTTCATGAGCCCGCTCAACGTCCACGTCAACCGCGCGCCCCTCTCCGGCACGGTGACCTCGGTCGAGCACATCCCCGGTGGGTTCGTCCCGGCGTTCAACAAGGAGAGCGAGAACAACGAACGCGTCGTCTGGCACTTCGACACCGAGCTCGGTGACATCGAGATGATCCAGATCGCCGGCGCCGTCGCCCGTCGCATCGTGCCGTACATCCCCCAGGGGACGAAGGTCGAGCAGGGTGACCGGATCGGTCTGATCCGCTTCGGCTCGCGCGTGGACATCTACCTCCCCGAGGGTGTCGAGGTCGACGTGGAGGTCGGTCAGAAGACCGTGGCTGGGGTGACTCGAATTGACCGTGATTGATCCCGAGACACAGGCCGGCTGGGTGCCGGAGGCCGATGAGCTGGACGACGAGGAGGAGATGCCTCTCTCGCTCCGCCTCTCGATAGCGGACACGCTCACACTCGGCAACGCCACGTGCGGCTTCATGGCGGTGTACTTCACCACCACCGGCATCCTGATCCCGCATCTCACGGGCAGCGACGAGTCGGGCATGGCCCGTCACTCCGCCGCCACGGCCGTGATCCTGATGCTCTGCGCCGCGATCTTCGACCTGTTCGACGGTCTGGTGGCCCGCAAGCTGCGCTCCTCCCCCATGGGCGCCGAGCTGGACAACCTGTCCGACCTGATCAGCTTCGGTCTCGCGCCGGCCTACTTCGTGCTCGTGTACGGCATGGTCGCGGACGACGCGTACCAGAAGGTGGCGGCGGTCGGAGCGATCGTGGTGCTGCTCGCCGTGGTCCTCAGGCTCGCGAGATTCTCCTGCGTCACGGTGAAGGACGGCACGTTCCAGGGCATGCCGAGCCCGTTCGGCGCGCTCACGGTCGTCTCGATCATCCTGCTGGAGCTGCCCTTCGTCGCCACGCTCATGGCGATCATGGGCACCGCCTGGCTGATGGTGAGCCGGGTCGAGTACCCCAAGCCGCGGGGCCGCCTCGCGGTCGCGATGCTCTCCTGGATCGTGCTCTCGATGGGGCTCCTGGCCGCGTGGGCGTTCGACGCCCCGGGCGGCCAGCTGCTCCTCCAGACCGGCTGCGCGCTTCAGCTGGTGATGGGCGCGGTGATCCCGCTGTTCGCCACGGCCCGCCGGGTGAACAACTTCCGGGGCAACCGCCGCGAGGCGCGAGCCGCGCAGCTCCCGTAACACCCCGCAGTACGTCGAAGGGCCCCGAACCGCACGGTTCGGGGCCCTTGCGTCTGTCCGGGGCGCGGAGGATCGGGCACCGGGCGCGCGCCGGGGTCAGGCGCCGGGTGTGTACCCCTGTGCGACGGACGAGGTCTCCGCCTCACGGACGACCTTCATCCCGCCGACCGCGTTCTTGTCCGGCTGGAGGATCACGCTCTCCTTCGACGACGCGGACTTCGGGTCCGTGAAGTTCTGGGAGACGCCGAATCCGGGGTCGAACGCGTCGATGGTCAGCAGGGCCTTGTCGACGCCCTCACGGGTGAGGTCCTTGGCCGCGCAGGCCTTCTTCAGCGCCTCGCCGAACGCCGACGCGGCCGTCCAGCCGGCGACCACGCCGTTGTCCAGGGCGTCCTTCGGATAGGCGGCCCGGTAGTCGGCGACCAGCCGCTTCGCCTTCGGGGTGTCCGCGCCGATCGGGAGCGAGGGATTGGCCACGTAGAAGTTCGCCTCCAGGGCCGGGGCCGCCGCGGTGGCCAGGAGCTGCGGGGCGAACGCCGAGTTGTTGCCGATCACCGGCACATCGAACTTCAGGGCCGCCGCGACCCCGACGAGCGAGGCCGCCTGCCGCGGGCCCGCGCTGATCACGACGGCCTTCACCCCTGCCTTCTTCAGCGCGACGACCTGACCGGTCATGTCGTTGTCGGTCGGCTTGATCTTCTGCTCGACGACCTTGAGCCCCGCCTGCTTCGCCATGTACCGGGAGCCGGTCAGGGCGTTCTCCCCGTAGTCGCCCTCGAAGTAGACATGGCCGATGCTGTCGCCCTTCCTCAGCCCCTTCTCCTTCATCAGGAAGTCGATCGCGTTGATCGTCTCGATGTCGTACGTGGAGCCGATGGGCCGGATGTACGGGCTGCCCAGCAGGGTCGCCGACCAGGCCTGCGGCAGGACCAGACCCTTGTCCTGGCCGTCGATGCGCTGCTTGACGGCCGCCACGAACGGCGAGCCGATGAACTGGGTGAAGCCCAGCACCTTCGGCGCCAGCTCCGTGTAGCCGGAGACGGCCTTCTGCGGGTCGTAGCCGTGGTCGCGGACCGTCAGCGCCAGTTTGTAGCCGCAGACGCCGCCGGCGGCGTTGGTCTGCTTCACATAGAGCTGCTGGGCCTGGGTGACGCTCTTGCCGAGCGTCGCGTAGACACCGCTCATGTCGGTGAGCGCCCCTAGGCTGATGGTCTTCCCCGAGATCCCCTGGCCGGTCCTCACCCCGTCGGCGCCTGCCTTGTCGCCGTCGTCGTGCCGGGCCTTCGAGCTGCACCCGGCCAGCACGAGCAGGGCGGCCAGCGCTCCGGCGGCCAGCTTCGCGGTGTGTGTGGTTCTCATCGTTCCTCCCCTTCGGTGGCCCCGGGACGGGGCGTGACGCGGGACCCCGGACGGGGCGTGACGCGTGCCCCGGGACGGGGCGTGACGCGAAGCCGGGCGGCCACCCTGACCAGGCCGCCCGGAAGAAAGAGCACCACCGCCACGACGGCGGCGCCGTACAGGTACCGGGCCGCCTCGCCGGGCGCGATACCGCCCGTACCCGGATCGGAGACCAGCGGCAGGCTGTCGCTGTAGCGGGTCAGCAGCTGGGGCAGCAGCGAGACGAACACGGCCCCGGCCACCGCCCCGGCGACCGAGCCGAGCCCGCCGATGACGATCATGGCGAGGTAGTCGAGCGAGAGCGTGATCCCGAAGTAGTCGGGCACCGTGCGCTGGAAGACCAGGGCGAGCAGCACCCCCGCCAGGCCGGCGTACATCGAGGACAGGACGAAGACCCCGGCCCGGTAGCGGGCCACGGGCACGCCGATCACCCCGGCCGCGATCCGGTGGTCGCGGATCGCGTTCATGGCCCGGCCCGGCCGTCCGCGCAGCACCCCGCGGGCGAACAGGGCGCAGCCCAGGACCAGCAGCAGGCCCACGTACCAGAGCTTCTCGGCCGAACCGAAGGGCACGTCCGCGACGAGCAGCTCGCGGTCGTCGAAGGTGAGGCCGAAGAGGCTGAGCGGCGGAACGTCACGGCCGTTGAAGCCGCCCGTCAGAACCCGGGCGTTGAACAGGACGTGCTGGCCGATGAAGATCAGGGCGAGCGTGGCGATACCGAGGTAGGCACCGCGCAGCCGTCCGGCGATCGGGCTGAACAGGCCCCCGGCGATCCCGGAGACGGCCACGGCGAGCACGGCGGCGAGCCAGGCGGGCAGTCCGAGGCCGGTCAGCCCGCCGCCGCCGTCGGCGGCGAACACGCAGTAGCCGTAGGCGCCGACCGCGAGGAAGAAGGCGTGCCCCATGGAGAGCTGCCCGGTCGCACCGGTCAGGAGGTTCAGGCCGATCGCGCCGATCGCGGCGGCCATCGCGAACAGTCCGGCCTCCAGCCAGAAGCGGTCGACGTAGAAGGGCAGCGCGAGCAGCAGGACGGCACAGGCGGCCCCGGTGGCGGTCCGGGCGGCGGGCAGCCGGACCGGGCGCCGGCGGGCGGGGCGGGACGCGCTGCCGGGCCCGTCGTGGGTGAGGACCTCAGACACGGGCGAGCTCCTTCGTGCCGAACAGCCCGGCGGGCCGGATGAGCAGGATCGCGACCATCACCACGTAGGGCGCGAGATCGCCGAGGCCGCGTCCGAGGAAGGTGAGGTCGCTCTGGTAGCCGGTGGCCAGGGACTCGGTGACGCCGACGAGGAGTCCGCCGACCAGCGCGCCGGTCGTGGAGTCCAGGCCGCCGAGGATCGCCGCCGGGAACGCCTTGAGCGCGGCGAGCGAGGTGGCGCGCTCCAGTCCGGGGGTGGGGAAGACGGTCAGGAACAGGGCGGCGACGGCCGCGAGAGCGCCCGCCACCGCCCATGCCCCCAGCGACACCCGGCCGAGCCGGACGCCCATCAGGGCGGCGGTCTCCCGGCTCTCGGCTGCGGCGCGCATCGCCACGCCCCAGGAGGTGTACCGGAAGGCCAGCAGGAAGACCGTGATGAGCAGCGACGCCGTGACGAAGGCGGCGATCCGGGTGTGGGCGACGGAGACGGGTCCGACGGTGAGGACGGCGTCGCCCCAGGGGTCGCCCAGCGCCAGGACGTCGGTGCCGATCCGGCGGGTCAGTTCGGTGGTGAGCAGGATGTCCACGCCGATGGTGACGATCGCCAGGACGCTCTGGTCGGAGCCGCGGTAGCGGCGCATCACCAGGAACTCCACGGCGGCCCCGACCAGGGCGGCGCCCGCGACCCCGGCGAGCAGGGCGGGCCAGAAGCCGAGGTCGTCGTGGAGGGTCGCGGTGACATAGCCGCCCGCGAGCAGCAGGGAGGCGTGCGCGAAGTTGACGACCTCGGTGGCCCGGAAGATGACGACGAACCCGAGCGCGATGAGGGCGTAGACGGAGCCCAACGACAGTCCGTTGAGCAGGAGTTCGGCGAAGGTGCTCATGAGATGTCCTCCTCCGGGTCGCCGCGCTCGCCGAGATAGGCGCGTACCACCGCCGGATCGTTCTGTACGTCCGCCGGGGCGCCGTCGGCGATCCGGCGCCCGAAGTCGAGTACGGTCACCGCGTCCGCGAGCCGCATCACCACCCCCATGTCGTGTTCGACGAGCACGATCGAGATGCCGAGGCTGTCGCGGACCCCCGCGACGACCGCGGCGGTACGGCGCCGTTCGTCGGCGGTCATGCCGGCGACGGGTTCGTCCAGGAGCAGGACCCGGGGTTCCATGCACAGGGCACGGGCGAGCTCGGCGAGCTTCTGCTGTCCGTACGGGAGCGAACCGGCGGGCTTCCCCAGTTGTCGCTCCAGGCCCACGAACGCGGCGATCTCGCGCACACGTTCACGGTGGCGCCGGTCCTCGCGGGCCGCCGAGGGCAGCCGCAGCCCGGCGGCGAGGAATCCGGCGCGGGTCAGCCGGTGGCGGCCGAGCATCAGACAGTCCTCGACGGTGGCGTGCGGGGGCAGCGCGAGGTTCTGGAAGATGCGGGCCACCCCGAGCCCGGCGATCCTGTGGGGCGGCAGGCCGGTGAGCTCGTGCCCGCCGAGGCGGACGCTTCCGGCGGCGGGCCGGCACACACCGGACAGCACGTTGAAGCAGGTCGATTTCCCGGCGCCGTTGGGGCCGATGAGGGCGTGCACGGTGCCCGGCCGCACGGTGAAGCTCACCGCGTCGAGCGCGGTCAGCCCGGCGAAGCGGACGGTGACGTCGCGGATGTCGAGCGCCGGGATGCCGTCGGGCCCGCTCTCCTGAACGGCCTTACGGCCCACGGCGGTTGCCCGATCCGCGGCACGGGCCCCCGCGGTCGCCGGGTCGGCCCGGTCCGCCAGGTCGGCCGGGACCGCCGGGTCTGCCGGGTCTGCCGGGACCACCGATTCTGCCGGGACCACCGGGCGGGCCGCGGTGAAGTCGCCTTCTTCCACGGCGGGTTCACCCCTTCCAGCGGGACAGGGACAAGAGCCCGTGGGAGGTGGCCTCGCCGTCGGCCGCGGCCTCCTCGTCGACCACGCCGAGATAGCGGCGGCGCACCTCGTCGGAGGCGGCGAGTTCGGCCGCCGGGCCCGACAGGGTGACCTCGCCGACCTCCAGGACATAGGCGGTCGAGGCGAGCCGCAGGGCGAGGGCGGCGTTCTGTTCCACGAGCAGGACGGAGGTGCCCTGCTCGTTGATCTCCCGCACGGTGTCGGCGATCCGGGCGGCCATCAACGGGGCCAGCCCGAGGGAGGGTTCGTCGAGCAGCAGCACCTTCGGGGCGCCCATGAGCGCCCGGCCGACGGCGAGCATCTGCTGCTCCCCGCCGGACAGCAGCCCGGCCCGCTGCTCGGCCCGGTCGGCGAGAACGGGGAACAGCTCGTGCACCCGCCGCAGGGCACGCGCCCGGCCGGAGCGCCCGCCGGTGCCGCCGAGCGCTCCGGCACGCAGATTGTCCGCGACCGTCATCCGGCTGAACACCCTTCGTCCTTCGGGGACTTGGGACACGCCGGCGGCCACCACCCGGTCCGGCGGCAGTCGGTCGAGCGGACGTCCGCCGAGGGTGACCGTGCCGCCGGTCACCGCTCCCCCGTGGAAGGAGAGGGTCCGGCACACCGCCCGCAGCAGCGTCGACTTGCCCGCGCCGTTGCCGCCGAGGACCGTGACCACCGTTCCCTCGGGCACCTCCAGCGACACATGGCGCAGCGCGCGTACGGGGCCGTATCCGACCGACAGTTCCCGCACCAGCAGAGCGGAACCGCCCATGGCATCTCCCTTGTCCTCGCTCGGTGTGGCGCTCACCTCAGCACCGGCGGACACCCCCGTCCACGGGCCGCGGCCGATACGCGGCGGGAGCCCACCGGTGGCACCCGCCCGTTGTGCACGCGCACAACACCGCGTGTCAGGGGCCTGTGCGACCCCGGGTCCCGGTGGCATCCTCCGGCCATGGGAGGGCGCAGACCGCGGACCGGTCATGACTGGAAGCTGCTCGCGGAGTCGTGTGCGGCTCTGCTGGAACGGCTGCCCGAGCTCGTCGACGAGCACGTCAGGCAGCTCACCGAGTACTCCCCCGTCTACGGACAGGTGCTGCCGTACGACCAGCAGTGGCGGGAGGCGGAGACCGCGATGCGCATCGGCATCAAGGCGATCTTCGCGCCGCGGGACTCACCGCGCCGCGATCTGGAGCACGCCGAGGAGGCGGGCCGCAGACGGGCCCAGCAGGGGCTGCCGCTCGAACTCCTCGTGCACGCCTACCGGGCCGCGGGCTATCTGGTGTGGGACGCGCTGATGGAGGGCGCGGCCGCCCGTGAGCCCGAGCGGCTCGGGGTGCTCATGCGGTGCGCCACGATGGTGTGGTCGGCCGTGGACGCGCAGGCCGCGACCGCCTCGGAGTCCTATCTCGCCACGGAACGGGAGCTGCGGCGGCGCACCGACGAGCAGTTGCAGGCGCTGCTCGACGCCCTGCTTGAGGGCCGGCAGGCACCGGGGCTCGCCGCTCGGGCGGCGGCCGGGCTCGATCTGCCCGAGCACGGACCGTACGCCGTCGTGGTGCTGCGGGCCGAGCGTCACGACGGACGGGACGTCCGCGTCCGGCCGGTGCTGGGCGCGGGGCTGCGGTTCATCTGGCGGATGCGGGCCGACTGCGAGATCGCGGTGGTGGCGCTGGACGCCGGGCAGGGTCTGGACGGGGTGGCCCGGCTGCTGGACGGACGCCGTTCGGGGCCGGGCGGCATCAGTCCGGTGGTGTCGGGGCTGGGCGAGCTGGGGCGGGCCCGGCGGTGGGCCGAGCTGGCACTGCGCACCTGTCCGCCGGACGCGACCGGTGTCGTACGCCTGGATCAGCGGATGCCCACGGCGCTGGTCGTGAGCCAGCCGGAGCTGGCGGGGCAGTTGGTGTCGGAGGTGTTCGGCGCGCTGCTCGAACTCGAACCCGGCGACCGGGCGGTGCTGATCGAGACGCTGGACATGTGGCTGGCCTGCGAGGGGTCCGCCGGGCGCGCGGCGGGACGTCTGTACTGCCACCGGAACACCGTCTTCAACCGCCTGCGCCGGCTGGAACAGCTGACCTCACGCCAACTGGCCCGCCCCCGCGACCTGATCGAGATGACCCTGGCCCTGGACGCCTACCGGCTGGCGGGCACCCCGGCGGGCACGGGGGCGGGTCCGGCACGGTGAACCCCGGTGCCCCCGTGACCCGTACCGGGCGGTTCAGATCAGGAAGTCCCGCCCGATGTTCTCCGCCACCCGTTCCAGGATCGGGCCGGCGTCGGCGATGCAGGTCGCGATGTCGGGCTCGGCCTCGGTGAGCGGATACGCCCGCCGGATACCGGCCCTGCCCAGCGCCTCGGGCGGGAGCGCGAGACGGCCGCAGACCGCGACGACCTCCCTGCCCCTGGCCCGCGCGGCCGCCGCGACCCCGGCGGGCGCCTTGCCGTGCAGGGTCTGCTCGTCCAGCGAGCCCTCGCCGGTGATCACCAGCGTGGCCCGCTCCAGCGCCGCCGCGAAGCCGAGCACGTCGAGCATCACCTCGATCCCGGGCCGGAAGCGGGCACCGAGGACCAGAGCCCCGTAGCCGACCCCGCCCGCCGCACCGGCGCCGGGCGCGGCGGCGTACCCGCCGGCCCCCGGTCCGATCTCCTTCTCCAGGACACCGGCGAAATGGGCGAGGGCGGAGTCCAGCACCGCCACGTCGTCGGGACCCGCGCCCTTCTGCGGGCCGTAGACGGCGGGCGCGCCCCCGGGGCCGGTCAACGGGTTGTCCACATCGCTCGCGAGGACCAGGTCGACCCCGGCGAGCCGGTCGTCGAGGCCGGACAGGTCGGCCCTGGCCAGCTCGCCGAGACCGGCACCGCCGGGAGCCACCGGCTCGCCCGCCGCGTCGAGGAAGCACGCGCCGAGCGCGGAGAGCATGCCGGCTCCGCCGTCCGTCGTCGCGCTGCCGCCCACACCGAAGACGATGGTGTCGGCGCCGGTGTCCAGCGCGGCGCGCAGGAGTTCCCCGGTGCCGTACGTCGAGGACGACAGTGGCGCGAAGACGCCCCGGGGCAGTCGTTGCAGCCCGCTCGCCTCGGCCATCTCCACGACCGCGGTCCGCCCGCGCAGCGCGAACGCGGCGGTGATCTCGTGGCCCAGTGGTCCGGCGACGCGCACCTCGCGGCGCTCGAATCCGGCCGCGACCGCCGCGTCGACGGTGCCGTCGCCGCCGTCCGCCACGGGCAGCGACTCGATCTCGGCGTGCGGCGCGGCCCGGCGCAGTCCGGCCGTCACCCGCTCCGCGACCTGGACGGCCGTCAGCGATCCCTTGAACTTGTCCGCCGCGATGAGCACACGCGGGGTCCGATCCACAGCAGCGTCCGCCACCTTGCATTCCCCTTGCTTCCTGGCCTTGCACACGTCAAGGCAGTCGCGCCGCTGCGACCATAACCGGAGCGGACCCTCGCCGTCATGCCCCTGCCCGGCCTGCGGGACCGCCCGGAATTGGGTAGACCGGAGCCATGACCCCTGTGGGCACCGACATCGCCGACCGCGTCCTCGGGGGCTGGCTGGGCCGGATCGCGGGCAACATGCTCGGCAAGCCGGTCGAGCAGGGCGACCACTGGACGCGGGACCGGATCGACCGCTATCTGCGGCAGGCCGGGGCCCTGCCCCTGACCGACTATCTCCCCGGGCCCGCCGACGACCACGCGGGCGAGTTCGAGCTGCGGCCCGAGTGGCGCAGCTGTGTGCGCGGCCGGATCCACGGCAGCTGCCGTGACGACGACGTGGACTACGCGATCCTCGGCCTCGACCTGCTGGAGACGCACGGCTTCACGTTCAGCACGGAGCAGGTCGGTGACCTGTGGCTGGCGCGACTTCCGTATCTCCAGACGTTCACGGCGGAGCGCGCCGCCTACCGCAATCTCGCCCAGGGTCTGAAACCGCCGGTGACGGCGACGTACGAGAATCCGTACCAGGAGTGGATCGGCGCGCTGATCCGGGCCGACGTCTACGGCTGGACGTCCCCGGGGCTGCCCATGCGGGCGGCCTCGCTGGCCCGCCGTGACGCCGTCCTGTCCCACACCGGCAACGGTGTCTACGGCGCGATGTGGGCGGCGGCGCTGATCTCCGCGGCCTTCACCGCCCCCTCCGTCCGGGACGCGCTGGACTCGGCGCTCGGCGTGATCCCCGCGAGCAGCCGTCTGTCCCGCGCCGTGCGGCGGGTGATCGCGCTGCACGAGACCCGGATGACCTGGGAGGACACGCTCGCCACCGTGTCCGAGGAGACCGCGGGGATGGGCTGGATCCACACGGTCCCGAACGCGGCGGTGCTGACCGCGGGGCTGCTGTACGGCGACGGCGACTTCACCCGCACCATCACGCTGACGGTCCGCGGTGGTCTCGACACCGACTCGAACGGCGCTACCGCGGGCTCCGTCGCGGGCGTGCTGTGCGGGGCGGAGGCGATTCCCCCGCAGTGGAAGGACCCGCTGGAGGACACCGTCCGCAGCGCCGTGTTCGGCTTCGACGGGGTACGGATCAGCGAGCTCGCGTCCCGCACGGTCGCCCTGCTCGAAGCCTGAGCCGGGAGACGGCACCGGAGCGGGTGGGAGAACCCGAGCAGGGGGCGGGGGCGCCGCCCGAGCGGAGGGCGGGGCGCTGCCCGATCCGGGGGGCGGGGCAGCGCCCGAGCCGGGGCAGGGGCAGCGCCGAGTCGGTGGTGACGTCCGAGTCGGCGGCGGCGCCGGAGACCGGGAACCCGCCGGTCCTCTCGTTACGCTTCCCCCGTGACCACTTCGGACTTCGCCACGTACATCGCCGGCCTGCCCCGTGTCCTCGTCGGGGCCGCCGCGCTCTTCCGTGACGCCGACGGGCGGGTCCTGCTCGTCGAACCGAACTACCGCGACGGCTGGACGCTTCCGGGCGGAACGGTGGAGTCGGACGACGGCGAGAGCCCCCGGCAGGGCGCGCGCCGTGAGACGGCCGAGGAGATCGGCCTCGACGTGGAGCTCGGACGGCTGCTGGCCGTCGACTGGGTCCTCGGTCCTGAGCGCCCGCCGCTGGTGGCCTACCTCTACGACGGCGGGGTGCTCGGCGAGCGGGAGCTCGGCGCGATCCGGCTCCAGCAGGAGGAGCTGCTGTCCTGGCGGCTGGTGCCGCGCGAGGAGGTGGCCGCCCACCTCCTGGGCGCCTCGGGCCGCCGTGTCCTCACCGCGCTCGACGTCCTCGCGGAGGGCTCGGGCACCGCGGAACTGGAGAACGGCCACCGGGTGGGCTGACCGGCGAGGCCGCCGGGGCGTGCCGAGCCCCCGGCACGCCCCGGCGGCCGGGGGCTCGGCCCCCGGCCGCCGGGCCGGTGTTCACCATGTGTGTCCCCGTCGAGGTTCTGTCAGGTTTCCTCGACGGGGGTCCTGTGCGATCAGCCGAGAATCCGGGCCTTCTGCGCCTCGAACTCGGCCTCGGTGAGGACGCCCTGGGTCTTGAGGTCCCCCAGTTGCTTCAGCTGATCCATCTTGCTGCTCATGTCGTCGGCCGGCGCGGCGGGCTGGGGCGGGGGCGGCTGCTCCTGGTACTGCTGCTGTGCTTCCTGCTGAGCCCATCGACCTTGCTGGCGACGTGACACGCGGTTCGAGACGGCGGTGGCCGTACCGGCCACCACGGCGGTGCGGGCGACCCCGCGGAGGAGACCTGGCACGGTGTTTCCTTTCCGGCACGAGACAAACGGAACGAGCCCGAAAGGGATTCCTTCCCCTCTGCGCGCCGAATTCATCTCGGCGCACCGGGCAGGACCATTGGAACACCGAACGGAATCCCCCGCACCCCGATCCCGCTCCCGTCGGACGGGCTTTGCGACGATCTGCCGGTCCCTCATTCCCATGGCAAGCTGAAATGTGGGCCACCGACCGTCGCCCGGTCAGTGGCGAGACCTACGCAGGAGGAGCTCGCAATGGCTACGACGGGTATGCACCACCAACAGGAATCCGCCGGCAGTTCGGGGGCGTGGGTGTCCGGCTGGACCGCCTTCGCCGGAGTCATGATGATCTTCGGAGGTGCGATGGCGATATTCCAGGGCATCGCCGCCATCGCCAAGGACGACGTCTTCGTCACCACCCGCAACTACGTCTACACCTTCAACCTCACGAGCTGGGGCTGGATCCACCTCACCCTCGGCGTCCTGATCGTCTTCGCCGGCATAGCCGTGTTCCGCGGCATGCTGTGGGCCCGGATCGTCGGCATCACCCTGGCGGGGCTGGCCATGGTCGCCAACTTCATGTGGCTGCCGTACTCCCCGGTGTGGGCCAGCGTGCTGATCGCCGTGGACGCGTTCGTCATCTGGGCGCTGTGCGTCGGATCCGGCCGGGACGCCCGTACCGCGTAGCCGACCGCACTCCCCCGGAACAACCGGGAACGGGCAGCGGCCCCGCACCACGTGCGGGGCCGCTGCCCGTTCGTGCGACGGCTATCCGGCGTCCGTGTCCTCGAGCGCCGCCAGCACGGCGGGCACCGGGATGCGTCCGGAGGCGACCATCTGGGCTCCTCCACGCCGCAGCGCGGCGGCGAAGGGCGCCGCCCACACGTTCTCGTAGACCAGGATTCCGGCGGCGTTGCCGGGCTCCAGCGCCTTCCCGGCCTCCGCGATGTCGTCCTCGCCGAGGAGACCGGAGGACACGCCCTCGAACACGGCGAGGTCGAGGGCACCGTCTCCGTCGAAGTCGGCGATCTCCATGCCGGCCACGGACCCGTCCTCGTCCTTCCTCACGAACAGAAGGTCGAGAATCCGAATGAGGCCCCGGTCCACCAGATCGACCAGGATCGGAAGTCCCTCACCGGTCATTCGGTTACCGGGAAACTCCACGACGATATAGTCGATCGGTCCCATCTCGACAAATTCATCTTCGCTCACGGCTTCACCCCTGCGTGGTCATGGTTTTGCCCTGCCCCAGGTCCCTGCCATTGCAGCACCGGACGGAAGCGGCCGCATTTCGGTACGACGGCTCCCCGCAGCCTCCGCCGAACGCCGAGCGGGCCCTGGCCGAGGGAGCCGTTCGGGCCTTTCGGGTGGTTCACGCGGTCAGCTGGTAGATGCTCTTGCCCACCAGCCACAGCCCCAGGAAGAGGACCAGCGACACCAGCGCCTGCTCCTGGTGCCCCTCCAGCCAGGTACGCAGCTTGGCGAGCCGAACCTGCGCCGACCGCCGCGCGAACGTCGCGTAGAGCTCCATCGTCAGCAGGCTGGAACTGGCCAGCAGGACGTAGCCCATCAGTGCCGCGTACGACGCGGCCTGCGCGAGGTCGGCATCCACGACGGTCGCGGCTCCGGCCGCCACCATCCCCCACGGCTGGAGCAGCAGCGCCAGTCCCGCGGCGGACCAGGGGGAGATCCGCTCGATCCGCGCCATGAAGCCGGCCGACTTCTGCCGCTTTCCGATGTTGCGTCGCGTCCGCTCCGCGTAGCAGATCATTCCGAGGCCGATGGCCAGTTTGGCGGCCAGGGAGGCCGTGGACGGCGCGGACTTCGGGGCTGGTGGCTGGCCGCCCGTCATCAGCAGCACCGCGGCGATGATGCCCACGAAAGTGGCCAGCCAGGTCAGGATGAAGACGAGGCCCTTCCAGATTCCGTTGCGCGCCGACAGGACCAGCACGAATCCTGTGACGGGCAGCGGGTCCAGGGCGATCACCAGACCGATGAGGACCAGGTCAAGGACCATCGCCGCCTCCGCGTGGTCTCGCGCGGCTCGGCGCCGCCGTATCGCGCATGCCCTCATCGTCACCTCCCCGGAACACCTCCACAAATCCGGTGTTCCGCCGCCGACATCCGACCCCGAACGGCCCAACTCGCCGGACATATGAGCCGGGGCTACCTTGGTGATCGGACCGGGCCCCTCCCACGACGACCCATGTTGCGCCGCGGCCGCCGTCAGGTCACCGGCATGCCGAGCATGGCCGGCGAGCCCCACGCCGTCGACCGCCCGCACGTCCCCGACAGGAACTCCCTCCCGATCATCGGCGCGGTGCTCCCTCGCCGACCACCCTCGCCGGCGCCGCGCGCGCCGTCGACCTCATCGCGGAGCGTCTGCAATGACCCCCAAGCACCCGGCGGGCAGCAACCCCCCGCACCACACCCCGGCGGAACGCGCCGCGCTCGGCAAGGCCGCCCGGTCCGCGGTGCCGCGCTCGAGTCACGCCGACTTCTCCCCCGGGCCGAAGCGGCCCGACCCGGTGGACATCGTGGAGGCGCAGTCCGCGACCCGATTGCAGGACCTCGTACCGATCCGCTACGGCCGGATGACCGAGTCGCCCTTCCGTTTCTACCGCGGGGCAGCCGCCATCATGGCCGCGGACCTCGCGGGCACTCCCCGGTCCGGTATCAGGGTCCAACTGTGCGGTGACGCGCACCTGTTGAACTTCCGCCTGTTGGCCTCGCCGGAGCGCCGCATGATGTTCGACATCAACGACTTCGACGAGACGCTGCCCGGCCCCTGGGAGTGGGACGTCAAACGGCTGGCCGCCAGCTTCGTCATCGCGGGCCGGGCGAACGGCTACAGCGGCAAGGAGCGCGCCGACATCGTCCGTACGACGGTGCGTTCGTACCGCGAGTGGATGAGGCGCTTCGCCGGTCTGGGCAATCTCCCGGTCTGGTACACGCACTTCGACGAGGACTGGGTACGGACGCACATCGCCGGGGAGCTGGGCTCGCACGCCCGCGACCGCTGGAAGAAGACGACCGACAAGGCACGCAGCCGGGACAGTCTCCAGGCGTTCAACAAGCTCACGCACCTGGTCGACGGCAAGGCGCGTATCGCCGCCGATCCCCCGCTCGTCATGCCGTTGCAGGATCTGCTGCCCGACATGGAACGCGGTGCTCTGGAGAAGCAGCTCCGCAGGCTGATCGGGAGCTACGGCCGGAGTCTGAACTCGGACCGGCGGTTCCTGCTGGAGCAGTACCGGTTCGCCGACGTGGCCCGCAAGGTGGTCGGGGTCGGCAGTGTGGGCACCCGTTGCTGGATCATCCTCATGCTCGGCCGGGACGACTCGGATCCGCTGCTGTTGCAGGCCAAGGAGGCGGACGAGTCGGTGCTCGCGCAGTACGTCGGCGCGAGCGAGTTCCGGACGCAGGGCGAGCGGGTGGTCGCGGGCCAGCGGCTGATGCAGGCCACCAGTGACATCTTCCTCGGCTGGGAGCGGGCCGAGGGCATCGACGGCCGCCGACGGGACTTCTACGTACGGCAGTTGCGCGACTGGAAGGGCATCGCCGAGCCGGAGCTCATGGTCCCGGCGGGCATGCGGGCGTTCGGCGAGCTGTGCGGTGCCACGCTGGCCCGCGCGCACGCGAGGTCGGGCGATCGGATCGCCATCGCCTCCTATCTGGGCGGGGGTGACGTCTTCGACCGGGCGATCGTCCCGTTCGCGGAGGCGTACGCCGACCAGAACGAGAAGGACCATCAGGCGCTCGTCGACGCCGTCCGCTCGGGACGCGTCACGGCCCAGGCGGCCTGACAAAGGAGGCCCGTATGGATCGCTATCCGCCCATCGCCGACCACGGTCTAGTCGGGGACCTTCAGACCGCGGCCCTGGTGTCGTCCCGCGGCGTGATCAACTGGTTCGCCGCACCGCGCTTCGACTCCCCCAGCGTCTTCGCCTCGCTCCTCGACCACGACGGCGGCGGCTACTTCCGTCTCGCCCCCGATCACCCCGAGGGATCCTGGCGGCAGCTCTACTACCCGGACACGGCGGTCGTGGTGACCCGCTTCATGTCCCCGGACGGCGTGGGCGAGATCATCGACCACATGCCGGTCCTCACCGGTCCGACCCCCAGCGACCGGCACAGTCTGGTGCGGGTGATCCGCTCGGTGCGCGGCACCGTGCACTTCACCCTGGAGTGCCGGCCGCGGTTCGACTACGCGCGGGCGCCCCATGAACTCGAACTGGCGCCGGGCAAGGCCACGTTCAGGTCCCCGGGAGCGACCGGTCACCTCCAGGGCAACATCCCCTTCGAACGCGACGGCCAGGACGTCCGGGGCGGTATCACCCTCGCCAACGGCGAGCAGGCGGCCGTGGTGTTCACGGTGTGCGGGCCGGACGGCGAGGCCCCGCCACCCCCCACGCTCGACGGAGTCACCGAGGAGCTGTGGAGCAACGTCGACTTCTGGCAGCAGTGGGTCCGCACCTCGAACTACCGCGGCCGCTGGACGGAGATGGTGCACCGCTCCGCGATCACCCTCAAGCTCCTGACCTACGCCCCGACCGGGGCGCCGGTCGCCGCAGCCACGATGGGCCTGCCCGAGCAGATCGGCGGTGAGCGCAACTGGGACTACCGGTACACCTGGGTGCGGGACGGCTCGCTGTCCGTGCGGGCACTGCTCGACCTCGGCTTCGTCGAGGAGGCGACCCACTTCACGCGCTGGCTCGGCGACCGGCTGGCGGCACGCGAAGGACCCGACGACGAACCCCTCCAGATCATGTACCGGGTCGACGGCGACCCGCATCTGACGGAGGAGATCCTGGAGCACTTCGAGGGCTACCGTGGCTCGTATCCCGTACGCGCGGGCAACGGGGCCGCGGGCCAGTTGCAGCTGGACATCTACGGCGAGGCCCTCTACGCGCTGGCCGAGGGCCGCGCCGTGCGGGAACAGGGCGGCTACCAGGGCTGGAAGGCGCTGTCCGGCATCCTCGACTGGCTCGCGGACTCCTGGGACCGCCCGGACGAGGGCATCTGGGAGACCCGGGGCGGCCGCAAGGACTTCACCTACAGCCGGATCATGTGCTGGGCCGCGTTCGACCGGGGTCTGAAGCTGGCGATGGAGTACAGCCGGCCGGCCGACACGGTCCGCTGGACGAAGGCCCGGGACGCGATCCTCGAACAGGTCATGGCGAACGGCTGGAACGAGAAGCAGCAGGCCATCGTCCAGCACTACGGCAGCGACGTCCTGGACGCCTCCCTGCTGCTGGCGCCCCGCGTCGGCTTCGTCGCCGCGCGCAGCCCCGGATGGCTGAGCACGCTGGACGCCATGGAGCGGGTCCTCGTCTCCGACAGCCTCGTCTACCGCTACGACCCGGAGGCCTCGCCGGACGGACTGCGCGGCTCCGAGGGGACGTTCAGCCTCTGTACGTTCCTGTACGTCGACGCGCTGGCCCGCGCGGGACGGCTGCCGCAGGCCCGCTACACCTTCGAGAAGATGCAGACGTACGCCAACCATGTCGGTCTGTTCGCCGAGGAGATCGGCCCGAGCGGTGAGCAACTGGGAAACTTCCCGCAGGCGTTCACCCATCTCTCCCTCATCATGGCAGCGACGACGCTGGACGAGGCGCTCGACCGGCGAGTCTGAGAGTCAGTACGTAGGAGACCACCACCGCCACGATCACCAACGGCATGACGGTCAGCCCCACGGAACCGAGGAGCAGGGTGGCCAGCAGGACGCAGGTCATCGGCAGTTTGAGCATGGCAACGCTCAGCGCGCCCACGCCCAGGGCGAAGCCGGTGGTGGTGTCGAGGCCCGGAAGATGGGACATGGCCAGCCCGCCCGCACCCCCGATGAACAGGGACGGGAAGACCGGACCTCCGCGGAAGGCGCTGAGCGAGGCGCTGTAGGCGAGGGACTTGAACACGACGAGGAGGAGCAGGGTACCGACGGAGTAGGTGGCCTGGTCGGCCAGAAGGGGGCCGATGGTGCTCTCGCCGGAGAACAGGACGCCGGAGATCGGTTTGCCGGTGAACGTGGCGTAGAGCAGAGCGAGCAGTCCGACGACCACGCCCATCGCTACGGTGAGCGTCAGCCTTCGCCGCTCCACCTGCGCCTCCAGGCGCTGGGCCGAGCGGCGGACGGCCTCACCGATGAGCGCCGCGGCGACGCCCACGAGGATCGCCCAGCCGAACGCGGCGAGTGTCGGCCGGTCGGCTGGCGGCACCTGGTGCAGCGCCAGGGAGTAGGTGCCGAGTCCGGTCCAGGCGTCCAGGCCGGTGAAGATCAGCGAGCCGACGCCCGCGGCGAGCAGGCCCGGCACCAGCACGACGCCGAGCATCGGCCCGGCGAGGGCGGAGGCTTCCATCAGCAGGAAGGCTCCGAGCAGGGGGGAGCCGAGGAGTTCGCTGATCGCCGCGAAACTGCCCGCCGCCGCGACGACGGCGAGGGCGGTGGGAGGGGCGTCCCGTTTCAGCATCCGGACCACGCCGACCGCCAGTCCGCCGCCGAGGGCGATGAGCGGGGCCTCAGGGCCCAGGACGGCGCCGAGGCTGAGCGTGGCGATCGCGGCGAGGGCGACGCCGGGCACCGCTGTCACCGATGGTGTGCCGCCTGTCTTGAGGCCTTCGGCCGGCTCGTGCCCGCCCTTTCCGGGCAGGTGGCGAATGGTGAGGGCGACCAGCACGCCGGCCACGGCGAGCAGGGGCACGGCCCACCAGTCCGGTGTTCCGCTGAAGCCGAGGCCCTTGGGCAGGTCCTCGTAGAGCAAGGACTGGAGTTCCGAGACGAGGGCGAGGAACCCGTAGGCCACGCAGGAGATGGGGACGCCCAGAACGGCCGCGATGACCAGCAGGGAGATGTAGCTGCGGCTGCGGACGACGTCGAGCGGGTTCTGTGGGGCGCTGGCGGGCCCGGCTGCCGGTCCGGCCGGCATACGCATCCACTCCTCGCAGACGGGACCGGGGGCGCATGTCTGAACGCCTCCGGCCGGATCACATGTCACGGAGTACGCGCGCCGTCGCGCCGCCTGCCACCGGCAGAGGCGGCCTGGTCGGAGACCTCCGCCCTCAGGCTGCCACGCCGGATGCCGGACGGCGCGCGGAGCGATCCGCAGGCCGGTTCCTCGGCTCGTGCGGACGCGAGGGAACGGGCCGTGGGTCCTCCCTGCCGTCCATCACGCTCCGGTTGGACCGTCCGAGTGTCGGGGAGGCAGCCGTACCCTGCCTTCGCTGCTCGATCACGACGGCGGCGGGCGACCCGGCCGGCACCCGAGCACTCGGAAGGGCCGGGCCGCGGTACCGGGCAACAATGCACGACCGCCGGTCGCAGCGAGGGCGCGTGCCTCCCCGCGCACGGCCTCGCCCCGCACGGCCTCGCCGCCGTGCGGGGTGCCGGGGGCAGACCTACTGTTGGGTGGAGGCTGCCCGTGTCGCCGACGCCGGGATCGAAGCGCAGGGCTGTGAACAGACGATCGGCGCGGCGCCCACGTGAGGGGAACACGACAGCGGTTCGACTGCCGTGATCACCCGGGGTCGCAGTGCCAGGCAGGAGAGACTCCGATGCCCAAGCACGCGACCACCGCGATGCGAACGTCACCACACGCGACACCCGAGGAACGCGCGGCACTCGGCAGGGGGGCGCGGCGCCGCTCTCCCAGGTCGGGACACGCGGTGTACGAACCCGGTCGGAAGAGACCGGACCCGCTGGCGATTCTGGAGGAGCAGTCCGCGGCCCGGGTGCAGGAGCTGGTGCCGATCCGGTACAGCCGGATGACCGAGTCCCCGTTCCGCTTCTACCGGGGCGCCGCGGCGATCATGGCATCCGACCTGGCCGGCAGCCCCGACTCGGGAATCACGGCCCAACTGTGCGGGGACGCCCATCTGCTCAACTTCCGGCTGCTGGCCTCACCGGAGCGGAAGTTGATGTTCGACATCAACGACTTCGACGAGACGCTGCCCGGCCCCTGGGAATGGGACGTCAAACGGCTGTCGGCGAGCTTCGTCATCGCCGCTCGGGCGAACGGCTTCGAGGCCACCGAGCGCGCCCGCATCGTGAGCGGCACCGTGCGCTCGTACCGCGAAGCGATGATCCGCTTCGCCGGCATGAGCAACCTCGACGTCTGGTACGCCAAGATCGACGCCGATCGTCTCCGGTCCCTCACGACGGGCCAGCTCCGCAAGAGCGGGCAGAAGAAGCTGGACCACGCCCTGGTGAAGGCTCGCTCGCGCGACACCGTGCAGGTCTTCGACAAACTCACGCGTCTGGTCGACGGCCGGCCGATGATCGCCCCGGATCCCCCGCTCCTGGTGCCCGCGGCCGACCTGTTGCCTGACGCAGAACGCGCCGCACTGGAGCGCCAGTTCCGGGGACTCATCGAGCGGTACGGGGTCACGCTGCCGTCCGACCGGCGCGCCCTCCTGGACGATTACCAGCTCGCGGACGTCGCCCGCAAGGTGGTCGGAGTCGGCAGTGTCGGCACCCGGTGCTGGATCTTCCTGCTCCTCGGACGGGACGGCCGCGACCCGCTGTTCCTCCAGGCCAAGGAAGCCGACACCTCCGTCCTCGCCGACCACGTCGGAGCCAGCCGGTATCGCAACCAGGGCGAACGCGTGGTCGCGGGGCAGCGGTTGATGCAGGCGGCGAGCGACATCTTCCTCGGCTGGGAACGCGTGGACGGTGTCGACGGCAAGCGCCGCGACTTCTACGTACGGCAACTGCGCGACTGGAAGGGCATCGCGATGCCGGAGACGATGTCGCCCAGGCAGCTGGAGACCTTCGGCGGCGTCTGCGGCCTCACGCTCGCCCGCGCGCACGCACGGTCCGGCGACCGGATCGCGATCGCCTCCTACCTGGGCGCGAAGGACTCCTTCGACCGGGCCCTCGTTACCTTCGCGGAGGCGTACGCCGACCAGAACGAGCGCGACCATCAGGCACTCGTCGACGCGGTACGGGCGGGACGGCTGCCCGCGGAGGACGTCGCGCCCGGCTGACCGGTCTTCGGACGCCCGGCGCGAACCGATGTGGATCTCGGTCCTTCAGCACGGCCCGCCGGAGTGGCCACGCCTCATAATCGCTCGATCCGAACAGGAAGGCGCCCTACTCTCGGCCCATGAACAGGCCCCTCGTCGCCATCCTCAGCGGAGCCGGGATCTCCACCGATTCCGGGATCCCCGACTATCGCGGGCCCAACGGGCTGTGGCGGAAGGATCCCGAGGCCGAGAAGCTCGTGACGTACGAGTACTACATGAGCGATCCGGAGATCAGGCGCCGGGCGTGGCTGATGCGGCGGGAGAGCGGTGCCTTGCGGGCCGAGCCCAACGCCGCGCACCGGGCCGTGGCCGAGCTGGAGCGGGCCGGGGTGCCGGTGCGGGTCCTCACCCAGAACGTCGACGGACTGCACCAACTCGCCGGGATGCCCGCCCGCAAGGTTCTCGAACTCCACGGCACCGCAAGGACAGTGATGTGCACCCGGTGCCACACGAAGACATCCATGGAGGACGCTCTCGCCCGCGTCGACGCCGGTGAGGACGACCCGGAGTGTTCGAGGTGCGGTGGCATCCTCAAGCCCGCGACCGTCATGTTCGGTGAGAATCTCGACCCCGTCGTCCTCGGCCAGGCCGCAGCCGTCGCCAAAGCCTGCCAGGTGTTCATCGCCGTCGGCAGCAGTCTCCAGGTCCAGCCGGCCGCCGGCCTCGCCGGTGTGGCCGCCGACCACGGAGCCCGGCTCGTCGTCGTGAACGCCGAACCGACCCCGTACGACGAACGCGCCGACGAGATCGTGCGCGAACCGATCGGCACCGCGCTGCCGGAACTGCTGCGGCGGCTGCACACGGCGAACCGCTAGCCACGAACGCCTTGTCCGGCCGCGATGTGGCTACGCGCGCGGGCGCTCGCCGCGCTTCCCCGTCGCGGCCGGGCGTCCGGAAAGGAGCTCTTCGAACTGGCGTGCACCCGCGAGGAGTTCCGGCTCATGCGGGCGGCCGCCGACTCCCGACCACCGCTGTGTTCGGCAGTGATCACGTGGCGGACCGCGTGGGCCTGACACCAGCTGGGACGACGGGCACGGGCGCTGACCCGAGGCGCCCCGTCAGGGGCGGATCCCGTCGCAGGTCAGGTGCAGCCGGCGCGGTCCGCGGAGCACCGCGTTGCGCCGGTACGGGGGCGGGTCGTCCAGCAGCCGCGGGTTCTCCAGTCTCCGGGCCAGCTCGGCGAGGGCGAACTGGGTCTCCAGGCGGGCGAGGGGTGCGCCGAAGCAGCTGTGGATGCCACTGCCGAGGCCCAGGTGCTGGATGTCCCGGCGGTCCGGGTCGAAGCGGTCCGGGTCCTCGAAACGCTGGGGATCGCGGTTGCCCGACGCCAGGACCAGCCACACCGGGGCGCCCTTGGGGATCGTGACCCCGCGGATCTCGATGTCGGCGAGGGCGGTGCGCTGCGGGATCAGTTGCACCGGCGGTTCGAAGCGCAGCAGTTCCTCGACGACGGGCACGGCCAGCCGCGGATCGGCGCGCAGCCGCTGGAGGACGTCGGGGTTGCGCAGCAGGGTGAGCATCCCGTTGGTGATCAGATTGACGGTGGTCTCGTGTCCCGCGATCAGCAGCAGCGCCGCGGTGCTGAGGAGCTCCATCGTGGTCATCGGACCGTCCTCGCCCTTGGCCGTGGCCAGTTGGGAGAGCATGTCCTCGCCCGGGTTCTTGCGGCGGTCCTCGATCAGTCCGGCCAGGTACATGCCCAGCTGCATCCGGGCGTCCTGGGTGTCCTTGTCGCGGTCGCCGGAATCGGCGCCCGGGTCGGGGTCCAGGCTCGCGGCGATGGTGTCCGCCCAGGAGTGGAAGCGCGCCTCGTCCTCGCGCGGCACCCCGAGCAGGCGGCAGATCACCGTCACCGGGAAGGGGTACGAGAACTGTTCCACCAGGTCGATCCGGTCGGGGTCGCCGATGCCGTCGATGAGGCCGGTGACGATGTCGTGGAGTTCCCCGCGCATCCCGTCGACCCGGTGCGGGGAGTGCGGCGGCCCGAAGGGACGGTTCGTCATGCGCCGCAGCCGGTCGTGCTCCGGCGGGTCGAGCCGCAGGAAGCTCGGTGGCAGCGTGCTCTCCTCGGCGGGCGCCTCGGAGGCCAGCGGGTCGGCCGCGTTCGAGGCCAGGTTGCGGGCTTCGGAGCTGATCCGGGGATCGTGCAGCAGGCTGCGGATCTCGTAGTACGTGCTGATCACGTACGGCCCGTCGGCCTCGTGATGGACCGGCGTCCTGCGCAGCTCCTCGTAGATCGGGTAGGGGTCGGCCCGGTTGGCGTAGTCCAGGATCTGGTGCAGCAGGGATTGCGTCATGGCGAGTCCTAGAGTCCTCGTGGCCTGCGGTCAGTGCGCCGGGACGAACGTCAGCCGGCGGTCGGCGGGCGCGTATCCGCTGAGGGTCACGGTGGGGCCGTGGGTGGGGACCGAGGGGTCCGGGAAGTCCGCGTCGAGCGGCCGCCGTCCTTCCGGGCGCCGGTCGACCGTGGCGAACATCGGCGGGAACGGCGCGTTGGCCTCGATCAGCTCCTGGTAGAACGGCAGCCATCGTCCCTGGTCGAAGGAGACGGCGCCGATGACGCGGCCCTGGTACCCGTAGACCCCGAGGAACCGGTGATCGGTCAGCGAGCCCTGGGAGATGAGGATCTCCGTCCCCATCGAGGGGATGCCGACGGACTTGATGTTGACGCCGAACTGCGAGGACCAGAACGCCGGAACCTCCATGTGGGGCAGGCGGTCGGTGCTCTCGCTGAGCATGTTGTGCGCCGCGGTCCTGGCCTGCGAGACGGCGTTGCCCCAGTGCTCCAGGGAGAGGAACTGGTAGCCGAAGAGGGCGTTCGGACAGCGGGCGACGTCACCGGCGGCGTAGATGTCGTCGGTGACGATGCCGCGGATGTCGAAGGCGCGGCATCCGGCGTCGCAGGCGATGCCGCGGGGGCCCGCGCCGAGTCCTGACCCGGCGAGCCACTCGGTGTTGCGGAGGGCGCCGAGCGAGACGATCACCACGTCGGTCTCCACGGTGGAGCCGTCGGACAGCCGCGCGACGCGTACGCGTCCCGCGGCGTCGCCCTCCAGGGCGGTCACCATGACCCCGGTCCTCAGGTCCACGCCGTGGTCGCGCTGCATCTCGGCGGCGACCGCGCCGACGACCCCGCCGAGCGCGCCGACCAGGGGCGCGGCGCCGCGTTCGGCGACGGTGACGGGCAGGCCGCGTTCGCGGCACGCGGAGGCGATCTCGGAGCCGGTGAATCCGGCTCCGATGACCAGAACCCGCCGGGGGCCCGCGTCGAGCCGGCGCGCGAGCGCGGCACTGTCCTCGCGGGTGCGCAGCACGAAGACGCCGTCGAGCTCCGCCTCGGTCTCGTTCGGCCAGGGTCGCGCCCGTACGCCGGTGGCGATCAGGAGCCGGTCGTAGGGGACCTCGTCGCCGTCGGCCAGCCGCACCCGCCGGGCGGCCATGTCCAGGCCGGCGGCCGCCACGCCGAGGCGCCAGGTCGCGTCGAGCGGCCGGAGCCTGGGCAGTGCGGTGCGCTCGGCGCCCGCCCGGCCGAGCAGCACCTGCTTCGACAGCGGCGGCCGGTCGTACGGTTCGCCGGGCTCGTCGCCGATCATGGTCAGTGACCCGGCGAAGCCCTTCTCCCGCAGTGTCTCGGCGGCCCGCAGCCCGGCCAGCGAGGCGCCGACGACGACGATGCGGCCGTCGCGCTTGAACCTCTCCAGGGATCCGTCACCCAGCACGGGACACCTCCTCGGCCGGGGCGTCCGCCGAGTCGGGTGCCGCGCCGCCAGGTGCCGCCGCGGTGCGGGGCACATCGTCGGATTCCACGGCGTCCACGAGGATGGCGCCGACCGGACAGGCCGCGGCGGCCCGGTCCAGTTTCTCGCGGTGCGCCTCGTCGGCGTCCGGGTCGTAGAGCAGCGCCTCCTCGCCGTGCATGGCGAAGATCTCGGGGGCGAGGAAGGCGCACTGCGCGTACCCCTGACAGCGGTTCAGATCGACGGCAATCCGTACCACGGGATCGGTCCTCTCCAAGGGCCCGGTCAACCCTCCTGCCATCACTCTCGGCGGCCCGGCCGGGGGCCGCGACGAGGGGAGACCGTTCGAGTGAGCGATGCGGCCGGACTGGACCGGATCGGAGTGGACGGGACGGGACGGGACGGAATCAGGCTTGACCAGGTCGGTTCAGGTCGGGGCCGTGGGCGGCGCCGTGTCCGCGCGCCGGCCCGACAGGATGTTCAGGCTGATGAGGAGCGCCCAGGCCGGGAAGACCAGCTCGGACCAGGGCACGCCCGATCCCGCCACGAGCAGCGTCAGACCCGCCAGGTAGCCGACGACGACGAGCGGGCGCGGGAGGACGCCCAGCCTGCGGCCGATGGTCGAGGTCGCGATGATGAACACGGCCGCCATCCGCATCGCGTACGTGGTCAGCAGCGCGTAGGCGAAGTGGCTGCCGAAGGACGGGCCCTGGCCGCCCTCGCCCAGCACGGTCCCCGCCGCCGCGGCCGCGCCGAACAGCGTGGCGACGAAGACCAGGCCGCTGCCCAGAAACACGGTGGCGACGAACCGGTCCTCGGCCTGGCCGGCCTGCTCGCGCAGAGCGCCCATGAACCACAGGAACGCGATCCCGGCGAACGGCACCAGTTCCAGCGCCGTGCGGACGCCGCTGCGCTGTCCGGCGTCGAGGGTCACGCCGTCCCCGCTGCCGGGCAGGGCGATGCGCACCAGCACGATCGCCGCGGCCGTCAGGACGGCGAACGCCACCCCGGCGGCCCCGGCGGCCCGGGCCGTCGCGAGGCGCTTGAACTTCCGCTCCATGGTCTCCCGCTCTCTGCCTGCTCCCCCTTCCTCCAGACACCAGCCCATCGCGGGACCCGCCACCGGGGTCACTCGGGAGAAGAGCGCGGTGCGCCATACGGGTCATGGCGCTGGTCCGGCTGTGTGAGGGGAACGGTGTGAGCGAAACGGTGCGAGAGCGGCGGTGTGGGCGGAGCGGTGTCAGAAGAGTGCCGATCCGCTCTCGAAGTCGAGAAGGTGTCGCTTGCGGTCCAGCCCGCCGCCGTAGCCGGTGAGGCCGCCGCTCGCGCCGATCACGCGGTGACACGGCACGATGATCCCGATCGGGTTCTTGCCGTTGGCCAGGCCCACGGCGCGGGAGGCGCCCATGTTGCCCAGGGCTTCGGCGAGTTCGCCGTACGACCGGGTCTCGCCGTACGGGATCCTCCGCAGCTGGTCCCACACGCTGCGCTGGAACGGTGTCCCGATCAGGCGGAGTTCGATCGTGAACTCCTTCAACTCACCCTCGAAGTAGGCGTTCAGCTGCTCCGTGACCTCGTCGAAGAGGGTGTCGTCTCGCTCGCCGAAGCTCTCCTCGGGCGGACGGTGGCGCTGGCCGACCATGTGGAGCCCGCATAGGACGCCGTCGTCGTCGGCGACCAGGGTGAGGGGGTCGTAGGGGCTGTCGATGACCGTGTGCCGTTTCACTGAACGTCCTTGCCGCGCGGGGTGCTTGAGGTGCTGGAGCTCTTCGGGGCGCTGGGCTTTCCCGAGGAGCTCGGGGCGCCGGCCGGCGCCGGGAGGAAGTTGATCGGGTGGCTGTCCGTGGCCCACAGGTACTGGACCGCGTAGGCCCTCCAGGGGCGCCAGGCCGCGGCCCTGGCCGTCAGGGCGGCCGGGGTGGAGGGAAGCCCCAACTCCTGTGCGGCGCGCCGGATTCCGAGGTCGGTGGGGAGGAAGGCGTCCGGGTCCCCGAGGGCGCGCATCGCGATCACGTCGGCGGTCCAGGGGCCGAAGCCGGGAAGCGCGAGAAGCCTGGCCCGCGCCTCCGCCCAGTCGCTCTCCACTCCCAGATGAAGCTCCCCCGAGGCGAGTTGACCGACCAGTGTGGTGAAGGTCGTACGCCGGGTGCGGGGCATCGCGAGCGAGGCGGGGTCCCCCGCGGCAAGTGCCTCAGGGGAGGGGAAGAGATGGGTGAGGCCGCCCTCGGGGTCGTCCACCGGGTCGCCGTACGCGGTGACCAGTCGAGCGGCGTGGGTACGGGCGGCGGCCGTGGAGACCTGCTGCCCGAGCACCGCCCGTACGGCGAACTCGGCCTCGTCGACCGTGCGCGGCACCCGGCGGCCGGGGGCCTTGTCGACCAGCGGCGCCAGCAGGGGATCCGTGCGCAGCTGGTCGTCTACCGCCACGGGATCGGCGTCCAGGTCCAGCAGGCGGCGGCAGCGGCTGATGGCGACGGACAGGTCGCGCAGGTCGCTGAGGGTCAGCCGGCACGCGATGTGGTCCGGCATCGGTGTCAGCGCGGCGACCCCGTGCCCGTACGGCAGCCGCAGGGTCCGCCGGTACGCGCCGTCGCGCCACTCCTCGACTCCGGGTACGGCGGTCGCCGCGAGGTGTCCGAAGAGGTTGTCGGGGTTGAGCGGGGCACGGAAGGGGAGCCGGAGATTCAGTACGCCCGGCAGGCCGGGGGCCGCGGTCGTGGCTCCGGCCCGGTTGCGCGGCAGGCGGGCGCGCAGCTCGCTCGGGGACAGGGCGAAGACCTCGCGGACCGTGTCGTTGAAGGTGCGGATGGAGGAGAAGCCGGCGGCGAAGGCGACCTCGGCCATCGGGAGCGGTGTCGTCTCGATGAGCAGCCGGGCGGTCTGGGCCCGCTGGGCGCGGGCGAGCGCCAGGGGTCCCGCGCCCAGCTCGGCCAGGAGCTGCCGCTCGATCTGGCGGGTGCTGTAGCCGAGCCGGGCGGCCAGGCCCGGTACGCCGTCGCGGTCGACGACCCCGTCGGCGATCAGCCGCATCGCGCGGGCCACCAGGTCGGCGCGATGGTTCCATTCGGGTGAGCCGGGGCTGGTGTCCGGGCGGCACCGCTTGCAGGCCCGGAATCCGGCCTGCTGGCAGGCGGCGGCGCTCGGGTAGAAGGTCATGTTCCTGGGCTTCGGCGGCACGACCGGGCAGCTGGGCCGGCAGTAGATCCTCGTCGTCGTCACCGCGGTGAAGAACCATCCGTCGAACCGCGCGTCCTTCGACTGGACGGCCCGCACGCAGCGCTCCTCGTCCGTGTGCATCCCGTTCCGCATCCCTCAAGCATCGGGCACCCCGCGCACCGGGGCTGGCGAGAATCCGACATCAACCTCGCGGGCCCGGCGACCTGCACGGGAGCGCCGGCCGCACGGGGGGCGCGCGGGTCCGGAACGGCCGGGCTTCCCGGAAACCGTCAGCGTGTCTCCTCGCCCTGGGCGACCTCCACCTGGTGGTGGAAGGCCACGACGCCCGCACCGGCCGCGCCGGCCGACACGGCGGCGCAGGCGGCGAGCAGGACGGCGATCCAGGCGGCGGCGCGGGGGCGGTGCCGGGGCGTGGAGAGAAGGGCCGCGACCCGCTGGGGGACGGGCCCGGCGGTGGCCGCGGGGGCGAAGTCGGGGCGCTCGGAGCGGGCCTCGCCCGTGGCCAGGGCGGCGCGGGCGATGGCCCGGGCGATCAGCCTGCGGTCCCCCACGGTGACGGCGGCGGCCTCGTCCGCGGCACGCTCCGCCGCGAGCGCGACGGTCGCGCGGACCGTGCGCAGCCCCGGGTGGCAGTGGGCCGCCAGTTCGGCGACGACGAGGAAGTGGTGATGGCCGCCCGCGTTGTGGGCCCGCTCGTGGGCGAAGAGGGCCTCGCGCTCGTCGGCGCCGAGGCTGCGCAGCATCGCGGTGGTGACGACGATGCGGTGCGGGCGCCCCGGGAGGGCGTAGGCGTCGGGGTGCGGTGATTCGATGACGCACAGGTCGCCCGCGGCGGGACGGCGGTCCGCCTGGCTGCGGGCGGAGCGGAAGGCGCGCAGCTGGCGCAGGGCCGAGCGGACGACGGTCCAGGCGCCGACGGTGAGCACGCCGGTCGCGGCGGCGGCCGCGGGCAGTACGACGAGGTCCGAGGCCGTGCGCAGCGGGTGGACGAGGTTGCCGAGACCGGCAAGCAGCGGCACCTTGAGCAGCCCCGTCAGGACGAGTGCGCCCAGCGCGGCCACGGAGGCCCCGGCCAGCACGACGAGCGCGAGGGTCACCGACCACAGCGCGGCCACCGGGGTGAGCCGGTCCAGGCAGCGGCGGGCCAGCGGTCCCAGCGCGAAGGGGACCAGCAGCGGCACCAGCAGGAGAAGGATCATCCCTCACCCGGTTCCGGGCGCACGTCGAGGTCCGGCTCCAGCAGGTCCCGCAGGAGTTGCTCGTCGTCGGGGCTGAGCTGGGCGACGAAGCGGGCCAGCGCGGTCTCCCTGTCGTCGTCGCGGTCGAGCTCGGTGTGCATGCGGCGCGCGGTGAGGCCGTGCGGGTCCTGGACGGGGAAGTACGCGTAACCCCGCCCGAGCCTCTCGCGGCCGACGATTCCCTTCTCGTGCAGCCGGGACAGGATCGTCGTCACCGTCGTGCGGGCCAGTCCGGAGTCCAGCTCGCTCTGCACGCGGCCGGGCGTGAGCGGCACGCCCGCGGCCCAGAGCGCCGCCATCACGCTGGCCTCCAGCTCTCCGGCCGGCCGGCGTTCGTCCTTGTCACTGCTCATGGGAACGATCCTCACCCCACCATCGTCTACAGTTCAGTAGACCGTCTACAGAATTGTAGTCAGTCGGGTCCGGGTTTCGGCCCTGCCCGTCCCTACCAGTATGAGAGGGTCCGCGACGATGGCCGCACCATTGTTCACAGCGTCCGACCTCGCCGTGAATATTCTCAGCGCTCAGTCCCTGCTCGCCGCCTTCGGTGTGCTGGGGGTGGGCGTGGTGATGTTCGCGGAGACCGGCCTGCTGATCGGCTTCTTCCTGCCCGGTGACTCCCTGCTGTTCACGGCGGGCCTGCTCTGCACGGGTTCGGGACAGCACGGCCTGAAGCTGTCGCTCCCCCCGCTGCTGATCGCGGCGGCTCTGGGCGCCCTGATCGGCGCCCAGACGGGTTATCTGATCGGCCGGAAGGCGGGCGGCGCGCTGCTCGCCCGCGGTTCCTCCCCCCGCCTCCAGTCGGGGGCGCACCGCGCCGAGGAGCTCCTCCACCGGTACGGCCACGCCAAGGCGATCGTGCTGGCCCGCTTCGTCCCCGTCGTGCGTACGGTGCTGAACCCGATGGCGGGCGCCCTGGGCGTGCCGGTGCGGACCTTCACCCTCTGGCAGGTGGTCGGCGGCCTCGTCTGGAGCATCGGCCTCACCCTCGCGGGCTACGCGCTGGGCTCGTCCATCCCGAACGTCGACAAGTATCTGCTCCCGATCGTCGCCGTCATCGTCCTCGTGTCCCTGACCCCCCTCGCCATCGAGCTGTACCGCTCGCGCCGCCGGGGCACCCCGAGCGAGGAGGAGGTGCGGGGATGAACCTTGCTTTCGACGGATCGGCCATCGACGGCTCCGCGTACCGGTACGTGACCGGACTCGCCCAGTCCTCCCCCTCGTGGCTCGACAGCACGGTGTCCCTCTGGTCGACGTACGGGCTCGGCCTGTTCGCCGTGCTGATGGTGCTGACCTGGTGGCGCGCCCGCCGCGAGAGCCCCAGGGCGGCCCTGCTCGCGCTCGCCGTACCCGTGGTCGTGGTCGTGGCGTACGGAGTGGATCTCGGTGTGAAGCTGCTGGTGCGCGAGGACCGCCCCTGCCAGAGCCTGCGGGTGACCACGCTGGAGGCATGCCCGGCCCACGGGGACTGGTCGTTCCCGAGCAATCACGCGGCGATCGCGGCCGCGGCGGCCGTCGCCCTGTTCCTCCTCTCGCGCCGCCTCGGCACGGTCGCCGTCGTGGCCGCCGGCGCGATGGCCGCCTCCCGGGTCTGGGTGGGTGTGCACTATCCGCACGACGTGGCGGCCGGTCTGCTGGTCGGCACCCTGGTCGCGATGGCGACGGTGGCGGCCGTACGAAGACTGCCCGACGTGTCGGGACACCCGCTGACCGCGTCACGGCTCGGGGTCCTGCTCCTCGCGCCCCGGCTCGCCAAGAGCGGGTGAGCGGACCGTATGAGGCGGCGGATCCTGGTCGTCGAGGACGACCACGCGCTGCGTGACGTGCTGCGGCGGGGGCTGCGGGACGAGGGCTTCGACACCGTGCCGGCGCCGGACGGCGCGACCGCGCTGCGGCTGGCCGGGGACGGCGTCGACGCGGTCGTCCTCGACGTCGGCCTGCCCGACGCCGACGGGCGGGACGTGTGCCAGGCGATCCGCGCCAACGGCTTCCTCTCCCCCGTGATCTTCCTGACCGCGCACCACCACCTCACCGACCGGCTGGCCGGCTTCGCGGCCGGGGGCGACGACTATCTGCCCAAGCCGTTCCATCTGCCGGAGCTGGCGGCCCGGCTGCGGGCGGCCCTCAAGCGCGCCGGACCGGGTCCGTCCGACACCGCGGGCGACCTCGTCCTCGACCCGGTGGCGCACAGCCTGACCGTGCGGGGCCGTCGCGTCGCGCTGACTCCGACGGAGTTCCGGCTGCTGGCGGCGCTGATGGCGGCGTCCGGGGCGATCGTCGGCCGTCGCGAGCTGACCCGGGCCGGCTGGCCCGAGGGCGCCCAGGTCAGCGACAACACGCTCGACCAGTATCTGACCCGGCTGCGCCGCAAGCTCCGGGACGGCGGCAGCGAGCTGACGGTCACGACCGCGCGAGGCATCGGACACCGGCTGTCATGAGGCCGGATCCCGCGAGCGGGGAGCAGGCCGCAGCGGCCGGCTCCCCGGCCCGGTCCGCGCGCCGCGGGGTGTTCGCCTCATGGCGTCCGGGCACCCTGCGCGGCCGGCTCTCGCTGGTCGCGCTCACCACCGCCACCCTCCTGATGGTGATCCTCACGGTCGCCTTCAACACCGTCGTGCGGCAGCACCTCCAGCACCAGGCGGACGACGAGCTGCGCACCCGGGGCACCGCCGTCGCCGCGACGGTCGACACCAGCGGCCCCCGGCCGCGCGTCCTGGAGACGCCGGGCGAGGAACTGCTCGACGCGAACGTGTGGATCTACGCGGGCGGGCGGCTCCTGGAGAAGCCCCCGGCGGCCACGGGCACGGGGCCCCTCACCCGCGCGGCCGGCGCGCTCGCCGCCCGGGGCGGGACCCGCTGCGTCACCTCCGGCGGACAGGATCCGGTCCGGCTGTGCGCGCGGCCGGTGCCGGGGGACGGCACCGGCGCGACCGTCGTCACCGCCCTCGACCTGTCCCCGTACCTCGGTTCGGCCGACACCCTGCTGTTCGCCTCGCTGGCACTGGACGCCGTCATGCTCGCCTGCACGTACGCGCTGACGCGCCTCGCCGTGGGGCGCGCCCTGCGGCCCGTGCGCACCATGACCGACCAGGCCACCCGGTGGAGCGCCGTGGCCTCCGAGGAACGCTTCGGGAGCGTCGCGCGGCCCGACGAGCTCGCCCGGCTGGGCGGGTCGCTCGACGCCCTCCTGGACCGCATCCGGGCCCTGCTGCGTCATGAGCGGCAGCTCACCCAGGAGCTGTCGCACGAGCTGCGCAATCCGCTCGCGCGGATCATCGCCGAACTCGACTGGTGGCAGTCCCGGCCGCGGTCCGCGGAGGAGACCCGGATCGCGCAGGAGGCCATCTCGGACGCCGCCCGGTCCATGCGCACGATCTGCGACACGCTGCTCGACGACGCCCGGGACGGCGCGTCCGCCGCGCCGGGCACCACCGAGGTCGTCTCCGTGCTGCGCCGGCTCGCGGACCGTTCCGGCCCGACGCGGCCCGAGGTGGAGATCGGCGTCGCCGGCCCCGAGGCGGGGCTGATCGCCGGGGTTCCGGACGCCCTGCTGGAGCGCATCGTCAGCCCGCTGCTCGACAACGCGCTGCGGCACGCCTCCGCCCGGGTCGAGATCCGGGCCGGCGCGCGGCGCGGCGGGGTCCGCGTGGAGGTCGGGGACGACGGAGCGGGCGTACCCGCGTCGTTCGTGCCGCAGCTCTTCCAGCCCGGCCGCCGTGCCGATCCCGGGGACGGACACGGCGGAGCCGGGCTCGGTCTGCCGCTCGCGCGACGCCTGGCCCGCTCCGCCGGGGGCGAGGTCCACCACGAGGAGGCACGGGCCGGGGGCGCGCGCTTCGTGGTCCGTCTTCCGTCGGGGTGAGGGGTCCGACGCGTACGGGCCGTCGTGGCCGGCCGGCCGAAGGGTCAGCCCTCCTGAAGGGCCGACCTGTCGGTGTCCGTGATGTCGCGACGGGTGATCGAGAGGTACACGACCAGTCCGATGATGACCGCCAGGAACAGCACGCTGGTGACGACGGTACCGAAGCCCAGACCGCCGTCGCCGGTCGGCTGCGAGAGGTAGTCGCCGATCGACGCGCCCAGCGGACGGGTCAGGATGTACGCGATCCAGAAGCTGAGCACGGCGTTCAGGCCGAGCGCGAAGCGCGCGACGGCGACCGCGGCGATCGCCAGGGCGAACAGCACGGCGGAGACCCGGTACCCGAGGGCCATGCGCTCGGCGACCAGGTCACCGGCCGCGGTGCCGAGAGCGAAGGTGAACAGCACCGCCAGCCAGTAGTAGGCCTCACGGGACAGGGTGTCGACGCTGTGGATGGACAGCGTCCCCTCGCGGCGGTACCAGACGAAGAACGTCACGGCGAGGGCGACGCCGAAGACCGCGGTGCTGGTCTCCAGCGGCACGCCCAGGTTGTCGGTCAGGTTGTCGCTGATCAGCGTCCCCACGACGCTGATCAGCGCCACCGCCAGCCAGTACACGCCCGCCCGGTAGCCCTTCGTCCGGAACTGGACCACCAGGACGGCCGCCAGGAGGGCGCTCATCAGCAGGGAGACACCGGTCAGACCGAGCCCCATCTTCTCGTTCAGGAGGTCGGCGGCGGTCTCACCGACCGTCGTGCACAGCACCTTGATGATCCAGAAGTACGCGGTGACCTCGGGCACCTTGTTCCAGCGCACGCGGCGCCCGGTGGTGTCCGGGGCGCCGGGGCGGCCGAAGGACTCGGGAGTCCCCTGGGCCTCTGTCGTCTCATGGCTCATGAGGCCCGAGGCTGTCAGCGGAAGTCTGAACACGTCCTGACCGCCGTACGGCCCGGGGCGCTCTCCCCGTTCACAGCACCCGGCGGCGGATCAGCAGACCGAGCGCCACCAGACCGGGGATCAACGGGAGCCATACGGTGAGCAGCCGGTAGCCGATGACCGTGGACGCCGCCGCGTCGGCGGGTGCCCCGGCGAGGGTGAGGGCCAGTACCAGCGCCGCGTCCAGCGAGCCGAGGCCGCCCGGGGTGGGCAGCAGGACGGCGGCGCTGCTCGCGACGAGATAGGCGAGGGCCACCCGGGCCGGGGACTGCGGCAGGCCGACGGCCTGGGCGACGGCGACGACCACGGTGGTGTGCAGCGCGGCGAAGGCGAACGAGCCGCCCCAGAGCGCGGCGGCCCGTGCGGGGAGCTCGTGCACGGCCCGGACGTCCAGGAGCACACGGCGTACGGCCCGCCTCAGCGGTCCCGCGAGGAGAGCGCCGCCGACGGCGACCGTCACGGCACCGGCCGTCCAGGCGGCCACGGTCCAGGCGCTCGGCGTGAGTCTCGGGAGCCGCAGCGCGCCGGGACAGGTCAGGGCGAGTCCGCCGATCAGACAGCCGCGTACGACGGTTCCGGCGCAGGCCTTGACCGCGAGCGCCGTGGCGGAACGGGCCAGCGGCAGTCCGCACCGGGTCAGGAAGCGCAGATTGACGGCACCCGCGCCGAGCCCCGAGGGCAGCAGATGGTTGGCGGAGGCTGCCGCGAACTGGACCGTCACCAGGCGTCGTGCGGGCAGCGGCTCCGGGACCGCGCCCTGCTGGGCGAGCGCGGAGCACACCCAGGTCGCCAGGGTGGCGACGGCCGCCACCAGCAGCCAGCCCCGGTCGGCGTGGGCGAGCCGGCCGGCTCCCGCCTCCAGCACCGGCCAATGCCGGTGGGCGAGGAACGCGGCGCACACCAGCACGAGCAGCGAGAGCCCGGCGTGCCGGCCCACCCGCCCGTCGCACACGGCCAGTCGCCGTCCGACGGCCGTCCACCTGCCGTCGGTCGTCGCGGGGGCCGACGGGCCGCCCGGACCGGGTACGGGCTCGGGCGGTGACGTCCCGTGGGCGTCACCGCCCGTCGGCACGGCACCCACGTCGAACGCGCGGGAGATGCCCGACGGACCGGCGGTGCGGGACGCGGCTGACGCCCCGGTCCCGGCCGGAACCCGCGTCGCCGCGCCCGCGGGTTCGCCGCGGACGGACCGGCCCGGGCCCGCCGCACGGCCACGGAGGTCCGGCCGCGCCCGCTCGGCCGGTGGGGGCGGCTTCGGCGGAAGGGTCACGGCGTACCGCTCCTCGTTCCCGGGGAGACGTACAGGTCGACGTCACCGGCGCGATGCGGTGTCCAGGTACGGGCGTACGCGGGCGGCTCGCCTCCGGGGGCCGTGACGACGGCGACCGGCATGTGGCGGGCCGATCGCGTGATGCCCGCCGCGGTGGCGTTGGCGTTGTGGCCGCCGGTCGCCACGGAGGAACAGCCGGCGTAGAAGGCGATCGGCACGGACTCGGCGCCGCTCAGCGCACAGGGCGGCCGCACCCCGAGCCGGTGCAGCTCCGCCGCGGTCGCCGCCCAGCCGTGGTGACTGCCGCCGGTGCGCCGCACCGTGGCCTCCAGCACCGCGAACTGCACGGCCAGATGCCCGGCGAGACCGACGGCCACCAGGGTCACGATCACCGGCCGCCACCGCCCGGCGGGGACGGTGAGCAGATGTGCGAGGGCGTCGGCGACGGGGATCGCGGCGAGGGCGTAGAGCGGCAGGAGGAAGCGCGGGGCCGCGTACCCGATCATGAAGAGGTACGGGATCCCGGCCGTCGTGGCGCAGGCGAGGAGCAGCGCCGTGGGCACCCGGCGACGGGCCCTGACGGCGATCACCAGGCCGAGGAGGGCGAGCAGCGGCAGGACGAACCACCACGCCATCACGGTGGGGTTCGGCATCGCGCCGCCGCACGGCCGGCACAGCACGCGTCCGCCGAGGCTGCGCATCTGGTCGCCGATCGCGATGTTCCAGCCGAGGCCGCCCTGGATGCGCGAACCGTCGGCCAGCCGTTGCCCCAGGCCGCCGTAGCTGACGTACGCCTCGACGATCCATTCGGCCGCCCCGGCGAGCAGGCCCGCGACGAGCGCGAGCAGCGGCCGGGCGCGTCGCCGGCGGGGGGCCGCCACCGCGAGGACGAGAAGCGGCAGGGTCACCCAGACCGCGTCGGGGGGCCGCATCCACGCCATGAGCGCGGCACCCAGTGCGGTCCCCCACAGCGCCGCCCGGTCACGGCCGCCGGCCTGGGCCCGCAGGAAGCACCCGACGCAGACCAGTGCGCCGATCGCGACCCAGTAGTTGGGCATGGCCTGGGGCCCGTAGAAGAGGGTCACCCACAGCGTCGCGAACAGGGCGCCGGCCAGGGCCAGGACGCGCACCGGGAACAGTCCGCGCCAGACGCGCAGGGCCACGAACAGGCCGAGTCCGGAGAGGACGGCGAGGTAGACGCGCAGCAGCGTGGTGGAGGACGACCAGGAGGCCACCGGCGCGACGAGCAGGGAGACACCGCGGGCGCGGGGCGCGCTGAAGAACGCCGCGGGAGCGTGCGGGGAGACCTGGCTGATGTACACGGTCTCGTCCCAGCCGAGGCCCATCCAGGGGTGCACGAGGAGCAGTTGGGCCAGGACGAAGCCGGCCGCGACCAGAGCGAGGAGGCCCGGATCACTGCGGCGCCGGGCCACGCGGGCCGTCCGGTCCGACGGTCGGGGCCGCCGGGTGCCGATGAGCGGCACGTTCAGGGTCTTGGCCATCGTCCACCCTTCAGCCCTACACACTGTAGGGTTTCATCACCCTACAAGACGTAGGGGGAGGTCGGGAGCCGTGGAATCACGGACAAACTACCGCCCGCCGGGAGAAGCGGCCGAACGGGACAGCCATCCGAGGCGATACCCGGGGGTGGTATCTGCCCGACCGCCACCGTTCGAGGCGCCCCCGGGCGCACACCCCCGGACCGGCACCCTTCCGGTCTTGACTACGCGCTGTAAGGTGACGGGCATGGCTGGCACAGGTCCCCACGGAAGGGCGGAACGGCGCAGCGCGGGCGAACTGGAGAGTGAAGTCCTCGCCGCCCTGTGGGCCACAGACGACGCACTGACACCCGCGGAGATCCAGGCCGAGATCGGCGGCGGCCTCGCCTACAACACCGTGCACACCATCCTCAAACGTCTGTACGACAAGGGCCTTGTGCTCCGGGACGTTGACGGCCGGCGCGGCGCGTACCGCCCCGCGAAGAACGCGGCCCAGCTGACCGCCGAGGCCATGCACGAGGCACTCGACCGCGGACCCGACCCGATCGCGGCCCTCCAGCAGTTCGTCACCGGGCTCAGCCGCCAGGAGGAGGAAGCCCTGCGCGATCTCCTCGGAGGGAACGGGCCATGAGGATCGACGTCTACGTTCCGCTCGTACTGGCCCTGCTCCTCACCTCGATCGCCCCACTCGTCGGCAGGCGGGTGTCGCCCGCCCTGGCGGCCCGCGTGCTCGTCACGGCCGCCGCGCTGACCGCGGCCGCGTCCACCTGGGCGCTGCTGCTGCTCGGGGCCACGCTGATCGACCAGGCGCCGGCGGTGATCGCCGAGGCCGGTGAGGAGGGCCGGACGCTGCCCGAGCCGGTTCCGGAGACCGTGGCCGTGCTGGCGATGGCCGCCCTCGCCGTGATCACCCACCGGCTTCTTCGCGTCGTACGAGCGCGGATCTCGACCCGCCGCGTCCTGCGCAAGCTGTGCGAGGGGCACCCGCCGGACAGCGAGCTCGTCGTCGCGGCCTCGCCGACCCCGCATGCGTTCGCGATCCCCGGGAAGCCGGGCCGGATCCTGGTCACGGCCGCGATGCTGGGCGCCCTGGAGCCCGCCGAACGACGGGTTCTGCTCGCCCACGAGCGCGCCCATCTGCGGCACCGGCACGCGGCGCTGTCCACCGCCGTGGCCCTGGCCGCGGCGGCGAACCCGCTGCTCGTCCCGGTCCGCGACACCGTCTCCTTCCTGCTGGAGCGATGGGCCGACGAGGAGGCGGCGAGCAGCGTCGGCGACCGGCGGACGACGGCCCGCGCCCTGGCGCGTGCCGCCCTCGTCTCGCAGCGCGCCCGCCCCGGATGCGCCTTGCACTTCTCCGAGCACGCCGTCACCCGCCGGATCGCGGCGCTCCAGACCGCTCCCCCGCCGGTCGTGAGGTCCGTCGGAGCGGCCGTGCTCGCGCTCGGCGCCCTGCCCGCCCTGGGCGCGGCCGACGCCACGGGCGACCTGCTGCGACTGCTGGCGCAGACACTGCCCGGTCTGTGACCCCGCCGGGTCGCACCCCGGCCCGCGCCCCCGTCGGTGGCCCCGATTCGCCCGGCGGGATCACTCCTGCCCCCTCTCCCCCAGGAGCCCGTCCCGTCCCTCGGGCCCCGGGGCCCGAGTACCGTCGCGCTCATGACACCTTCCGAGGCGGCTCACCCGGGTTCACGACCTTCCGGGCCGGTGCGGTTCGCGACGTTCAACGTGCTGCACGGACGGACGCTGGTGGACGGCAGACCCGTCTCCGTCCGGGACCCGGGCGGCCCCGAGGTGCCACTCGTGCGGGCCGTGGCGTCGCTGGACGCCGACGTGGTGGCGCTCCAGGAGGTGGACCGGTTCCAGGAACGCTCGGGCACGGTGGACCAGGCGTCCGCCGCGGCCGACGGGTCCGGCGCACCGTACTGGCGCTACGCGTCCGCCTTCCACGGCATGGCCAGGGCGGACGGCGGCTGGGTCCCGGAACGGTCGGTCCCCGGCCTCAGGGTCTACGGGCCGCGCGAGGCGGAGGCGGGCGACCGGGTCCCCTCGCACGGCATCGCCCTGCTGTCCCGGCTGCCCGTACGGCACTGGCGGGCACGGCGGCTGGCACCGGCGCCCGTCCCCATGCCGCTGCGAACGCCTGGACACCGAGGACTCACCGTGTCCAGGGACCAGCCGCGGGCCGCGCTGGCAGCCGTACTGGAGGGAGGCCGCGGGCCGTTCACGGTGGTGGCGGTGCACCTGTCGTTCGTGCCCGGCTGGAACCTCCTCCAGCTGCGCGCCGTCCGTGCCTGGATCGCCGACCTGCCCGGACCACGGGTGCTCCTCGGCGACTTCAATCTGCCCGGCGCGCTCCCCCGCGCGGCCCTCGGCCCGGACCGCACCAGGACCCGGCCCGGTGGCGGCGGGCCACTGCCGCGCGGCTGGCGGGACATGGCCCGCACCCCCACGTATCCCGCGCACCGCCCTGTCGTCCAGCTCGACCATGTGCTGGCCAGCGGGATCGCGGCGGGCGCGGCCGTCGGAGGGTGCGCTCCCGCCACGCCGGTCTCGGATCACCGGCCGCTGGTGGTCGAACTGCCCCTGTGACCAGCCCCTGTGCCCCGGGCCGTCAGGGCACGGCGCCGGCCTCCTGGCCGGTCAGGCGGTCCCGGTCAGCGGTGGGCCGGGGGTCACAGCCGACGCCCGGCCGGGGGTCACAGCTGCCCGGCGAACGCGCCGTACGCCTGTTCGTCGAAGAGCACGAAGCGGACCTCCTCGACATCGGTCCGCGCCGCCCGGACGGTCTCCACCGCGATGCGCGCCGCGTCGTCCATCGGCCAGCCGTAGATGCCCGCGGAGACGGCGGGGAAGGCGACCGTACGGGCGCCGAGCTCGTCCGCGACCCGCAGCGACTCGCGGTAGCAGGAAGCCAGCAGCTCCGACCGGTCGTCCTCCCGGGCATAGCGGGGACCCACCGTGTGGATCACCCAGCGGGCGTCGAGGTCACCGGCGGTCGTGGCGATCGCCCGGCCGGTCGGCAGGCCCTTGCCGTAGTGACCGGCGCGCAGCTTGCGGCACTCGGCGAGGATGGCCGGGCCGCCGCGGCGGTGAATGGCCCCGTCGACGCCTCCGCCGCCGAGCAGTGAGGAGTTCGCCGCGTTGACGACGGCGTCGACGCTCTGCCGGGTGATGTCACCCCTCACCAGCGTGATCGTGGTCATGACTCCCTCAGCCTCCTCCATACGGCCTTCGCCGCGTTGTGTCCCGACATCCCGTGAACCCCGGGGCCCGGCGGGGTGGCCGAGGAGCACAGGAAGACGGCGGGGTGCGGAGTGGCGTACGGGGACAGGGACAGTCTGGGGCGGAGCAGGAGCTGGAGTCCGGAAGCGGCCCCGCAGGCAATGTCCCCGCCCACGTAGTTGGCGTTGCGGGCCGCGAGGACGGGCGGTCCCGCGATCGCGCGGGCCAGCACCCGGTCGCGGAAGCCGGGCGCGAACCGCTCCAGCTGGCGCTCGATCGCGTCGGTGAGGTCTCCGGTCCAGCCGTTCGGGACATGGCCGTACGCCCAGAAGACGTGTTTGCCCTCGGGGGCGCGCGACGGGTCCACGACGCTCGGCTGCACGGTGATCAGGAACGGCGCGTCGGGTGCCCGGCCCTCGCGCGAGGCGGCCCGCAGCGCGGTGCCGATCTCCGCCCGGCTCGCGCCGACCTGGACGGTCCCGGCGACGCGGGCCCGCTCGGCGGTCCACGGCACGGGCCCGTCCAGCGCGTAATCGATCTTGAATGCGGCCGCTCCGTACCGATAGCCCTCGTAGTACCGCCCGAAGCCCGCGATACGGGCCAGGGCCGTGGGCGAGGTGTCGAAGACGTACGCCCGCGCGGGGGGCAGGTCGTCCAGGCGCTTGACCTCGTAGTCGGTGTGGACGGTGCCGCCCAGGTCCTTGAGATACGCGGCGAGCGCGTCCGAGATGGACTGGGAGCCGCCGCGGGCGACGGGCCAGCCCCGGGCGTGCGCGGCCAGCGCGAAGACCAGGCCGACGGCACTGGTGCCGACACCCTCCAGCGGCGCCATGACATGCGCCACCAGACCCGCGAACAGGGCTCTGGCCCGCTCGTCGCGGAAGCGGCGCATCAGCCAGGTCGACGGCGGCAGCCCGGCCAGACCGAACCGGGCGAGGGTGACGGGGTCCCGGGGCAGCGAGGTCAGCGGCAGCGACATGAAGTCGTGCGCCAGGGTGTCCCACTTGCTCAGGAACGGCGCGACGAGCCTGCGGTACGCGCCCGCGTCCCGGGGCCCGAAGGAGGCCGCCGTCTCGGCCACGGACCGGGCGAGCACCGCCGCCGAGCCGTCCCTGAACGGGTGCGCCATGGGGAGCTCCGGGTGCAGCCACTCCAGGCCGTACCGCCCCAGGGGCATCGCACGGAAGGCGGGCGAGTTGACGCCGAGCGGATGCGCCGCCGCACAGGGGTCGTGCCGGAACCCGGGCAGGGTCAGCTCTTCGGTGCGCGATCCCCCGCCCACCGTGTCGCGGGCCTCGAACAAGGCAACCGACAGACCCCGGCGGGCCAGCTCCACGGCAGCCGTCAGTCCGTTCGGCCCCGCACCCACCACGACCGCATCGAGCATCGACGGCACCTTCGGACTCCTTCGTCAGCCGACGGCCACTGGACATCAGGATATGCCGGAGGACTGACAGCCTTGGCGGTACGGGGGGTTGGAAGCGCACGCCCCGTTCTTCGCGCCCGTCATCGGAGGCGAACACGGCCCCGCGCGGGCCGTGGACCTCCCGCTCAGGCGCCGGTCGCCACCCACGCGGGCTGTGCCGTCAGCAGGGCGGTCACCCGGCGGGCCGTGACCTCGTCCCGGGCGGCCGTGAACGGCAGGGCGTTGCCCCCGGTGACGCGGAACGGCTCGCCGCCGAGCGTCAGATGGGCGCCGCCCGCCTCCTCGACCAGCAGCAGCCCCGCCGCGTGGTCCCAGGCGGCTTCCCAGGAGAAGGCCGTGGCGTCCAACTCCCCGCGTGCTATGGCGAGATACTCAAGGCCCGCCGAACCGCACGGGCGCGGGGCGACTCCCTCGACCCACAGTCCGAGGAGCGCGCGCTTCTGCTCGTCCGTGGTGTAGTCCGGGTGCGAGGTCGCTATGTGGAGGTCGCGGCCGGGTTCGGGCGAACCGGACCGCAGCGGCACGCCGTCGAGCACGGCCCCTTGTCCCCGGATCGCGGTGGCGAACTGGCCGCGAGCGGGCGCGTACGTCCACGAGGCCCGCACCACGCCGTCCAGCACGAGCGCGACCAGTGTGCAGAACCCGGGGTCGCCGTGCACGAACTGCCGGGTGCCGTCGACGGGGTCGACGATCCAGACGGGCGCCGTGCCGCGGATCGCCTCGTAGACGGCCGGGTCGGCGTGCACCGCCTCCTCGCCGACGACGACCGAGCCGGGCAGCAGTTCGGTGAGCGCCGCGGTCAGGTACTTCTCGGCCAGCCGGTCGGCGTCCGTCACCAGGTCGTGCGGGCCGGACTTCTGGTCGATCTCGTCGGCGGAGAGCTGCCGGAACCGGGGCATGATCTCGGCGGCGGCGGCCGCGCGGATGGCGTGTTCCACGTCGGACGCACGGTGTGCGAGAAACTCGTCGATGGTTTCGATGTCTTCGATCATGGCTCCATGACAGCACGCCCCTCTGACAATCCCCACCCCTCCGGGGTACTCGGGGTGGAATCACCATGAATTCCCGGGGCGGAACGATCACTGCCGCCGACGCCGCTCACCGACACCGCCGACCCCGGTGACCCCGGTGACGCCGGTGACACTCACCGCCGCCGGTAACGCTCACCGAGGCCGACGCCGACGACGGTCATGGTCGCGGAGGCCGTCGCGGCCTCACCGCCCGACCGCGTACCCCTGCATCCCGCGCGGATTGGCTCCCGCCGACAGCACGCCGGTGGCGGGGTCGCGGGCCACCGCGCACAGCCGTCCCTCGGACCAGGCCCCGGCGACCGTGACGTCGTGCCCCCTGCGGCGCAGGTCCTCCACGACCTCGGCGTCCATGCGGGACTCGACGGTGAGACTGCCCGGGAGCATGCCGCGCGGATAGAAGGAGCCGGGAAAACTGTCGTTGTGCCAGTTCGGGGCATCGATCGCGCCCTGGAGGTCGAGCCCGCCGCGCACCCGCGGGCGCAGCGCCACCGACAGGAAGAAGTGCGTCTGCCACTGGTCCTGCTGGTCGCCGCCCGGGGTGCCGAACGCCATCACCGGGACGCCGTCGCGCAGGGCCACGGAGGGCGTGAGCGTGGTGCGCGGCCGGCGGCCCGGGGTCAGGGAGTTGGGCAGCCCTTCCTCCAGCCAAGCCATCTGGAGCCGGGTGCCGAGCGGGAATCCCAGTTCCGGGACGACCGGGTTGGACTGGAGCCAGCCGCCGCTGGGGGTGGCGGCGACCATGTTGCCCCAGCGGTCGACGACGTCCAGGTGGCAGGTGTCGCCCCGGGTGCCGCCGTCGGACGCGGGCTCGGGGTCCCCGGCCGCGCGGGCCATGGTGGGCTCACCGGCGCCCGGCACCGCGAGGGCGTCGAAACCGGGCTCGCCGGCGGCCGCCCCGCACGCGTGCCCGCTCAGCCGCGGCTCCCGGCCGCCGGGACCGCCGGGGCGCAGTTCGTACGAGGCCTTGTCCCCGACGAGTGCCCGCCGGGCCGCGTTGTAGGGCTCCGACAGCAGTTCGGCGAGCGGCACCTCCGCCGCGTCCCCGTACCAGGCCTCCCGGTCGGCCATGGCGAGCTTGCAGCCTTCGACGAGCAGGTGGACGTACGCGGCGGAACCGTAGCGGGGCAGTTCCGGCGGGAGCAGTGCCAGTTGCTGGAGCAGGACGGGACCCTGGCTCCAGGGGCCCGCCTTGCACAGGGTCCAGCCCCGCCAGTCGTACGTCGCCGGGGCCTCGTAGGTTGCGGACCAGCCCGCCAGGTCGGCGGCGGTCAGGGTGCCGGTGCGGCGCTCGCAGCTGGTGTCCATGGTGGGCCGCGCGGCCTGCCGTACCAGCGCCTCGGCGATGAATCCGGAGCGCCACACCTCGCGGGCCGCCTCGATCTCGGCCACCCGGTCCCCCGCTCCGGAGACCTCGTCGAGCAGCCGTCGCCAGGTCGCGGCGAGGGCCGGATTGCGGAACAGCTCGCCGGGGCGCGGTGACCTGCCGTCCGGCAGGTACACCTGGGCCGAGGAGGTCCACTCCGTCTCGAACAGCGCGCGTACGGCTTCCACCGTCTCGCCGACGCGTTCCACGGGCGCGTGTCCGTCCTCGGCGTATCCGACGGCGTACTTCAGGACGTCGGCCAGGGACCGGGTGCCGTGGTCGCGCAGGAGCAGCATCCAGGCGTCGAACGCGCCCTGCCCGCACAGCACCCTCACCGGGCCGTCCGCGGGAGCGAGGACGATCGGGACCTCGCCCGCGGGCCCGTTGAGGTGGGGTTCCACGACGTGCAGGACGAAGCCGGCCGCGACGGCGGCGTCGTAGGCGTTGCCGCCGCTCTCCAGGACGGCCATCGCGGACTGCGAGGCGAGCCAGTGCGTGGAGGACACCATGCCGAAGGTGCCCTGGAGGGTGGGTCGGGTCGTGAACATGCCTGCCACCTCACGGTACGGAGCGATCGGCTTCGGTCCCGACTATGGCATCCCCCCGCACCGGGACGGCAGGGAGCGGCCGTGGGTCCGGTTCAGGGAGCGGCCGTGGGTCCGGTTCAGGGAGTGGCCGTGGGCCCGGTTCGGGGAAGGGGTGCCCAGGCCGTGGCTCCCAGCGTGTTCTCGGGCCCGATGTCGAGGGGGTCGGGCAGCCACAGGGTGACGGCGGGCTGCCCCCGTTGGGGTGCGATCCGCAGATACGCCCCCTCCTGGGCCGCCATCCGCCAGTACACGGACGCCTGCGCGCTCTGTCCCGGGTGGAGCGTGAAGGGCTTGGGGCCCGGATCGGCGGGGGCCATGAACACCTTGTCGGTCCCGGTCACGGTGTGCACGCCCGTGATCGGGGCGCCGTCCGGGGCGAGCACATGGAGGACGGCCGGGTATCCGTTCACCTCGTAGGGCCGCTCGCCGCAGTCGGTGAGGGTCAGGGTCATGCCGCGCAGGCCCATGGCCGCGTCGACGGCTCCGGTGCCGAGGCGCAGGCCGGACGGCGGGCAGCCGCGGGCCTGCTGTGTCGGCACGGCTCCGGAGGGCGCCGCCCTCGACGGCTCGGGCACCTCGATGACGAGCGAGCCGTCGGTGGAACCGCCGGACGGCCGCGGGAGGTGAGCGGCATCGGTCCCGACGACGCTCGGGACCGGGTCCGGTACGGAGGTCCGCCCGGGGTCGCGCTCACGGTCGATCTCCGCGGACAGACCGCACCCGCTGACGGCCGTCGCGACCAGACCGAGGACCAGGACCGGGCGCGCCCACGCCCCCCGGCGCACGGCGGCACGGGAAGCGGCACCGCCCGCAGGTAAGGAGACGGTGCGGACTTCGGACCGGGCCCAAGGTCCGGCGGGGGCTGCCGCGCCGGCTCGTCGCCGGTTCGTCGCGATCATGCGCCGATCATGGCACGGAAGCTCCGCGAAGGGCATCGTCCCGTCTGCTCCGGCACGCACTCCTGCTCCCGATTCCCTTACGCACAGGGCGAGTTGAAAGGCCGACGATCAGGCTCCCTCCCCGTCGCGCAGCCGGAGCGCAGCACCCGGCGCCGCCGGGTCCCCGCACGAAACGACCACCAAGTGATGCGATACAGAGAAGACGGTGATCACCGCGTCGAACAAAGCGGACATCTTGTCGCAGCTTCAGTCAATCGGCGCCAAGGTGAGTCGCTGCCATCACACGGGCATGCCGCCCGTCGGCCCTTCCGCACCATCGCGTCTCATGTGACACTGGCGTCCCGTCCGCAGTGCGGACCTCCTCCGCACCATCCCCCACGAGAAGTGCGCTTTGGGTTCTCTTCCTCTGCCGCTCGCGCTCGCCGCGCGCCTTTTGCCGGTCGCTCTGCTCGCCTCCGCGGGCTGGGCCCTGGCAACGGGCCCGTCCGAAGCGACCCCCAACGCCGAGGACAAATCGACGCAGAAACAGACATCCGACTCGCCGTCGGCTCCTTCGGCCTCCGCCGCCGTCAAGACGTTCGCCGCGTCGCCCGCCCCGTGCACCGGCATTCAGCTCGCGACGATCAAGTCCCTGGTCCCCGGCGCCAAGACGGCCGGCCAGGAGATCGCCTCGACCGACAAGGCGGTGCGCCGCACCTGCTCGTGGAACGCCCTGAAGGGCTTCGACTACCGCTGGCTCGACGTCTCGTACGAGATCAAGGAGTCGAACGCCGCGGCGGAGAAGGCCTACAAGGAACGCGTCGCCGACAAGAGCGGCGGCGGGGCGGTGCCGGGCGTCGGCGACGAGGCCTACTCCGTGGTCAATATCAGCACGGAGGACAAGCAGGACACCCGTGAGGGCGTGGTGATCGTCCGGGCGGCCAACGCGCTGGTGGTCGTCACGTACAACGGCAGCGACTTCGAGACCAAGAAGGCACCCGGCAGCGACGAGATCAACAAGGGTGCCATCAAGGCCGCAAAGGACGCGACGGCGACGCTGAAGGGCGGCCAGAAGGCCTGACCGCCCTTCGCTCGCCGCGGTCAGGCCGCGGCCGCGTCCTTTCCGCGTGACAGCATCAGGACCAGGTAGAGCACCATCGACGTGCCGAGGCCGACCGCCCATCCGTAGTCGGCGAGCGACTTGAGCGCCGGGATGGGCCGTCCGTCGATCAGGGGATGGAAGTCCGCGCCGCCGACGGCGAGGACACCCCCGGTGACGAAAGCGGCCACGGCGCGCCAGTTCCAGCCGCCGTCGTACCAGTACCGGCCGCCCGTACGGTAGAGATCGGCGAGGTCGAGCCGGGTGCGGCGCAGGATCCAGTAGTCGGCGATGAGGATGCCGGCGACCGTCCCCAGCAGACCGCCGACCAGGCCCAGCCAGGTGAAGATGTAGCCCTGGGGGTCGGAGTACAGCTTCCACGGGAAGATCAGCACGCCGAGGACGCACGTGGTGAGCGCGCCGGCCCGGAAGTTGATCCTTCGCGGGGCGATGTTGGAGAAGTCGAAGGCCGGGGAGACGAGGTTCGCCGCGATGTTCACGGACAGCGTGGCGACCAGCACGGTGACCAGCGCGAAGACGATGCCGACCACGTTGTCGGTCTTCGCGGCCAGCTGGACCGGGTCCCAGATCGCCTTGCCGTAGACGGCCTGCGAACCCGAGGTGACCATGACGGACAGGAAGGCGAAGAGCGTCATGGTGGTCGGAAGCCCCAGGGCCTGCCCGACCGTCTGCGCCTTCTGGCTCCTGCCGTAGCGGGTGAAGTCCGGGATGTTCAGCGACAGGGTGGACCAGAAGCCGATCATGCCCATGAGCGAGGGCCAGAACAGCTTCCAGAAGCCCCCGCCCCAGCCGAGCTTCGACGGCTGGTCGAGCAGCGGCCCGAAGCCGCCGGCCTTGCTGCTCATCCACCACAGCATCACGCCCGCGCCGACGAGGACGAAGGGCGCGGCCCAGTTCTCGAACCGGCGGATCGTCTCCATCCCCCGGTAGATGATGGCGACCTGGAGCACCCAGAAGACGGCGAACGACAGCCACATCGTCCACGCGTGGCCGCCGATCTCGGAGGCGTTCGCCCAGCTGTCGCCGAAGAGCTTGCCCGCGAGGAAGTAGATCGCCTCGCCGCCGATCCAGGTCTGGATGCCGAACCAGCCGCACGCCACCAACGCCCGCACGACGGCGGGCAGGTTGGCGCCACGGACGCCGAAGGAGGCGCGGGCGAAGACGGGGAAGGGGATGCCGTACTTGGGGCCCGCGTGTCCGGTGAGCAGCATCGGGACCAGCACGATCAGGTTGGCGAGCGCGATGGTGAGGACGGCCTGCTTCCAGTCCATGCCGACGGCGATCAGGCCCGAAGCCAGCGTCCAGGAAGCGGTGTTGTGGGCCATGCCGACCCACAGGGCGGAGAAGTTGTACGTGGTCCAGGTGCGCTTCTCGACCGGGACCGGCAGCAGGTCGTCGTTGGCGTAGGGGCCGGTGGGCGCGGGAGCGTCGGGTGCGATCTCCACCCGGCCGTCGGGGAGCGTGACTTGTCCGGCGGGCGGGGCGCCCGGGGAGACTATTTCTGTCATGGGCAGGCCAATCAATGAGGAGTGAACGGGAAAGGCCGCGCGGGGGACGGAGTGGGGGGTACGCACAGAGCGCCCTGATCCCCTTCCCGGGACGGCGGGAAGGGGACGACTGAGGGGATCGGCCTTCGGCTACCGCCCGTTGACGCCGGGGATGACCCGCGTTCCGTACGCGTCGATCGTGGCCTCCTGGGCATCGTGCATGTCGTAGAGCGCGAACTGGTCGACGCCCAGCGCGCGCAGAGCGTTCAGCTTCTCGATGTGCCGCTCGGCGGGGCCGATCAGACAGAACCGTTCGACGATCTCGTCGGGCACGAACGCGGTGTCGGGGTTGTCGGTCCGTCCGTGGTGGGAGTAGTCGTAGCCCTCACGGGCCTTGATGTAGTCCGTGAGTTCGTCGGGTACGGCCGCCGAGTGCTCGCCGTACTTGGAGACCAGGTCGGCGACGTGGTTGCCGACCATGCCGCCGAACCAGCGGCACTGATCGCGTGCGTGGGCGAGCGCCTCGGGCGAGTCGTCCTCGGTGATGTACGCGGGCGCGGCCACGCAGATCTTCACCTCGGCGGGATCGCGCCCGGCCCCGGCCGCCGCGTCCTTCACGGCCTTGACCATGTACTCGGTGAGATAGAGGTCCGCGAGCTGGAGGATGAAGCCGTCGGCCTCCTCCCCCGTCATCTTCAGCGCCTTCGGACCGTACGCGGCCATCCAGACCGGCAGTTCGGCACCCGGCCTGACCCAGGGGAACTTGACCACGGTGCCGCCGAGGTCGGCCTCCTCGCCCCGGCCGAGCGCGCGGATGACCTTCATCGCGCCGCTGATCCGGGCGAGCGTGTTGGGCTTGCGTCCGGCGACGCGCATCGCCGAGTCGCCGCGCCCGATCCCGCACACCGTGCGGTTGCCGTACATGTCGTTGAGGGTCGCGAAGGTGGAGGCGGTGACCTCCCAGGTGCGGGTGCCCGGGTTGGTGACCATCGGGCCGACCGTCAACTTCTCCGTATTGGCCAGGATCTGACTGTAGATCACGAACGGTTCCTGCCACAGCACGGCCGAGTCGAAGGTCCAGCCGTACGTGAAGCCGTTGGCCTCGGCCCGCTTCATCAGGTCGATGACACGGGAGGCCGGGGGGTCTGTCTGAAGGACGAGTCCGAAGTCCATGGCGCCACTCCTGGTCGCTCAGAGAAGGTACTGACAGGTGGAACGGGGGGTGTAGACACCGTGGCCCGCGCGTCCGGTGAACTCCCGGTCGGTGATGACCATCTCGCCGCGCGACAGCACGGTCTCGACCCGTCCGGTGACGCGCCTGCCCTCGTACGCCGAGTAGTCGACGTTCATGTGGTGGGTCTCGGCCGACAGCGTCTGCTCGGCGTGCGGGTCGTAGATGACGACGTCGGCGTCGGCACCGGGGGCGATGGTTCCCTTCTTGGGGTACAGGCCGAACATCCGGGCCGGCGTGGCGCACGCGATCTCGATCCAGCGGCGCCGGGAGATGTGCCCGTCGACGACGGCCTGGTGCAGGAGATCCATGCGGTTCTCCACGCCGGGAAGGCCGTTGGGGATCTTCGAGAAGTCGCCGCGGCCCAGTTCCTTCTGGCCGGTGAAGCAGAACGGGCAGTGGTCCGTCGAGACGACCTGGAGGTCGTTGGTGCGCAGACCGCGCCACAGGGCCGCTTGGTGCTCCTTGGGCCGAAGGGGCGTGCTGCACACGTACTTGGCGCCCTCGAAGTCGGGCTCCGCGAGGTTGTCGGTCGACAGGAACAGGTACTGGGGGCAGGTCTCGCCGAAGACGTTCAGGCCCTCGTCGCGCGCTCGGGTGATCTCGGCGACGGCCTCGGTCGCCGAGACGTGCACGACGTAGAGCGGGGCGCCCGCGACCTGGGCGAGCTTGATGGCGCGATGGGTGGCCTCGGCTTCGAGGAGCGCCTTGCGCACCTCTCCGTGGAAGCGCGGGTCGGTCTCGCCGCGGGCCAGTGCCTGTTCGACGAGCACGTCGATCGCGATGCCGTTCTCGGCGTGCATCATGATCAGGCCGCCGTTCTCGGCGGAGCGCTGCATGGCGCGCAGGATCTGGCCGTCGTCGCTGTAGAAGACGCCGGGGTAGGCCATGAACTGCTTGAAGGAGGTGACCCCTTCCTCGACGAGCAGGTCCATCTCCTTGAGCGTCTCCTGGTTCACATCGGAGACGATCATGTGGAAGCCGTAGTCGATGGCGCAGTTGCCGTCGGCCTTGGCGTTCCAGGCGTCCAGGCCCTCCCGCAGGGAACGGCCGACGCTCTGGACGGCGAAGTCGATGATGGTGGTCGTACCGCCCCAGGCGGCGGCCCGGGTACCGGTCTCGAAGGTGTCGGAGGCGAAGGTGCCGCCGAAGGGCAGCTCCATGTGGGTGTGGGCGTCGACACCGCCCGGGATCACGTACTTGCCGGTGGCGTCGATGGCCCTCTCTGCCGTCCACGACTGGGCCGCGGGCGTGCCCGTCGCGGCGAGGGCGGCGATCCGGCCGTCCTCGATCAGGACGTCGGCGTGGATCTCGTCGGACGCGGTGATGACGAGACCACCCCGGATGACGGTACGGCTCATGCTCCCTCTCCTTCCGGTCGTACGTGCGCTGGGGGCCTTGCGGGGCTGTCGGGGGCCGGGGCCGTCACCGCGTCCCGGCGAGGGGGCCCGTGGGGTGGTGCGCGGGACGGCGTGTGCCGGGTGCCGTGCCGCGGGCCTCGCGCTCGGATCGCGGGACCCGCGGCACGGCGGACTGGAGCGTGCCCGGTCGGGAGGGTCAGGGCGCGGTCAGCGGCCCGTACGCGCCCGGGGCGCGGTCGCGGTAGAACTGCCAGCGGTCGCGGACCTCGCGGAGCCTCGCCATGTCCAGGTCCCGGACGACGAGTTCGCTCTCCTTGTCGCTCGCCACCTCGCCGACGAACTGCGCTTCGGGGTCCACGAAGTAGGAGGTCCCGTAGAAGTCGTTGTCGCCGTACTCCTCCTGCCCGACCCGGTTGATCGCCCCCACGAAGTACTCGTTGGCGACGGCCGCGGCCGGCTGTTCCAGCTGCCAGAGGTAGCCGGACAGTCCGCGCGAGGTGGCCGACGGGTTGAAGACGATCTCGGCACCCGCGAGACCGAGCGCACGCCAGCCTTCCGGGAAGTGCCGGTCGTAGCAGATGTAGACGCCGATCCGGCCGACGGCCGTGTCGAACACGGGCCAGCCGGAGTTCCCGGGCCGGAAGTAGAACTTCTCCCAGAATCCCGGCACTTGGGGAATGTGGGTCTTGCGGTACTTGCCCAGGTAGGAGCCGTCGGCGTCGATCACGGCCGCCGTGTTGTACAGGACTCCGGGCTGTTCCTCCTCGTACATCGGCAGCACCAGGACGAGGCCCAGTTCCTTCGCCAGCGCCTGGAAGCGCCGCACGATGGGACCCTCGGGGATCTGCTCGGCGTAGGCGTAGAACTCCTTGTCCTGCACCTGGCAGAAGTACGGTCCGTAGAACAGCTCCTGGAAGCACAGGACTTGGGCGCCCTGCGCGGCCGCGTCGCGGGCCGCCTGCTCGTGGACCTGGATCATCGATTCCTTGTCGCCGGTCCATGCGGTCTGGAAGACGGCGGCGCGGATCACTCTGCTCATCGGGACCTCCGGTCGCTCGGTGTGCGAGGAGACTAGAAAGTCCTGGCGCTTTCTTTGAGTTGCACCGTGTCACGTCCGAAGTGCTGTGCCGTTCCACGGTGTCACCTCCGTGTTCTCCCGTGTCGCGCCCGAGTGGTTCCGTGTCTCACCGCTGTTGCGCGTCGTGCGCGAGCAGGGCGATGTGGACGGAGGCTGCCTGTTCGAAGTCGTCGAGGTCGACACCGAGCCGGGCCTGTATGGCCTCCAGACGGCGGTAGAGCGCGGGCCGGCTGACGTGGTGGAGCTCGGCGGTGCGCGACTTGTTGCGGCCGGTGGCGAGGTAGGTCCGCAGGACGGGCAGCAGCCGCGGGTCCGCCTCGGGGCCGCAGAGCAGGCCGTCCAGTTCGCGTTCCGCGAAGGACTGGACGTGCGGGTCGTCCCGGAGCAGCCGGACGAGACCGCGCAGATGGACGTCCCGCAGCCTGACCAGTGCGGGCCCGTCCCCGTCGGCGGGGGTGCCGGCGGCGGCCTCGGCGACATGGAGGGCCTCACGCAGCCCGGAGGGCACGTCGTCCCAGGCGGTACGGGGTGCGGCGGCGGCCACGGTCGCGGGCGTCCCGGTCTCGTGCCGCAGCCGCACGGCGAAGTGCTCGGCCAGTGCCTCCGCGTCCTGGTCGCGCGGGAGGCTGAGCAGCAGGGCGGTGGCCCCGTCGGACAGGTCGGCGACGAGCCCCGGCAGCCCCAGCAGCCGGAGCACACGGTCGAGTTGAGCCGGGTCGCCGCCCCGTACGACCAGCGGGACGAAGGTGCGGCGGTTCACCGGGAGCCCGGCGGCGCGCGCCCGCGGCAGGAGCTGGCGGGCCGGTACGACCCCGCTCACCAGGTCGGTCAGCAGGCCCTGCGCCGACTCCTCCTCCCAGGAGTGGGCGGGGCCCGCGAGCATGCGGTGCAGGATCAGGGCCTCGGCGGCACGGTCGGCGAGCAGCCGCCCGGTCGCCGCGTCGCCCCGGTGGCCGCACAGCACGATCCGGCCCCATCGCTCTCCCCGACCGCCCAGTTCGGCGCGGATCCATCCGTCGCCCTCACTGCCTGCCCCGGTGCCTGAACAGCCTGGGTGGTACCCCCATGCCTGCCGGGCGATGCGGTCCCAGTCACGCAGGACGTCGTCGACGGCGGAGCGCTCACCGGCGGTGGCGAGCACCCGGTGGGCGAGGTTGGTGACGACGACGGGGCAGGCGGCGTGCACGGCGATCTCGTCGAGCAGGCGCTGGAGCGGGGCACCGGTGGTGATCAGCCCGGTGAGCGCGGTGCGTACGGTCTCGGAGAGGCTCACGGCCGCGAACTTCTGCCGCACCAGCCGGGACTGGACCTCCTCCGTCAACTCGGCGAAGGGGAAAGGACGGTGGAGCACCACCATCGGCAGCCCGCAGCGTTCGGCGGCCCGGCGCATCACGTCCGGGGGCGCCGGGAAGGCCCGGCCGAGTCCGAGGACGACGGCCGCGGCCTCGGCGCGGTGCAGCGAACGGATGTACTCGGTCTGGGCGTCGGGGTCACCGGCGAGCAGCACGCCGGTGGTCAGGACCATCTCGCCGCCGCTGAGCATGACGCCCACGTCGGCCGCCTCGGCGACGTGCACCCAGCGGACGGAGCGGTCGAGGTGGCCGGCGCCGGCCACCACCTCCGGCTCTCCGGCGAGCACCCGGTCCAGGGCGAGGACCTGGCGTACCGAGAGGGCGGGTTCCAAGGCGGTGGTCATGGCGGCGTTCCCCTTTGTCCGTGGCTCGGTTCGCCTCCGTGGCGCTGCGGGCGGTCTCGGGACCTCGGCGCGTGGCGGGACCCTCGGGTCCTTTCGCGCCGGGCCTTCGAGACCACCGCCCCTTCGGCTCACCCGCCCTCGCTCATCCGTTACTGGGCCCGCCTCAGGGCACGTTCGAGGATCGACGCGCCCTCCTCCGCCTCCGCGACGGTCAGGGAGAGCGGCGGCGCGATGCGCAGCACACTGGTGTCGTGACCGCCGCCCTTGCCGATCAACAGGCCTTCCTCGCGGGCCGCTTCGAGTACGGCCGCGGCCGCTTCGGGGTTCGCGCGGTCGGTGCCGGGCACCACCAGCTCGATGCCGATCATCAGCCCGCGCCCGCGCACCTCGCGTACGCCGTCGAACTGCGCGGCGACCGCCCGGAGCCGTTCGATGAGCAGACCGCCGACGCGCCGGGCGTTGCCCTGGAGGTCGTGTTCGAGGAGGTAGGTGAGGTTCGCGAGCCCCGCCGCCATCGTGACCGGTGAACCGCCGAAGGTCGAGATCGAGTTGGAGTCGAGGCTGTTCATGATCTCGGCGCGGGCCACGACTCCGCCGATGGACATGCCGTTGCCGATGCCCTTGGCGAAGGTGAGCATGTCGGGCGGCCCGGAGGCGGCGTGGGCCTGCCAGCCCCAGAAGTGCTCGCCGGTGCGGCCCCAGCCCGTCTGGACCTCGTCGGAGATCCAGAGGACGCCGTGCTCGTCGAGGACCTCGCGGAAGGCCGCGTAGAGGCCGTCCGGCGGTGCGGTGAAGCCTCCGACGCCCTGGACGGGTTCGGCGATCAGCGCGGCGGGCGGGCGGACATGGCCGAGCAGGTCCCTCAGGTCCTCGACACAGGCCGCGACGAAGGAAGCGTCGTCCAGGTCGGCGTAGGGGCCGCGGGTGCGCACGCCGCCGTGCACGTACAGCGTCTGGAGCGGCGACAGGGAAGTGGGTGACCAGCCCTTGTTGCCGGTGATCCCGACCGCGCTGAACGACCGGCCGTGGTAGCTGTTGCGCATGGCGAGGATCTGGTTGCTGCGGCGGTGGGCGGTGGCGAGCAGCAGGGCTGTGTCGTTGGCCTCGGTGCCGGAGGTGGTGAAGAAGACGCGCGCGTCGGGAATGCCGGACAACTGCGCGACGCGCTCGGCGAGTTCGACCATCGGCCGGTTGAGGTAGAGCGTCGAGGAGTGGATGATCCGGCCGGCCTGCTCGCTGACCGCCTTCGTCACCTCGGGCAGGGCGTGCGCGGTCATCGTGGTGAGGATGCCGCCGAAGAAGTCGAGGTACTTGTTGCCCTTGGCGTCCCAGACGTACCGGCCCTCGCCGTGGGTGATCTCGATCGGGTCCTTGTAGTAGACGGCGAGCCAGTCGGGCAGGACGGCCTGGTGGCGGGTGTACAGGTCGGTCATGGCTGCACCAGCCCTTCGTAGGCGTCGGGGCGCCGGTCGCGGTAGAACGCCCACTGCTGGCGGACTTCCTCGATGAGCCCGAAGTCCAGGTCCCGGACGAGGAGTTCCTCGCCCTTGTCGCTCGCGCGGTCACCGACGAACTGTCCGCGCGGGTCGACGAAGTACGAGGTCCCGTAGAAGTCGTTGTCGCCGTACTCCTCCTGGCCGACCCGGTTGATCGCGGCGATGAAGTACTCGTTGGCGACGGCCGCCGCGGGCTGTTCCAGCTGCCAGAGGTGGGCGGAGAGGCCGCGGGAGGTGGCGGAGGGGTTGTAGACGAGCTGGGCGCCGTTCAGACCGAGTTGCCGCCAGCCTTCGGGGAAGTGGCGGTCGTAGCAGATGTAGACGCCGATCCGGCCGACCGCCGTGTCGAAGACGGGCCAGCCCAGATTGCCGGGCTTGAAGTAGTACTTCTCCCAGAAGCCCTTCACCTGCGGGATGTGGTGCTTGCGGTACTTGCCGAGGTAGGTGCCGTCGGCGTCGATCACGGCCGCGGTGTTGTAGTAGAAGCCGGACTGCTCGACCTCGAACACGGGCACGACGATCACCATGCCGGTCTCGCGCGCGAGCTCCCGCATCCGGGTGACGGTGGGCCCCTCGGGGACCGGCTCCGCCCAGGCGTAGTGCTCCGGCTCCTGGACCTGGCAGAAATAGGGGGCGTTGAAGACTTCCTGGAACCCGATGACCTTCGCACCCTGCCGGGCCGCCTCACGGGCGTGTTCCTCGTGCTTGGCGACCATGGATGCGGTGTCGCCGGTCCAGGTGGCCTGGACCAGGGCGGCACGTACGACGTTGCCCATGAGCTGCTCCTTCGACGGGACGTCAGAGAGCCTCTACGCCCGTAGACAAAGGCTGTAGAGGCTCGAAAGTAAGCCCCCCGGACAGCCTTGCCAAGACCATCGTCGTTAACCCGCTGAGTCGATCACGTTTCTGACCCTCACGGGTGAGTGACGTGGCCGGTGGAGCCGGAGGTACGGCCGACCGGGGGGCGCGCGTGCGCCCGCGCACGCGGGCGCACGAGGGAGCCCGGACGCGGCCGGGAGAGGCATCCCGGGCGGGCGGGCAGGGGCTCCGGTGCGGAGACCGGCGGCATCACCGCCGCCCTGCGGTACGCCCCCGCACCGCGCCGCCGTCAGGTCGTGAACCCGGCGACGCGCAGGGCGTGGACCAGGTCCCACTGGCATTCCTCTGACACGCCCCGGGCCGCCCGGAGAAGGAGAGGTACGAGGCGCTCCGGGTCCACCTCGACGCTACGGGCCGCCTCCTCCGGAGTACGCACGCGGACGTACGCGTCGAGGAGAGCGCTGATCTCGCGTCCGCGGCCCTCGTCGGCGAGGCCGAGCACCGCGGCGCCGATCTCGGGCGCGGGCCTGACGGCGCCCTGGCGCAGCATCTGGTGGCCGTCGCCGGTGCGGCCGGCGGCGGTGAGCGCGTCGGCCGCGGCGACGAGACGGCCGGCGGGCAGCGAGGCCGCCTCCCAGAGCAGGGTGGCCCAGTCGGCGTCGAGCCCGGCGCGGTGCAGTTCGGCGGCGAGCAGGGGGAAGCGGGCGGGGGGCCAGTACGCCGCTTCGACGAGCAGGGCGTGCGCCTCGCCGCTGCGGCCCTCGCTCCGCAGCCGCGTGAGCGACGCGACGGTCCCCGCGGTGAGTCGGCGCGCGTCCGCGTCCAACGGCTCCGGCACGGCCGTCGGGCGCGGGCTCACGGGTTCCTCGGCCGCTCCCGCGAAACGCGCGCCACGGGGCGTGCGCCTGCCCGGCGCGGGTGCCGCGGGCAGCACGGGAGCGGGCTGCGGTACGGCCACGGGTGCCACGTCCGTCTCCACCATGCCGGCGAACCGCGCGCCCCCGCGCCGACGCCGCTTGGACCGCTTCGCCTGGGGCGGCGACAGGTGAGCCTCGGGCGGGGTCCCGTCGTACGCCGGGGCGGGCGCGGCGGCCGGGCCCCCTGCCCGCGCGCCGCCCGGCAGGGCGCCCGCCGTCGGGCTGACCGTCGGAAGGGGGGCCGTCGGCGGGTGGTCCGGTCGCGGGTCGCGGGTCGGTGCGTGGGGCGCGGGCCGGGCCATGGGCTGTGCGGCGCCGCCCGTCACCATGCCCGTGGGGCGGGGGCCGGGGTGATCGTGGCCGCTCGGCACCTGGTCCGTCGACGGCGGCCGGGGCCCGGTCGCCGGATCGGCGGCCGTCGCACGCGAGCCGCCACCCGGCTCCACGCCGGAACCGAGCCCGGAATCATGACCGGCCCACTCGGCTCCGGCGCCGTGCACGCCGGCGTGCGCGCCGGAACGCACACCGGAGTTCGCGTCGGGCACACCCGCCTCCCGGCCCCACGGGCCACCGCCACCTCCGGGCACGTCCCCCACACCCCGCAGGACACCTCCACCCCCGGACGGGTTCCCCGCGCCACGCGTGATCCCTCCCCCTCCGGACGCGTCCCCCACGCCCCAGGAGACACCGTCGCCACCGGACAGGTCCCCCTCGCCCCGCGGGGCACCTCCGCCGCCGGACCCGCCGCCCGCCGCCAGGTCCCGGCCAGGTCGGCTCCCGTCCGCCGGGTGGTGCCCGGCCGGGTGCTCCTGCGACGCGTCGGCCCAGTTCTCCGGCTGCCGCGGCCACGCGCCGTTCCCCGCCGCCGCGGGCGGGACGTTCGGCGCGCCCTGCGCACGGGCGTGACGGAGCCGGCGGTCGACGTCGTCCATGCGGTGGCGCAGTTCGGCGCAGCGGGCGACGGCCCGTTCGTGGTCGTCCTCGGCCCAGGCGAGGTCCACTCCGATCGCCTCGGCCTCCGCGCGGGAGGCCGACGCCGCGATCCGCCCGTCCAGTTCGGCCCGGCGTTCGGCGGCGTACCGCTGTTCGCGGAGCATGACGTCCAGACGGTCGCCGAGGGCCTCCCGGCCGCCGGGACGGACGTCGTACGCCGCCAGCGACGCCTCGTACAGCGCCCGGGCCCGTACCGTCTCCTGGGCGGCGGCACGCTCCCCGTACTGCGTGAGGACGTCCTGGAGGAGCGCCTCCACGACGTCCCACGGTGGCATCTCGCGGCCTTCGAGGCAGGCCCGCATCCCTTCAGGGTCGCGGTGCCAGAAGACTCCGTACCAGCCGCCCCGGTCGAGCCGCCCCACCAGCCCGTTCAGGTACCGCGCGAACTCCAGCACCTGTACCGGGAGTTGTCCTACGTCCATTACCCAACTCCCCGCCCGACGTGAGCACTTCGACCCGACACGAAACACCAGTCGTGTTACGGATCGACTACGGGGAGTTTTCGGCACGGCCTCCCCGACGTGCACCGAGGGGGCGCGTCGAAGCGCCGCGCGGGCGCACACCGGCACGCCCGCACAGCAGGGGGCGCACGCCCGGACGCAGCCCGGGGCGCACGCCTGGACACGCCCTCGGGCCCGCATCCGGACCCTCGGGCCACCACGGCCGCCACCGCCGCGCCCTCAGATGCGGCAGGCCTCCACCGCAGACGCGCGGGGCAGCACGAGCCGGATGAGGGCGGCGACCCCCTCGTCGTCGTTGCTGGGCAGCACGATGTCGGCGGCCCGGAGGGTGTCCTCGTGAGCGTTGGCGACGGCGGCGGCCAGCCCGGCGGCACGCAGCATCGGGATGTCGTTGGGCATGTCGCCGACCGCCGCGGTGTGTTCCAGCGGAAGGCCGTTCCGCTCGGCGAGCGACCGCAGCGCCTCCCCCTTGTCCACGCCGGGCGCGGACAGTTCGAGGAAGTCACCGGTGGACCTCGTGATCACCGCCCGGTCGTCGACGACCGAGCCGATCAGCGCGGCCAGTTCGTCGACGAGGAGCATCGGATGGGCGGCGAGGATCTTGACCACCGGGTCCGCGCTCCCCGGCGCCGACACACCCTCCAGCACCGTACGGCGCCAGTCGTTCGGCACCAGCCGCACGAACGCCGTCTCCAGACGGAGCCCGGACACCGAGTCGACCCCCAGCGCGACCCCGGGCACCGCGTCACGGATCGCGCGCAGGACGCGCTCCGCGCCGCCGGGGCCGAATCCGCGGCAGTCCAGCAGCCGCCCGGAGGCGGCGTCCACGGTCACCGCGCCGTTGCTGCACACCACCGGACCGGTGAGGCCGTAGCGCCGGGCCAGGTCCAGGGTGTCGCGGACGGGCCGTCCGGTCACCCCCACCACGGCGACCTCCGCCCGTCCCGCCTCGGCGAGCGTGCTCAGGGTGCGTGCGCGGATGGCGCCTGCCGAGTCGAGCAGGGTCCCGTCGAGATCGGTGCAGACGAGCCGTACGACGGTACGCGCACGGCGTCCGCGCCCGAACGTGCGGGTGAGCGGGCGAGCGCCCGGGACGGGTTCCGCCGGAGCGGAGGACCGCGCCTCGCCGAGCGCCGGCTGACCCGAAGTCGCCACGCCGGAGCGGGCGTTGGTGTTCGACATGGCCGGAGGCTAGTGACTACGCGCGTAGACGACAAGGGAACGGTCAATGAATTCAACAATTTCTCAGCACCGGTCGGCCGGCCGAACCGCCCGCCTCGTCGACACATCGGCCGGCGGACTGGTCAGCGGATCGATCGGCGGATCGGCCGACCGACGAGCCGCCCCCGGGTCACCCATGGGCCGAGCGGGGGCGCGTACGCCCTTCAGGCCACCGGCACCAGCGCGCACCTCACGACGATCTCGTCCATCGAGAGCCCGAGGGCACGTGCGAGCGCCGCGACCGTGAAGAAGGCCGGTGTGGGCGCCCGCCCGGTCTCGATCTTGCGCAGGGTCTCCGCGGAGATCCCGGCCACCCCGGCGACGTCCGCCATGCTGCGGCCGCCGCGGGCCACGCGCAGCAGTTGCCCGAGCCGCTCGCCGCGTTCGCGCTCTTCGGGGGTCAGGGGGGTTCGCACCATGACACCATTCTAATACCGGTATAGTAATTGGCATGGTGGAACTGAAGACCGACACATCGATCGACGAGATGTACGCGGCCGGCCAGGTCGTGGGCAGCGCGCTCACGGCCGTGCGCGAGGCGGCCGACGTGGGCGTCTCCCTGCTGGAGCTGGACGAGATCGCGCACCAGGTGCTGCGGGACGCGGGCGCGACGTCGCCCTTCCTCGGCTATCACCCCTCCTTCGCGCCCACGCCCTTCCCCGCGGTCGTCTGCGCGTCGGTGAACGAGGCGATCGTGCACGGCATCCCGACGGGCTACCGGCTGAGCGACGGCGACCTGGTCTCCATCGACTTCGGCGCCGAGCTCGGCGGCTGGGTCGGGGACTCGGCGATCAGCTTCATCGTGGGCAGGCCGCGCCCCGCCGACGCGCGGCTCGTGGAGACCGCGGAGCGGGCCCTGGCCGCGGGGATCGAGGCGGCCGTCGTGGGCAACCGCATCGGGGACATCGCGCACGCCATCGGCACGGTGTGCCGCACGGCCGGATACGGGATCCCGGACGGGTTCGGCGGCCACGGCATCGGGCGCCGCATGCACGAGGACCCAGGCGTCCCGAACGAGGGCCGGCCCGGGCGGGGAATGCCGCTGCGGCACGGCATGGTCCTCGCCATCGAGCCGATGCTCATCGGCGGCGGCACGGACGACTACCACCCGGCTCCCGACGGCTGGACGCTGCGTACGAACGACGGCTCCCGGGCGGCCCACGCCGAGCACACCGTGGCCATCACGAACTCGGGTCCGCGCATCCTGACGGCGCGCTGACCTCCCGGGCGTCGGGGCCGCAGGGCACCTCGACGGTCCCGCTCCACGGCACGACCGCCACCCCCCACCGCCCGACGCGGCGGACCGTGGGTCGGGGCCGCCGAGGTGCGGCGGTCCCGACCCACGACCCACGAGACACAACCCGCGAGACACGACCTGCGGGACACAACCCGCTGATACGGCCCGCTGATACGCCCCGCGGACGCGGCCTGAGGCGTGGGTCCGCGGCCTAAGGCGCGGGTCGCACCACCATGGCCGAGCCTCCGCCCCGCCGCACCTTCTCCGCCGCGGCCAGCCAGGTGCCGTTCGGCAGACGCTGGACGCCCGTGGCCGCGCCGATCTCCGGGTTCGGCTTGAAGGAGTGGCCGATGGCTTCGAGCTGCGCCCGCAACGGGCTGTCGTACAGGCCCGGTTCGAGCTCGGTCTGGGCCGCGTTGCGTTGGCTTGCGCGAGGCGCGGCGATCGCGTCGACCAGCGGGAGGCCGCGGTCGACGAACTCGGTCAGGGTCTGGAGAACGGTGGTGATGATGCTCGCACCGCCGGGCGAACCGAGCGCAACCACGGGCCTGTCGTGCCGGTCGAGGACGATGGTCGGCGAGATCGACGAGCGCGGGCGCTTGCCGGGACCCGGCAGATTGGGGTCGTGCACGGCCGGGCTGGCCGGCGCGAAGGAGAAGTCCGTCAGTTCGTTGTTGAGGAGGAAGCCGCGCCCCGGGACGGTGATCCCGCTGCCGCCGGTCTGCTCGATGGTCAGCGTGTAGGCGACGACGTCGCCCCACTTGTCGGCCACCGTCAGATGGGTCGTGTTCTCGCCCTCGTACGTGGTCGGGGCGGCCGTTCCGGTGGCACCGCAGGCGGCGGGACGGCTCGGGTCACCGGGTGCCAGCGGGCTCGTCAGCACCGCGTCGTCCTTGATGAGGCAGGCCCGACCGTCCGCGTACCGCTGCGAGAGCAGGCCCTTGGTCGGCACGTCCTCGAAGGCCGGGTCGCCCACCCAGCGGCCCCGGTCCGCGAAGGCGATCCTGCTCGCCTCGATGTAGTGGTGCAGGTACTGCGTCTCGCTCGCCTTCGAGAGGTCAGTTCGCTCAAGGATGTTGAGCGCTTCACCGACGGTCGTGCCACCGGAGGAGGAGGGAGCGATCGAGTACACGTTCAGACCGCGGTACGACGTCCTCGTCGGCGCCTGCTGCTTGGCCCCGTAGGCCGCGAGATCCCTCAAGGACAGTTGGCCCGGCCGGGCGTTGTAGCCGGAAGCCGGGTCCACGGGCGGCTTGTCGACCGTGTCGACGATCTCCCGGCCCAGCTCGCCGGCGTAGACGGCCCGCGTACCCTTGCGTCCCAACTCCTCGTACGTGCGCGCCAGATCGGGGTTCTTGAAGGTCGACCCCACGACCGGCAGCGAGCCACCGGGCAGGAACAGCTTCGCGGTGTCGGGGAAGTTCGAGAAGCGGGCCTGGTTCAGCTCGGTCTGCGCGCGGAACGTCGCGTCGACGGTGAACCCTGAACGGGCGATCCGCTCGGCCGGCTTCAGGACGGTGCCGAGGCTCCTGCTGCCCCAGGAGTCCAGGGCGCTCTGCCAGGTCGCCGGCGTGCCCGGGGTGCCCACGCTGAGTCCGCTGGTGACGGCGTCCGCGAAGGCGAGCGGCTTGCCGTTCTCCAGGAACAGCCCCGAGTCGGCGGTCAGGGGGGCCGTCTCCCGCCCGTCGATCGTGTGCACCGTACGGGACTTGGCGTCGTAGTAGACGAAGTAGCCGCCTCCGCCGATGCCGGACGAGTAGGGCTCGGTGACGCCCAGGGCCGCCGCCGTGGCGACGGCCGCGTCGACCGCGTTGCCGCCCTTCCTCAGCACCTCGATGCCCGCGGCCGAAGCGTCCGCGTCGACACTCGCGACGGCGCCTCCGTACCCGACCGCGACGGGCACCTTCGCCGTGGGCGTTCTCGCGGCCGTGGCCGCCGCCGGTGCCCCGGGCGGCGCCGCCGCGCCCACTAATGCCGTCGCGGCCGAAACCGCCAGGACCGTCAGATTCCGCGCAAGAGGACGTCGCATCAATACCTCCAGTCAACAGTCGTCCGCGCAGCGTAACTTCACCGCCACCACCGCGTCAGGCCCCCTCGAACACGGTTCCGTGGGACCGCTAGCATGCGCGCACATGAATGACGACGTGCGCAACATCGTCCTCGGTGTCCTGGCCGCCGGCCTCAGTGCCGCGCTCGGCTGGCTCGCCCGCACCTACCTGTGGAAGCGCAAGCTCCGCCGCAAGCAGGCGTTCTTCGGGCTGCCCGACAACGCCGAGTCACTCCTTGTGGTGAACCGCGAGGCGGGCGGCCCCGAGCTCACGGTGATGCGGCACGACGTCTTCGCGCTCCTCGAACTGTCCGCGCTGATCAAGGACTGCGGCGCGCACGCCCAGGTCATCGCGCACGACGCGACCCAGCAGGGATTCGGCGAACGCACGGAGTTCTGCGTGGGCGGGCCGGCCTCGAACCGGCGCATGGCCGCGCACCTTCAGTCGCTGCTGCCCGGTGTGCAGGTCAACACCGACTCGGGACGCGGACCCGACCGGGGCGCCTTCCAGATAGGCAGCGAGCGCTACCGTCTGGATTCGGGCCAGGCGGAGTACGTGATCCTGGCCCGGCTCACCGCGGGCCAGAGCCGTGACGTGAGACCGGTCTTCCTCTTCTGCGGGCAGCGCGCGATCACCAACCAGGCGGCCACCCGCTATCTCGCCCGCAACCACGCGCGCCTGGCCCGCAAGCACGGCGGCAACAGCTTCGTCCTGCTGCTGAAGGTCGTGAACTCCCAGGCGTACGGCCCCGATGTCGTCGAGGTCGTCGCGGACGTCACCCGCGCCGCCCAGGCCCCGCTGCCGACGCCGCCCGCCCTGGAACCGGCACCGGACCCGGAGTCGGAGACCGGTCAGGACGGGGAGGCCGCGGCGAAGTCGGCCACACCGAGGGCCCGTCGCCGTACCTGACGGCCCCCCGATCACACGGGTCGGCAATGAACACTTCAACAATCGTTACTCGCACGTAACTTACCGACGGGTTACTTCGAGTAAGCCGCCGCGGTTACCGTCGGGTCACCTTGCACTGACCAAGTGAGGAGTGACCCGTTGGGAAACGGTCGCAACCCCCTGCGCACATCCGCCGTCGGCGCCCTCTCCGCCACCCTGATCGCCGCCGCGGGCCTGGGCCTCGCGCCCGCCGCCCTGGCCGCCGGCGGCTCGGGCGGCATCCGCTTCGTGGACATCTCCGGTGACGGCGGCACGACCCTCAAGGCCAACGTCGTCACCCCCGCGGGAGCGGACGACACCCGCTCCTATCCGCTCATCGTGCTGCCCACGAGCTGGGGCCTGCCGCAGGTCGAGTACCTCGCGCAGGCTCAGAAGCTCGCGAACTCCGGCTATGTCGTCGTCAGTTACAACGTCCGCGGCTTCTGGCAGTCGGGCGGGGAGATCGACGTCGCCGGCCCCCAGGACACCGCCGACGTGTCGAAGGTGATCGACTGGGCGCTCGCCAACACCCCGGCCGACGCCAAGAAGGTGGGCGTGGCGGGCGTCTCGTACGGCGCCGGGATCAGTCTGCTGGCCGCCGCGCACGACAAGCGCATCAAGGCGGTCGCGGCCCTGAGCGGCTGGGCGGATCTGACCACGTCGATCTACTCCGGACGCACCGAACACGTCCAGGCGGCCGCCCTGCTGGACGGCGTCGGGCACATCACGGGGCGCCCCAGCGCCGAGACCCAGCAGGTCTTCAAGGACTTCTTCGCCTCGAATCTGTCGAAGGAACAGGATCTGATCGACTGGGGGAAGAAACGTTCACCCGAGACCTACCTCGATCAGCTCGACAAGAACCGCCCCGCCGTCTTCATGGCCAACACCTGGGGCGACACGATCTTCTCGGCCAACCAGTACGCGAAGTTCTACGACGAGCTGACCGGGCCCAAGCGGCTGGAGTTCCGCCCGGGCGACCACGCGACCGCCGAGATCACGGGCCTGTTCGGGCTCCCCAACGACGTGTGGACCGACACCGGCCGCTGGTTCGACCACTATCTGGCGGGCAAGGACAACGGCATCGACCGGGAACAGCCGGTGCAGCTCAAGTCCCGCTCCACGGGCGGTTACGAGGGCTACCCGGACTGGAAGTCGGTCGGCGCGACCACCCGGAAGATCGCCCTGGAGGGCACCACCAGGATCCACACGAACGTCGACTCGGGCGCGGACGGCGGGGTCATCTTCCTGTCCAGCATCCTCGACCAGCTCACCCGGATCCCGCCGATGGCCTCGATCCCGCTGCTGCCGCGCTACTGGGCCGCGGTGTGGCGCTCGGAGACGTACGCGAACCCCCAGCGCGTGCGGGGCACCGTCAGACTCCACACCACGGTCACCGGCACCAAGGAGAGCGGCACGTTCATCGCCTATCTCTACGACGTGGGCCCGCTCGGCATCGGCAAGCTGATCAGCAACGCGCCGTACACCTTCCACGGCCGGACGCCCGGCGAGCCGTTCGGGGTGGACCTGGACCTGTTCTCCACGGCCTACGACGTGCCGGCCGGGCATCACCTGGCCGTGGTCGTCGACACGGTCGACCCGCTGTACATCGAGCACAACCCGTCCGGCGCGCAGCTGACCTTCTCCTCGCCGGAGCACGACCCGTCGTACGTGTCGGTACCCCTGCGCGAGCAGTGATCTCCGGCTGGCGCCGGTCGGGCCTGGCCCTGTGAGCTGCTGCCCCCTACAGCGTCGAGGCTGTGTGGGGTGCCCCACCCGGCAGCAGCGTCCCTGGTTCGGCCGGAGCCATGCCCACGGCCTCGGTCTCGGGACTGTGCCGCACCCGCCCGTACGCCCGGGGGGCGGACCGGGAGAGCGGCACACACATCCCGATGCGGATCGGCGAGGTCACCGTCACCACGGGGATGAACGGCAAATCGTAGTCGAGGATCGCCGGGCCCGGCCTCCCGGGCCCGGGGAAGTCCGCCTCACCGGACGGTCGGGGATCTGTCCGACGGGCCGGTGATCGACCACCCCTCCCGTACCGAAGGCGAGGTCGTCGTCCTGCGGAACATGCGGCTCCCCGAAGTGCGTGGTGTCGTCGTACAGGTCGATCGGCGGATCGACGGCCATGCCGGTGCCGATCGCTTCCGGCCGCGTCGGCCACCGCAAACTATCGGCGCAAATCGTCACTTATGGGGCGACACGCACGTCAGGGCATTAGCCGTATTTGCGGCCGGACGAAGAGCGGATCACGACGCTCCGGGCGATCATGGGGACGCCCCTTCGGGCGCTTCGGTCAGGCCTCCGTGGCCTCGGCGTACATCTGGGACAGCTCGGGGACGCCCTGCACGGCCCAGTCGAGGCCCGCCTCGACGACCGGGATCTCACGGCCCGAGGGGAGCCGGACGGCCGGACTGCCGCCGGGCCAGACATGCCAGGAGGCACCGGGCACCGTGCGCACCACGACGGTCCCGAGATAGAGGCCTGCGTCGTTGCCGAGCCACGGCAGCGCCTCGGGGTCGTCGCGCCACAGCGGCAGGAGCTGGTCGAGCGCCACCAACGAGTCAGGGGTGTCGTCCAGTTCGAGACCCACGGCCGCGGCCTGGGAGCGCAGCAGTTCGCACTCCGAGAGCAGCTCGGCCACACCCACCGGATCGTCCTCGAAGGCCTTGGCGAGGGGCCGGTCCCGCCGCACCGGATGCCGCTTGAGCAGCTTGTCCAAGAAGGGGATGTTCATGACCGGCCTCTCCGTGGGGTGCGATCGTCGAAGCTCCATGTCCCGTCACGTGAACACAACACAGCTAGCGGCATTTCATCACGGAATCGGGCAAACAAGGCGAATCATGGTGCTCGAAGATACCCGGGATCCCCACCGGCTTCCCGAGCCGTCCGTGGGGAGAGGATGCCCGCGATCGCGCCGTCGAATGCCTGTGCCGCGACAGGCGCTACGTGCCCGTCGCGGCATCAGGGGTGCCGAGGCCGCCCAGTTGCCCGGGCGGACGTCCTAGACGTCCAGGTCCACCACGACCGGTGCGTGGTCCGAGGCACCCTTGCCCTTGCGCTCCTCACGGTCGACGTACGCGTCCTTGGCCGCCGCCGCGAACGCTTCGTTGCCGTAGACCAGGTCGATGCGCATGCCGCGGTTCTTCGGGAAGCAGAGCTGGCGGTAGTCCCAGTACGTGTACGGGCGGTCGTACTTGAGGGGACGCGGGACCACGTCCGTCAGACCCGTCTCGCGCAGGGCCGCCAGCGCGGCACGCTCGGCCGGCGTGACATGGGTCAGGCCCTCGAACGCCGCCACGTCGTACACGTCGTCGTCCGTGGGCGCCACGTTGTAGTCGCCCATCACCGCGAACGGGCGGCTGCCCGCCGCGTCGCCCGCCACCGCCGCTCGCAGGGCCTCGAACCACTCCAGCTTGTACGTGTAGTGGGCGTGGTCCACCTCGCGGCCGTTCGGTACGTACACCGACCACACACGGACCGGGCCGCATGTAGCGGACACGGCCCGGGGCTCCTCCGCACCGTCGTACTGAGGGCCGCCGGGCAGGCCCTTGACCACGTCCTCCAGGCCGACCCGGGAGATCACCGCCACGCCGTTCCACCGTCCCGTGGCGTGCACGGCCGCCTCGTACCCCAGCTCCCGCAACTGCTCGGAGGGGAACTGTTCCGCGGCGACCTTGGCCTCCTGGAGGCACAGCACGTCCGTGCCGCTGCTCTCCAGCCAGGCCAGCAGCCTCGGGAGGCGGGCGGTGATCGAGTTCACGTTCCAGGTCGCGATACGCATGCCTCACAACCTACCGGGCGGGTACGACAACGGGTCCGCCCCGGACACCCCGTGCCGCCCGTCCGCGCCACCGGGACGGGACGCGGGCCCCCGGGGCCCCGCGCGGCCGGCTCAGACCTCCGCCGACGCTCCCGGCGTCAGCCTCAGATGCTCCGAACCGCCGAGGGCACCGATCTGGCGGTCGTAGATCGGCCGGGCGAGGTCGGTGAGCAGGGCGTCGTGGATGTCGTACGCGCGCTGCGGCGCGACCTCGCGGACGTACTCGATGACCTCGGAGATCTTGTTCCACGGGGCCATCACGGGGAGCATCAGCGTCTCGACCGGACGACCGGGGACGGTGAGGGCGTCCCCGGGGTGGAAGACGCGGCCTTCGTCGACGAGGTAGCCGACGTTCGTGATGCGCGGGATGTCCGGATGGATCACCGCGTGCAGTTCGCCGTGCACCTGGACGTCGAACCCGGCGGCGGTGAAGGTGTCGCCGTGACCGACGGTGTGCACCCGGCCGGGGAAGGCCGCGGAGATCTTCTCCGCCACCGACCGCAGGGTCCAGATCTCGGCCGCCGGGTCGGCCTCCATGGCCGTGCGCAGCCGTTCCTCGTCGAAGTGGTCGGGGTGCTCGTGCGTCACGAGGATGACGTCGGCGCCCAGAGCCGCGTCCTCCTCGCTGAAACCCCCGGGATCGATGACGAGCGTCCGCCCGTCCTTCTCCAGACGGACGCAGGCGTGCGACTTCTTCGTGAGCTTCATGGGTACATCCTGCCCCCGCGCCCGCCCCGGAGGTCACTTCTGCGGACGGCTCCGCCCGCCCACCGCGGGAGTGGGCGGGCGGAGCCGCGCTCGCTCACTCCTGGGGGGTCGTCTCCTCGTGGATGATCTTCTGCGCCACCCGGAAGGCGCTGTTCGCGGCCGGCACACCGCAGTAGACGGCCGTCTGGAGCAGCACCTCCTTGATCTCCACCGGGGTGAGACCGTTGCGCAGGGCGGCACGAGTGTGGACGGCGAGCTCGTCGAGATGGCCGCCCGCGACCAGCGCGGTCAGCGTCACACAGCTGCGCGAACGCCGGTCGAGTCCGGGCCGGTCCCAGACCTCGCCCCAGGCGTAGCGGGTGACGAGCTCCTGGAAGTCCCCGGAGAAGTCGTCCGCCGACGAGAGCACCCCGTCGACGTGCGCGTCCCCCAGCACCTCGCGGCGCACCTTGATCCCGATGTCGTACGGATCCTGACGCCCCCCGAGCTCGGGCGCCACGGGCGCCGGGGCGATCTCGGCGAAGGGCACCACAGGCGACGGCGCCTGCACGGGGTACGCCTGCGGGACCTGGACCGCCATCTGCCCGGTGGCCGAGTCGAAGGCGGGCAGCCAGGCGCCGGCGAAGTGCCGTACGAGCAGATCCGTCACGGCGGCGGGCTGTTCCACGGGAACCAGGTGCGAGGCACCGGGGACGACCGCGAGGCGGGCGTCCGGTATCCCGGCGACCAGGGTGCGCGCCTCCGCGGGACCGGTGACCTGGTCGTCGGAGCCGGCCAGCACGAGGGTCGGCACTCCCACGAGGCCCAGTTCGTCCCGCACGTCGAAGGCGGCGAGCGCCTCGCAGGCCGCGATGTAGCAGCCGGGATCGGTGGTGCGCACCATCTGCACGGCCCACTCGGTGATCGCGGGCTGGGCCGCCGCGAAGCCACTCGTGAACCAGCGTTCGGGCGAGGTACGGGCGATCGGGTCGAGGCCGTTCGACCTCACGATCACTCCTCGCTGCCGGAACTCGTCGGCCGTGCCGAAGCGGGGCGAGGCGGCGATCAGCGCGAGGGAAGCCACGCGCTCCGGGCAGCGGAGCGCCAGTTCGAGGCCGATGGCCCCGCCGAAGGCGCAGCCCGCGTAGCCGAAGTGCTGGATGCCCAGCCCGTCGAGCGTGGCCAGCAGCCGCCCGGCGAGTTCGGAGACCGAGCCGGCCGGATAGGCGGGCGCTCCGCCGTGTCCCGGCAGATCGAAGCGGAAGATCCGCCAACTCTTCGCGAGCTCGGGGATCTGCCTGTCCCACATGTGCCAGGTGGTGCCGAGCGAGGGTCCGAGTATGAGGACCGGGGCGTCTTCCGGGCCGTCGAGGCGGTATTGCAGGGCAGGGGTCTTCGTCTCACTCACGCCCTGCACGTTCTCACATCTCGCCGATTCTCACGTCCTTGGGGCGCGGGCCCTGTGCAAGCCGTCCTCGCATGTGATAGCCCCGTGAAGGTCTCTCCCGGCCGGCTTCACCCACGCGCCGGCGGGGGACCGAGGCTCAGGGCGGACCACAGCTCCCGCTCCACGTCCGTCGGCGGAATGTGCGCGGCGCACGATTCCGGATGGCCGGAGGGGGGCCGACCGCACGGCTCCGGGGCCGGTTCCGGCTGCTCCTGGTGGAGCGCCGGCCCGGGCAGCGGGCATCCGGACAGCAGGCAGCCGACCGCCAGCAGGCCCGGGGTCCATCGGGCGAGGGCGTCGGCCCATCGGCGTGCGTGTCTCATCGTGGGCTCACCGCGGCGGAGGTCTCGGGGTTGGCGGGGGGGTGTCGGGGTCTCGGGATCGTCGGTGGCCAGGTGCCGGAGGCGGCTCTGCCGGGTCGGGGACGGGCAGGGCGGCGACCAGGCGCCTGGTGTGGTCGACCTGAGATCTGCCCAGAACCCCGGCCGTCGAACCGGACGCGGTGACCCGGCCTCGGCGCAGGACGACGAAGCGGTCGGCGACCCGAGGATTCTCACCGGGTCGACCGCCGCCCTCCGGGGTCCGCGCGGGTGACCCCGGGCATCCGCGCTCCCAACCCGCCCGCACCGGAGGCTGGTTGGGGCGGGACCCGGGCCGGAGTCACGGCGACTGCCGCGACAGCCCGATGGGCGTCACGGGAACGCGACGGGTGTCAGAACTCCTCCGGTGCGCCGAGCCCCGTCAGTGCGCCGACGGGGTCGAGGTCCGGGGTGCCCCTGGGCCACCAGTCGTCACGGCCCGGCTCGGACTCGTAGGCGTACCACAGGCCGTTGCGGCCGAGGCGGAGCTGCGCGTGGCCGCTCGGGTGGGTGAGGTGGTTGCGCCACGGCCGGAACGCCGGGAAGTCGGCGGCCATGAGCAGCGGCCGGGCCCGGTCGAACCGTCCCGCCGGGGGGTCCCAGGGCTCTTCGAGCACGCCGAGCGCCTCGAAGCCGCCCTGCCGCCAGGCGGCGACCGCACGGGCCAGCTCGATCGGGGTACGGCCGGTCGCGAAGGCGAGCGAGGAGTACAGGGCGCGGGTCGCGGCCGTGAGCCCCGACCCGGGACGGGCCGCGGCGACGCGCACCGCGTCCTGCCAGAGCGTCAGTTCCGCGACGGGATCACGGCCCGAGGTGAGCAGTGTGTACGCGCGGGCCGCCGCGTCCGTGGCCAGCTGGTCCAGCGCGAACGCGTCCGGGCCGCCCGGCGCGCCCGGGTAGGCCGGCGGCTGCTCGGGGTGCGCGGGCGGCGGCAGCGGAGCGGGCAGGGGCGGCAGCACGCGTCGCGCGAGAACGTCACGGGCCGGGACGCCGGCGGGCTGGGCCGGTTCCCGCTCCTGGGCGGCACGGGCGGCTCGGGTGGCGTTGCGCCGGGAAAGGGCGTCGAGCAGTTCGCGCTCGCCCCGGCCGCGCAGCAGGAACAGGACGAACGGGTCCTGGTCCAGCAGACGGGCCGTCTGATAGCAGAGGGCGGCCGCGTGCTTGCACGGGTGCCCGAAGTCGGGGCAGCTGCACTGCGGTTCGAGTTCGCCGGGGCCCGGAAGCAGGTCGACTCCACAGTCCGCGAGCGATCTGGGCATCTCCTTGTCGAGCAGCGCCGCGATGTGTCCTGGCCGCTCGGCAGCGGCGTCGAGGAAACGGTCCCAGTCGCCGTCCGTCAGCGTCCGCACCCTGACCTGGACGCGGTACGGCCGCGGCCGGCTCCCGTGCACATAGGCGAGCACCAGACCCGGTGTGACGGTGACGGCGTCGACATACCCCTGTCCGGCGTACGTCCGCCCGCGCGCCAGCCGTGCCGCGTCCAGCGCTCCTTCCTCCAGTGCCGTGACCCACGCGTTTCCCCACCAGGTCTCCGCGAAGCCGTCCTCTCCCCGGAGTCGCGCGGGGAAGGCGGGGAAGGTCCGGCGCAACTCGCCGTCGCGGCGCGGGGATGCCATGGAGCGGTGAGGCCCGGGTTCGCGGGGCGCGGCCCCGGGTTCGCGGGCAGCCGTGCCGGGTTCACGCACCTCGGTGCCCGGTTCGGCGGTGAGGAAGTCCAGGCCGAGGGAGCCGACCGTGAAGGGCTCGACATCCGCCGGCTCCTCCCGCTCGGGGACAGAGGGCGGGGAGGGTTCGGCGGGTGCGGGACTTTCGGGATGGTCTTCGGGGTGTGTGAAGTGTGCCGGGAACGAAGGGTGTTCGGGGCGGTCGGGGTGGGCGGAATGCTCGGGGCGGGAGGGGCGGTCGGCGTGTGTGACGGGTTCGGGGTGATCGACGGGTTCGGCGTGCCGAGGGCGCCCGGGTCGATCGTGGTTCGGGACGCCACTCCGGTCGTCGCTCAAGTCGCGGGGCGCCACGCCTGTGTCGTCGGACGAACTCGACGGCTCCCCGTTCTCGTCCATCAGGTCGGGGGGCAGCCGGAAGCCGTCCGCGAGCAGATCGCGGAGCTGCCGCTGCTGGGACACCCGTTCCGCGGTCACGGGGTGCGCGGGATTCCGGCGCCCCCCGGCTCCGGCAGGGGACGTCCTGGCGGACCGGCTCCTCGGCCCGGCTCCCCCGCCATTGCCCTCCGCCGACGGCTCGCCGCCGTCCTCCGTCTCCCGCTCCCGAAGCCGCCGCGCCGCGCGCAGCGCCTCGCGGGCGATGTCACCGGGTCGCGCGCCTCCCCCGGCCTCGCCGCCGGAACGCGCTGTCGCGGCCGACTCCGCCGTCCCCGTCCGTCCCACCGTCCGTCCCGCCGAAACGCCGGCCGCCCGCAACGCCCCCCGAGCGATGTCTCCGGGTCGCGTGCCGTCCGCGTTCTCGGCCCGTTCGTCCGCCGAGCCAGATCCGGATCCAGGGCCAGGTCTAGAGCTAGGGCCAGGGCCAGGGCCAGAGCTAGGCCCGCCGGAGCCCGTACCCGCGTGCTCGTCGGCCGCCGCGGTCCTGCGTGCGGCGCGCAGGGCCCGGCGGGCCTCGTCGGCGGGACGGTCCACGGTCGCGGCGCGCTGCGGCCCGGCGCCGTCGGCCGGTTCAGCGGCTTCGGCGGGTTCGACGGCTTCGGCCGGTTCGACGGCTTCGGCCGGTCCGGCGGCTTCGGCCGGTCCGGCGGCTTCGGCCGGTTCAGCGCCGTCGGCCGGTTCAGCGCCGTCGGCCGGTTCAGCGCCGTCGGCCCCGGTCACGCGGGGCTCCTCTTCCTCGGTGCCGCTCATGCGGGCCTCCGCAGCGAGACGAGGTCCGACAGCTCGCGGTCGGTCAGCTCCGTCAGGGACGCCTCGCCGGAGCCGAGGATCGCGTCGGCGAGGGCCCGCTTGGCCTCCAGCATCTCGGCGATCCGGTCCTCGACCGTGCCCTCGGTGATGAGCCGGTGCACCTGGACGGGCTGGGTCTGGCCGATGCGGTAGGCGCGGTCGGTGGCCTGCTCCTCGACGGCGGGGTTCCACCAGCGGTCGAAGTGGACGACATGCCCGGCGCGGGTGAGGTTCAGACCGGTGCCGGCCGCCTTGAGCGACAGCACCAGGACGGGGGTCGCGCCGCTCTGGAAGCGGTCCACCATGTGTTCGCGGTCGGCGACCGGCGTACCGCCGTGCAGAAGCTCGACCGGGACGGCGCGGGCGGTCATGTGTTCCGTGATGAGGCGGGCCATGCCCACGTACTGGGTGAAGACGAGCGCCGAGCCGTCCTCGGCGAGCAGGGTGTCCAACAGCTCGTCGAGCAGGGCCAGTTTGCCCGAGCGCGTGGAGGTCCCGAGCGCGGCCGCCCGCGCGTCCTCCTTCAGGAACAGCGCCGGGTGGTCGCAGATCTGCTTGAGCGAGGTCAGCAGTTTCAGGACCAGTCCCCGGCGGGCGATGCCGTCGGTGGTCTCGATGGCCAGCATGGACTCGCGGACCACCGCCTCGTACAGAGAGGCCTGTTCGCGGGTGAGCGGGACGGGGTGGTCGGTCTCCGTCTTGGGCGGGAGTTCGGGCACGATGCCGGGGTCGGACTTCTTGCGGCGCAGCAGGAACGGGCGGATCAGGCGGGCGAGTCGGGCCACGGCCTCCTCGTCCTCTCCGTTCTCCACGGCGCGTGCGTGCCGGGCGCGGAAGGACTTGAGGGGGCCGAGCAGCCCCGGGGTCGTCCAGTCGAGCAGCGCCCACAGTTCGGAGAGGTTGTTCTCCACGGGTGTGCCGGTGAGCGCGACGCGTGCCGGGGCCGGGATCGTCCGCAGGGCTTTCGCCGTCGCGGAGTAGGGGTTCTTGACGTGCTGCGCCTCGTCGGCGACGACCATGCCCCAGGGCTGTTCGGCGAGGTGGGCGGCGGCGGACCGCATCGTGCCGTACGTGGTGAGGACGAAGCCTCCGTCGAGTCCGTCGAGGGTGCGGTCGGGGCCGTGGAACCGGCGCACGGGGACGCCGGGGGCGAACCGGGTGATCTCCCGCTGCCAGTTGCCGAGGAGGGAGGCGGGGCAGATGACCAGGGTCGGTTGGCTGTGGGCCCGCTTCAGGTGGAGCGCGATGAGCGTGACGGTCTTTCCGAGCCCCATGTCGTCGGCGAGGCAGCCGCCGAGTCCGAGGGAGGTCATGAGGTCCAGCCAGGCGAGACCGCGGAGTTGGTAGTCCCGCAGACGGGCGTCCAGGCCGGGCGGGGGCTCGACGGGGGTCACCCCGGCCGTGAGGCGGTCGCGCAGTGCGGCGAGGGCGCCGACCGGGACCGCTTCGACGGTCTCCCCTTCGACCTCGGCGGTTCCGGTGAGGGCGACGGAGAGGGCGTCCACCGGGTCGAGCAGGCCCAGTTCGCGCTTGCGGGCCTTGCGCACGAGGGCGGGGTCGACCAGAACCCACTGGTCGCGCAACCGCACGACCGGCCGGTGGGCCTCGGCCAGGGTGTCCATCTCGGCCTCGGTGAGCGGGTCTCCGCCGAGGGCCAACTGCCAGCGGAACTGGAGGAGTTCCTCGCTCTCGAAGAATCCGGTCCCGTCGGTCGCCGATCCGGGCGCGGGACGCACCACGGCGGTGGCGCTCAGGTCGTGCGCCAGGTCCCGGGGCCAGTGCACGGCGACACCGGCGGCGCCGAGCCGGGTCGCGACGACTCCGAGCAGATCCGACAGTTCGTCCTCGGAGAGGGCGAGCACGGCGGGCACGTCCTGTTCGGACAGGCGGTCGAGGGGTGGCCAGACCCGGGCGGCGCGGCGGACGGCCAGGGCCGCGTCGACGCGGGCGCGGGGTCCGAACACCGTGTCGGCGTCCCCCGCCCACAGGGAAGCGGCGTCGACGACGAGGGTGGGGTCGGCGAGGCTGTGCACCTGGACGACGGCGGCGCCCGCACGCCGTGCTCCCTCTCCGTCGTCGAAGAGCTGGTGCGCCGAGAGGTCGAGGCGCAGTGAGATCCGGACGCCCGCGTCCATGCCGGCGGCCACCTCGGCGGCCCAGTCCTGGGCGCCGGTCAGCCGCTGCGGCTCGCGGGCCGCGAAGGGTTTGCCGGAGGTGTGGGGGGCGGCGGGGGTGCGGGGCAGGGTGTCGGCGACCGCGTCCAGGAAGGCGCGCATCAGCGTCTCGGGATCGGGCAGCCGGAGCGGTCCCCTGCCGGGGAGGGGGACGGCGTGCCCCTCGTACGGAAGGGCCTCGGCGACCGCCCTCAGGTGCGCGATGTCGTCCGGGTCCAGGGGGCCCGCGCGCCAGGCGTCGAAGCCTTCCGGGGTGAGCCCGGGCAGCAGGCGTCCGCGGGCGACGAGGCGCAGCGCGTGCAGGGCGGCGGCACCCCAGCAGACGGTGGCGGGATGGGCCGCGGGGTCCCGCCGCGCCCCGGCGAGCAGGGGCAGGGCCTCGGCGAGGGAGAGGATCAGCGCGGGGACGGTGCTCCTGCGGACTCCCTGGCCGTGCGGTCGTACGACGGTCAGTTCGGTGTGCTCGCGCGCGGACGTGCCGGTGCCGGGTGAGGAGGGCATCGGCCCGTCGGGGTGCTCGCGCGCGGACGTCACCGTGCCGGGTCGGGACGGCGCCGGCCCGTCGGGGTGCTCCCCCGGCCGGGGGCTGTCCCCGTCGTCCGGGGCGGGCAGGTGTGCGCCGCTCGGGTCCCAGAAGGCGACGCGTGACGCGCGGGGCAGCGGCGCGGGCAGGAAGACGGCCGCCAGCCGCGCGGAGGGCGGCGGGCCGGAGGAAGGGCCCGCGAGCTCCCGCGGGCGCGGATCCGCGCCGGACGCGGAGTACGTCGGGAGCAAAGGGACGCCCGCGGACGGCACCCGCGCGCTCACCACGTCCACACCGTCCCGCATACGTCTGGTCACCTCCCGCCCGTCGGTCGCATCACTTGTCTTCGACTGTACGGGCGGGGTCTGACAATCGGCTCCCACGGCCGCCGCGGGCGGCCACGGACCGCGCCCGGGCTACGGGATCGTGCGCGAGACGAGGTACACCATGGGGTGGTCCGTCTCCACGCCGTTCACCACGATGTCCTGGGTCGGTGCCGGGTCCTTCTGCTTGTGCACGAGCCCCGACCAGGGGCCGGCGCCCGTGAAGTCCCAGCCGACGACCTTCTGGTTGCGGTCGTTGATGGTGATGTGGTCCTTCTTGAGGGCGGATCTGCTGGTGCCGACGGTCTTGAGGAACCAGTCGAGGCCCCCGGGGGTGGTGCGGAACTGGACGTACAGCCGGCTGGTCTTCCAGTTGTTCGTCTCGTAGTACGCGACCTGGGTCGAGTCGGCGGGCATGGGCACCTGGTAGAGGCGGCGCTGGACGCGCGAGGGCCAGGCGGCGGTGAGACCGGTCGCCGAGTACTTGGCCTCCTTGTCCTTGCCGCTGTTGCGGCTCTGGTCGGCGGAGATGACCAGATAGCCGGCCGGTACACCGATGAGCAGCACGATGATCAGCAGGGTCAGGGCACGGCGGCGGAACCTGTGGCGCGGGTCCTCGGGGGGCCGCTGGGGTTCGTCCGGGGACATGGCCTGGCGAGGGAGCGAGGCGGTCACCGCGACTCCTGCTGCGTGGTGCGGCGGGTCTCGGCGTAGCGCTCGTAGCGTTCGTAGCGCTCCACGCGGCGGCGCTTGGCCCGCCGGAAGCGGCGGGCGACCAGCCGCGCGAGGTCCGCGGCGCCGACCATGCCGGCCTCGGGTCCGAGCTGGGCGCGCGCGATCCGGGCCTCGGGGCGGTAGCCGCGGCCCGTGAGGTGCCGGCGGAAGGCGTCGCGGGCGGGACCGATCAGCAGGTCGTCGGCCGCGCTCACCCCGCCGCCGATGACGAAGCAGGAGGGGTCGAGGGCGGCGGCCAGGTTGGCGATGCCGACGCCGAGCCACTGACCGATGTCCTGGAGGAGTTCGACGCACATGGCGTCGCCGTCGCGGGCCAGCTCGGTGATCATCGGACCGGTGATGTCGCCGATGTTGCCCTTGACGTGCTCGATGATCCCGTACGCGACCGGGGAGTCGGCGGCGGCGAGTTCGCGGGCCTCGCGGACCAGCGCGTTGCCGGAGCTGTACTGCTCCCAGCACCCGCGGTTGCCGCACGGGCAGCGGTGGCCGCCGGGCACGACCTGCATATGGCCGAACTCTCCCGCGACCCCGAACTTGCCGCGCTTGACCTGGCCGTCCTCCAGGATCGCGCCACCGATGCCGGTGCCGAGCGTGATCATCACGAGGTGGTCCTCGCCGCGCCCGGCGCCGAAACGCCACTCGGCCCAGGCGGCGGCGTTGGCGTCGTTGTCGACCAGGACGGGCACCGCGAGCCGCCCGGCGAGGCGGTCGCGCAGCGGCTCGTTGCGCCAGGACAGGTGGGGGGCGAACAGGATGCGGTTGCGCTCGGCGTCCACCCACCCGGCCGCCCCGATGCCCACGGCGTGCACGTCGTGCCGGTCGGACAGGTCGAGCACCAGCTCGACGATGGTGTCCTCGACGACCTTGGGGCTCTTGGACTTGTCCGGTGTCTCGGCGCGGACCTTCTCCAGGATGTTGCCGTCGGCGTCCACCACGCCCGCCATCACCTTCGTGCCGCCGATGTCGATGCCGACGGTGGGGACGCGGGGTGCCGTCAGATGGGAACGGCGCTCGCGTGTGCCCACGGTCCGCAGGACGGTGGCCCGCGCGGAACCGATGGGGGTGCCCCCCGCGCGGGCGGAGCCGAGCGCTCGGGGCAGCGCGAGGTCGCGGTAGGTGCTCATCGCGCCGATTCTGCCCTACGCCGCACCGGGGCCGCACCGTGGAAGCGCCGTGACACATGTGACGCGTGCGGCCTCCGCGACGCGTCCCGGCCGGTCCGCGCGGCCGTCCGGGACGCGGTTCCGCGCCCCTCAGACGCCCCGGCTCTCCAGCTCGTGCCGCAGGTCGTCGAGCTCGCTCCCGCCCGCCATCTGGCGCGTCAGCTCGTCCAGAGTGATCCCGTCCCGGAGGTGGCTGCCGGACATGGTGCCGCGCTTGAGCAGGACGAAACGATCACCCACGAGATAGGCGTGATGCGGATTATGGGTGATGAAAACAACACCCAGTCCGGCGTCCCGTGCGGCGGCCACATATTTGAGGACCACCCCGGACTGCTTCACCCCGAGGGCGGCGGTGGGCTCGTCGAGCACGAGGACCTTGGCACCGAAATGGACGGCGCGGGCGATCGCCACACACTGGCGCTCGCCTCCGGACAGGGTGCCGATCGGCTGGTCGACGTCACGCAGGTCGATGCCCATCCGCAGGAGCTCCGCGTGGGTGGTGCGCCGCATGTGGTCGACGTCGAGACGCTTGAACGGGCCGAAGCCCTTCCGGGGCTCGGACCCCAGGAAGAAGTTCCGCCAGACCGGCATCAGCGGGACGACGGCGAGGTCCTGGTAGACGGTGGCGATGCCCCGGTCCAGTGCCTCGCGCGGGGACGCCGGCCTGATCTCCTCGCCCTCGACGCGCAGGGTGCCCCCGTCGTGCCGGTGCCGGCCCGCGATGATCTTGATGAGGGTGGACTTGCCCGCGCCGTTGTCGCCGAGGACACAGGTGATCTCGCCCGCGTGGACCTCCATCGAGACGCCTTCGAGGGCGCGGACGGTGCCGTAGTACTTGCTGACGTCGTCGAGTTCGACGAGCGCCGGGCGTCGCGCGGCGGCGGGTTCCTCCGTCATGTCGGTCTCCGTGGTCACTTCGTGGCCTCCGCGCGCTTGCGGACCCAGTGGTTGAGCAGGGTCGCGAGGAGCAGCATCACGCCCAGGAAGAACTTGAACCAGTCCGGGTTCCACTCGGCGAAGACGATGCCCTTGCCGACCATGCCGAAGATCAGTGCGCCGACGGCCGCGCCGACCGCGGAGCCGTAGCCGCCGGTGATCAGGCAGCCGCCGATGACGGCCGCGATGATGTAGATCAGCTCGTTGCCGACGCCCTCCCCTGACTGCACGACGTCGAACGAGAACAGCAGATGCTGGCCCGAGATCCAGGCGCCGAGGGCGACGCCCATGTAGAGGCCGATCTTGGTCCTGTCGACCGGGACACCGACCGCGCGGGCCGCCTCCTCGCCGCCGCCGACGGCGTAGATCCAGTTGCCGGCGCGGGTGCGCAGCAGGATCCAGGTGGCCACGGCGACCAGGACCAGCCACCACAGGATGGTGATCTTGAAGTCGACACCGCCGATGGTGATCGTCGAGGCGAAGACGTCCTTCGCGGAGGAGAAGCCCTCCATGTCGGAGATCGACTTGGTGGAGACGGTGCCGCTGATCAGCTTGGTGAAGCCGAGGTTCATGCCGGTCAGCATCAGGAAGGTGCCGAGCGTGATGATGAAGCTCGGCGGGTCGGTACGGGTCAGCATCACGCCGTTGAAGACACCGATCGCGAGGGTGGCGAAGAGCGAGACGACCACGCCGACCCAGACGTTCGCGGTCATCTGGTAGCTGAACATCGAGGAGATCAGTGCGGAGCTGGTCACCATGACGCCGGCGGAGAGGTCGAACTCCCCGCCGATCATCAGCAGCGCGACCGGGACGGCCATGATGCCGATGGTCGACGCCGCGTACAGGACCGTGCTGAGGCTCGCGGCCCGTACGAAGCTGTCCGCGAAGACGGCGAAGAAGAGGAAGACCGCGACCGCGCCGACGACGGAGCCGAGCTCGGGGCGGCTCAGCAGCTTGCGCAGGGGCGAGGTCTTCAGCAGGCGCTCGTCGGTGCGGGGACCGGGCGCCGGCGCGGGTGCCGTGGCGGTCATCGGGTCCCCCGGTCCGCGTACTGCTCCAGCTCGGAGGCCTGGTCCTTGGTGATGATCTGCGGTCCGGTCAGGACGGGCTTGCCGCCGCCGAGGACGTCGGCGTTGTACTTGTGCAGCCAGAGCAGGTCGACGGCCTCGTAGCCCTGGAGCCAGGGCTGCTGGTCGACGGCGAAGCCGAGAGTGCCGTTCTTCAGCTCGGCGGCGACCTTGGCGTTCAGGTCGAAGGTGTCGATCTCGGCCTTGCTGCCCGCGTCGTTCCTGGCCTTGACGGCGGTGTCCGCGAAGGGCGCGCCGAGCGTGACGACCGAGTCGATCGACCGGTCGGCCTGGAGCTTGGCGCCGATGGAGGACTGCACGTCGGGCATGTCGGTGCCGGTGACGTAGAGGTTCTCGACGGTCCCGTCGAAGGTCTTCCGCACCCCCGCGCAGCGCTGTTCGTGGCCGACGTTGCCCTGCTCGTGCAGGACGCACAGGGCCTTCTTGCGGCCCCGCTTGTTCAGTTCCTCGCCGACGGCCTCTCCGGCGATCGTCTCGTCCTGGCCGATGTGGGTGATCGCCCCGAAGGCCTTGGACTCCTCGGAGCCGGAGTTCACCGTGATCACCGGGATGCCGGCCTTGCGGGCGCGGGCGACGGCGGCCTTCATGGCGTCGGGCTTGGCCAGCGTGACGATGATGCCGTCGACCTTCTTGTCCACGGCCGCGTCCACGAGCTGAGCCTGCTGCTGGGCCTCGTCGTCGTGCGAGTACACGAAGTTGATGTTGTCCTTGACGGCGGCCTGCTCGGCGCCGTTCTGGACGATGTCCCAGAAGGTGTCGCCGTCGCCCGAGTGGGTGATCATCGCGAAGGTCCACCGGGGTGTGTTCACGGCGGCCCTCCCCTGGGCCGCCGCCGCTCTGCGGGCGTCCTCGGCTCGCTTCCCCCCGGTGCTGCTGCATCCCGCGAGGGACGCCGTCAGCGCCCCCGCCAGCGCGATGCCCACCCAGGTCCGTGTCCGTGCCACGAGGCCGTGCCCTTCTTGCCGTGCTCTTGGTGTACCGGGCGGTGAGGACCGGCCCGGGGGCCCTCCGGCGGGCCCTTGGTGGCCGGTTTCGTACCAGCCCAAACGGCCAAGTATCGATCATTGGGATCATCCGCCCAAATCACGAACGACGCGCAGGGTGTTCCACGGCCGCGACCGTGGGCGCGCGGGGATGCGTGAGGCGCCTCGGGACCGTACGACGGGTCGCCGCGCCGGAACCGTACGAGGGGCCGCCCCGTCAGGACCGTACGAGGAGCTGGAACTCGAAGGAGTAGCGCGAGGCGCGGTAGATGTGGGTGCCGAACTCGACCGCACGGCCGGTGTCGTCGAAGGTGGTGCGCTGCATGGTCAGGACGGGAGTCCCGGCGGGTTCGCCGAGCCGCTCGCCCTCCTCGGCGCTGGCCGCGCGGGCGCCGACGGACTGCCGGGCGCTGTGGAGGGTGATGCCGGCGCCGCGCATCAGGCGGTACAGGCCGGTGGCCTCCATCCGGTCGTCGTCGAGTTCCAGCAGCTTCGGGGGAAGGAAGTTGCAGAGGTACGCCATCGGCTCGCCGTGCGCGAGACGCAGCCGTTCGACGCGGTGGACCTCGCTGCCCTCGGCGACACCGAGAGCGGCCGCGACCTCGGTGGACGCCGGTTCGACGGTGTTGAGGACCACCTGGGTCGCGGGGCGCTGGCCGGCCGATTCCAGGTCGTCGTAGAGACTGCTGAGCTCCAGGGGGCGCCTCACCTGGCTGTGCACGACCTGGGTGCCGACGCCTCGGCGCCGTACGAGCAGCCCCTTGTCGACGAGGGACTGGATGGCCTGGCGGACCGTGGGGCGGGACAGACCGAGCCGCGCGGCGAGCTCGATCTCGTTGCCGAGCAGGCTGCCGGGGGTCAGCACGCCGTTCTCGATGGCCGCTTCGAGCTGCTGCGCCAGCTGGAAGTACAGCGGGACCGGACTGGTGCGGTCGACGCCGAGCTGGAGCGACACGGTCGGATCCACAACTGGTTTGGCCACGGATCGAGCGTAGCCCCGTGACATGTTGACGGGAAGTTGTGAAGTTCGATTGTCCGGACAAACCATTGACAGCGCGACGGGTCGCCCCCCAGTTTGTTTCCATGCGCATCGGACTCATCGGAGCGGGCCGTATCGGCACATTTCACGCGACCACGCTCAGCCGCCACCGGGAGGTCGGAGGCTCCCTCATCGTCACGGACGCGGATCCCGTACGGGCCCAGCGGCTGGCGGACCGGCTGGGCGCGACGGCGGCGCCGACCGTGAACGAGATCTTCACCTGGGGCGTGGACGCGGTGGTCATCACCGCCGCCACCTCGGCCCACTCCGAGCTGATCGGCCGGGCGGCGCGCTCCGGGCTCCCGGTCTTCTGCGAGAAGCCCATAGCTCTCGACCTGGCGGGGACGCTCGCCGCGCTCGCCGAGGTCGACGCGGCCGGAACAGTTCTTCAGATGGGCTTCCAGCGCCGCTTCGACGTGGGATACACGGCCGCCCGCGAGGCGGTGCGCTCCGGCCGGCTCGGCCGGCTGCACACCGTACGCGCGATGACCTCGGACCAGTCGCCGCCCCCGGCCGGCTACCTCCCGCTCTCCGGCGGGCTCTACCGCGACTGTCTGATCCACGACTTCGACATGCTGCGCTGGGTCAGCGGCCGCGAGGTCGTCCAGGTGTACGCGACCGGCTCGGACGCCGGGCCCGCGATGTTCCGCGAGGCGAACGACATCGACACCGGCGCGGCCGTCCTCACCTTCGACGACGGCATGCTCGCCACGGCGACGGCGACCCGGATGAACGGCGCTGGCTACGACGTCCGCATGGAGCTCTCCGGCGAACTGGACCAGATCGCCGTCGGTCTGGACGACCGTACGCCGATCGCCTCGACCGAGCCGGCCGGGCCACCGCCCGCGGACAAGCCGTGGACGGGCTTCCTGGAACGCTTCGGCCCCGCGTACGAAGCGGAGCTCGCCGCGTTCGTCGAGGTGGTCCGCGGTGAGCGCGCCAATCCGTGCGACGGCCGCGAGGCACTGGAGGCCCTGCGGATCGCCGAGGCCTGCGAACTGTCCCGACGCGAGCGCCGCGCGGTCTCCCCGGCGGAGATCCCGGGCGGCAGGCTCTGAGCAACGCGCGTCGCCGTCCGCCCGGGGCCGAAGGCCGCCGGGCGGACGGGTTCACTCCAGCCGGGAGCGCCGGCGGCGCCGGTGGCTCTCCTCGGGTCCGGTCAGCTCCGCGGTGATCTCCCCCGTACGCGGCGCGGGCGACGCTCCCCACCCGGCACCGGGCCGCTCACCAGCGCACCGGCATATGGCGCACGCCGCGCATCAGCATGCCGGGCAGCCAGCCGCTCGGCGGTCCGTCGAGCGCCAGGTCCGGGCACCGCTCCAGCAGGGAACGGAGGGCCACTTGGGCTTCGAGGCGGGCCAGCGGGGCGCCCAGGCAGTAGTGGATGCCGTGCCCGAAGGCGAGATGGCCGCGGGTCTCGCGGCGGAGGTCGAAGCGGTCGGGCGCCGGATAGCGCGCCGCGTCACGGTCGGCCGCGGTGAGGCAGATCATCACCTCTTCCCCGGCCGCGATCGCCGTGCCGCCGATGTCGAGCGGCTCGGCGGCATAGCGGAAGGTCGCGTTCTCCACCGGTCCGTCGTGGCGCAGGGTCTCCTCGATGGTGCCGTCGAGGAGGGTCATGTCGGCGCGCAGCGCGGCGAATTGATCGGGGTGGCCGAGCAGGGAACGGACGACGCCGGTGATGAGGTTGACCGTCGTCTCGTGTCCGGCGATCAGGAGCAGGAAGGCCATGCCGCGCAGTTCCCGCGGTGAGAGCCGGTCGCCGTCCTCGGCGGTGGTGCGGATGAGCCCGCTGAGCAGATCGTCCGTGGGGCCTGCGCACCGCTTGTCCTCGATCAGATCACTCAGATAGGAGGCCAGTTCGACGAAGGCCTTCTCATGGCTCTCGGCGCTGGTGGGAGCCACCGTCTCGGTGGACAGCGCGCGGAACGCGGCCCGGTCCGGCTCGGGCACGCCGAGCAGTTCGCAGATGACGGTCAGCGGCAGCGGATAGGCGAAGGACTCGACGAGGTCGGCCCGCCCGCGCGGGAGCATCGCGTCGAGCAGTTCGTCGGTGATCTCCTGGACTCTGGGGCGCAGGGCCGCCACCCGCCGGCCGGTGAACTCGCCCGCGATTAGCGTCCGGAGACGGGTGTGCTGCGGCGGGTCGGACAGGAGCATGTGCTCGCCGATCAGCTCCTCGCCGACGAAGACGAAGCCCGCCGTGTTCGGGTTCTTGGCCAGCCGCTGGTCGGCCAACGCGGCCCGCGCCTCCTCGTACCCGACGACGAGCCAGGTCTCGTGGGTCTCGTCCGGCGCCGGCAGCCGCACCCGGTGCACGGGACCGAGCGTGCGTAACTCGGCGTAGACGGGATGGGGGTCCTCGGCGAACCCCGGTCCGTACTCGCTCAGATCGATCACGGCTCTCCTCTCGTCACACCGCTCAACGCGCGGGGCCCCCGGTCAGTGCCCGTCCTCCTCCGGCAGTCCCGCGTCGTACGCCGGCAGCGCGATCCGCCCCCAGGAGTGGAGGGGCCGAGCCCGGTCGTCGGCCAAAGTCGGCCGGAGTCGCCCCGGTTCGGACCTTGGTCGAGCCGGGCAAGGAGATCCCGCGACGTCGGCCGGCCACGTGACGGACGTCATTGACAAGCCGAATCCGCGGCGGTTGTCATGAACATATGCTGCCGCGATGCCTGGGGATCCGCCGTGCCCACCGAGCCGACGGCTGCGCCCTCGGCGTCCGTCGTCGCCCGTACCCGGGTGCCGCACGCGCGAGGACGGCCGGTGCCGCCCGCCGGTCGCAGAACGTACGGCCGCCGCGGAAGGACGGTCGTTGACCGGGCGCCGCGAGCTGCTCGACACCGCCCGCACCGAGTTGGCCGCCCGTCCAGGGGTGCTGTTCCACGGTCCCCCGGGGATCGGCAAGTCCACGCTGGTGGCCGCCCTCCTGACGCCCTCGGCCGCGCGGGAACGGCCTGTCGGCACGGTGCTCTCCTGCTCGCCTGCGGAGGAGGACGCCCGGCTCCCCTTCGTCGGCCTCATCGACCTGTTCGCGCGCGTCCCCGAGAGCTGCCTGGAGACCCTGGCGCCCGTGCCCCGGACGGCACTGCGGGCGGCGCTGATGCGCGGCCCCGAACCGGCCGACGACCGGAGCCGTCTCGCGGTGCGCGTCGCCGTCCTCGAAGTGCTGCGAACCCTGGCCGCCACCGGCCCCGTTCTGCTGGTCGTCGACGGCCTCCAGTGGCTCGACGAGCCCAGCGCCGAGGTGCTCGCCTTCGTCGCGCGCCGGGTCGAGGGCAGCGGTCCACGGATCGTCGCCACCGAGCGGGTGGCCGAGGGCGAGCAGCCCGAACGACTGCGCTGCTGCCCACCGGGCACGGTCGCGCTTCCCGTGCCCCCGCTGACGGACGACGAGGTGGCCCACCTCGTGCGCACCGGCTTCGGGCCCGGCCTGCCGCCCGCACTGCTGCGGGCCGTTCAGGACACGGCCGCCGGGAACCCCTGGTACGCCTCGGAGTTGGCGCGGGAGGCACTGCGCGGCGGAGCACCCCTCGGCTCCGGCCGGGCGCTGCCCGTGCCGCGAGGGCTGCGCGCCCTGCTGCTCGACCGGGTGCGCACGCTGCCGGAGGCGGCACGGCACACCCTGCTCGTCGCGAGCGCCGCCGCCCGCCCCAGCCTCACCCTGCTGCGGGCCGCAGGACTCCCCGACCCGGCCGCGGATCTCTCCGCGAACCCCGCCGTACACCGCGCGGACCCCATCGCGGACCTCGCGGACGGCGACCGGTCAGGCGTCGCGGCGGTCGACACGGACGGCACCGTACGCTTCCGGCATCCGATGCTCCGGGCGGCCGTCTACGCCGACGCCCCGGAGCACAGCCGCCGGGAGGCACACGCCCTGCTGGCCCGCGTGGTCACCGAGCCCGTGGAACAGGCCCGCCACCTCGCCCTCTCCGAGCCGCACGAGGACGAGTCCGTCGCCCGCGCGCTGATGTCCGCGGCCGCGTACGCACGCCGCGACGGAGCACCCGACGCCGCCTTCGAACTGGCCGGGTTCGCCGCCCGGCGCACTCCGGGCGACCACCCCGTGGACCGCGGCGAACGGCTGCTGGCGGCCGCCGACTACGCCTGCGACGCCGGTCGGCTGGAGGAGGCCGGCCAGGTGGCCGGGGCCGTCCTCGCCACGTCGGGTGCGCCGCGGCAGCGGGTACGGGCCCGGCTGATCCTGCTGCGCAATGCCGGGCAGGCGCTGGAGGGCACCCACGATCTGATCCAGGAGGGCCTCAGGGACGCCGAGGGCGATCCGCAGGCGCAGGCGTGGATGCACCACTGGGCGGCACTGCGCGGCCTGTTGTGCGGGGAGCTGGAGGACGCGGCCCGGTTCGCCCGGCGCGCCGCCCGGCAGGCGGCCCGGACGGGAGACACGGACACCCGGATCGGGGCGCTCGCGACCCTCGCCCGGGTGCGGTCCCTGGCCGGGGAGCCGGTCGCCGCCGACGCCGCGCTCGAGGAGGCGCTCGCCCTGGTCGGCGGCGCCGACGCCGGCCCGGAGAGCTGGGGGCTGATCCGGATGCGGGCGATCCTCGCCCTGGACTCCGACAAGGTGACCGAGGCCCGGGAGCAGGTCACCGGACTCCTCGCGGACATAGGCGAGTTCGCCGGGGTCGAGGAGGTCATGGCGACGCTGGTGGCGCTGACCCGCATCCAGGTGCGCTCCGGGGACTGCCGTGAGGCGCTGCGCACCGCCGCCCGCTGCTCGCGCGCCCTGGCCGAGACGGGCGTACAGGCGGCTCCGACGCTGTACGCGGCGGCGCTCGCGGCCACCGCGGGCGGCAGCGTCGACGAGGCCCGGCGGCTGGCCGGAGAGGCGGTACGGGCCTCGGAGGCGGACGGCGACCGGCTGTTCCTGCTGCGCGCGCTCGCGGTGCTCGGTCAGGCCCAGCTGCTGCCCGGCGACCCGCACGGAGCGGCCGCGGCGGTCGAGGCGCTGCACCGCGTCAAGGAACTCGGCGAGGCCATGTCCGCGGCCGATCCGCCGCTGCTGCGCTGGTACGGCGATCTGGCCGAGGCGCTGGTCGTGCTGGGCGAGTCGGACGCCGCCGGGGCGGTGATCGGCGAGGCCCGCGCGCGGGTGTCGGGCGACGCGCCAGGGAGCGTACTGGCGGCTCTCGAACGCGCGGAGGGGCTGCGTGAGGCGGGGCTCGGGCGGGCGAAGGAGGGGGCGCTGCGGCTGCGTGCCGCGGTGGAGCTGCTGCGCCGGCTTCCGCTGCCCGTGGAGCTGGTGCGCACCCTCATCGCGCTCGGCGCGGTCGAGCGTCGCGGGCGCCGCAGGAACGCGGCGCGGACGGCCCTCGCCGAGGCGCTGGAGACCGCCACCCGTATCGGCGCCGCTCCGCTCGCCGCGCGGGCCAGGGAGGAGCTGACGCGGCTGGAGGCCGGGGAGCGCAGAGGTGAGCCGGGCACGGACGGGCCCGAACTCACCCCCACGGAGGCCAGGATCGCCGGACTGGTCGGCGGCGGTGCCACCAACAGGGAAGTCGCGGCCGAGCTGTTCATCAGCGTGAAGACGGTGGAAGGCGCCCTGTCGCGGGTCTACCGCAAGTTCGGCGTCCGCTCGCGCACCGCGCTGGCGCACGCGATGGCGGCCGCCGTGATCGCTTCGGGCGCGGCGGTGGATGCCGGCGAGGACGACCAAGTGAGGCCGCCTGCGCAAACAGTGACGATCAGTCAGTCCGGCGCCCTGCGGATTCCCCGTGCGCTCGACACACGCCGTTGACGTGACATCAGCAGTTAACACGTGATGCAAGGGTTCCCCCGCTTATGCGGGTGGGGCTGATGTTCCTACGTTGAAGCAGTTCCGTTTCGGGACATCACCCCCACTCTCCGGAGGACCTCAGTGAAGTCACGCCTGAAACTGGTCGGCCTGGTCGCCGCGCCGGCTCTGCTCGCCGCCGCCGTCCCCACCGCCTACGCCGTCGGCGCCTCCGAGCCGCACCCGGCCCGCGCCGCCGTCACCGGAGATGTCCTGAAGGGCCTGAACAGCAACGCGACCCGCACCGGCAAGGTCGCCGCCGGGAAGCGGATATCGGTGGCGATCAGCCTGACTCCCAGAGACGCCAAGGCACTTGACACCTTCGTGGCGAAGGTCAGCAACCCGCGGTCGAGTTCGTACGGCCACTATCTGACGAAGCACCAGTTCGCCGCCCGCTTCGGCCGGACCGACGCCGAGGTCAAGCGGCTCAAGGACTACCTGCGGGCGCAGGGGCTCACCGTCACCGCCGTCCACTCGGGGAACCTGCTGGTCGACGCGAGCGGCACCGCGGCCCAGCTGGAGAAGGCCTTCGGTACGAAGCTGTCGACCTGGAAGGACGGCGCTTCGGGACGCTCGTTCTACGCCAACGACGCGGCGCCGACCCTGCCGGCCGCCGTCGCCTCCCTCGTCAGCGACGTGGCCGGACTCAACAACCGCGCCCAGCTGCGCCACCAGGGGCCCTCCACCGTGACCCCCCACAACGGCCCGGGCGGCGGCTACACCCCGGCCCAGCTCAAGGGCGGCTACAACGTCTCCGGCACGTACACCGGCAGCGGCCAGAAGATCGCGCTGATCGAGTTCGACGGTTTCCAGCAGTCCAACATCACCAAGTACGACACCAACTACAGCCTGGGCTCCCCCACCCCGGCGGTGCAGAAGGTGGACGGCGGTTCGGGCGCGCTCGGCGACGGCCAGGTCGAGGTCGAGCTGGACATCGAGGTCCTGCACGCGATCGCGCCCAAGGCGAACGTCACCGTCTTCGAGGGCCCCAACTCCGACGCCGGTGAGGTCGACACCTACCAGGCCATCGTCGACAGCGGGATCCCCACCACCTCGATCAGCTGGGGCGCCGCCGAGAGCGCGCGCACCACGTCCAACATCAACGCCGTGGACGCCGTCTTCAAGGCGGGCGCCGCCCAGGGCCTCGGCTTCTACGCGGCCTCCGGCGACGACGGCTCCGACGACGCGGGCAACGGCGGCACGGCCGTCGACTTCCCGGCCAGCGACCCGTACGTCACCGGTGTCGGCGGCACCAAGCTGACCGTCACCTCGTCCAACGCCTGGAGCAAGGAGGTGGCCTGGTCCGGCGGCGGTGGCGGCAAGTCCTCCGTCTTCAAGATCCCCAGCTGGCAGACCGCGGTGCAGAAGAGCGCCGGCGGCGGCTTCCGCCAGGTGCCGGACGTCTCGGCCCACGCCAACCCGAGCCCCGGTGTCTCGGTCTACTCGCAGGGCTCCTGGACCTCGGTCGGCGGCACCAGCGCCGCCGCGCCCGAGTGGGCGGCGTTCGCCGCGCTGTACAACCAGCAGGCCGCGGCGGCCGGCAAGGCCAACCTCGGGTTCGCCAACCCCGCTCTGTACACGGCCAACGGCACCGGCTTCCACGACGTCACCAGCGGCAGCAACGGCGCCTATTCCGCCGCCACCGGATGGGACTTCACCAGCGGATGGGGCTCGTACAACGCCTCGACGCTGGCGAGCAAGCTGCTCGGCTGACCCCACGAAGGCCGAGGAGCGGCCGACGCGGCGCGGGCCGGGATCACTCCCACCCGCGCCGCGTCGCCATGAGCGGGCCGCGAAGCTAGTAACTGCCGTACGTGGGGCGGCCTTCGCGCTCGTACGTGTTGACGGTGACCCCCGAGCCGGTGATCGTGCCGCCGGTCCGGCGGAACGCGGTGGGCAGCGCGCCGTCGGCGAAGAGGCGGCGGCCCGCCCCGAGCACGACCGGGAAGGTCATCAGGTGCAGGGTGTCGATGAGGCCGAGCGCCAGCAGGGACTGGGCGAGGGAGGCACTGCCGTGGATCTGGAGCTCGCCCCCGGTGCGCTCCTTGAGGGCGGTGACCTCCTTGCCGAGGTCGCCGGTGATCACGGTGGTGCCCTCCCAGGCGGGCTCCGTGAGGGTCGAGGAGACGACGTACTTGGGCAGCGCGTTCAGCTTGGAGGCGATCGGGTCGGCCGGGTCGGTCATCTTCGGCCAGTAGCCCGCGAAGATCTCGTACGTGCGCCGGCCCAGCAGGAACGCGTCGACGCGCGAGAAGTTGTCGACGACGAAGTTCCCGAAGTCCTCGTCACCGAAGGGAACGCTCCAGCCGCCCTGGTCGAAGCCGCCGCTGGGGTCCTCCTCGGGACCGCCCGGCGCCTGGTGGACTCCGTCGATGCTGACGAACGCGGTGAGGGTGAGCTTGCCCATGGCGGTGCCTGCTTCCTTGCGGTGGGGTCTGCTGACATCAGGGCAGACCCCACCGGCGCCCGCAACTCATCGGTCCCGCGACACGGTCCTGCGGATTCCGTCCACGGGGCCCGCTCCCGGCTCACCCCGCGTCGGTCGAGAACAGTCCGCCCGTCGGGCCCTGCTTGTCGCCGCCCTGGGCCTTTCTGAGGGCGTTGGCGAGGCTCTCGATGGTGAGGGACTGGAGGATCACCCGTCCATTGCCCTCCAGGGTGGCCAGTGACAGGCCCTCGCCGCCGAAGACGGCGTTCATCAGCCCCTGGCGGTTGAGGCCGCCGATGCGCTGGACGCCGTACCGGATGCCCTCCTCGAAGGCGACCACGCAGCCCGTGTCGACCTCGATGCGGCCGCCGAAGTCGGCGGGGTTCAGATCGATGAAATTGCCCGCGCCGGCGATGATCACCGTGCCGTGTCCGGTGAACTTCTCCAGCACGAATCCCTCCCCGCCGCTGCGCCCGGTCCGCCCGCCCTGGAAGGCGATGCCGAACAGGACGGTCGACTCCGCCGCCACGAAGGCGTCCTTCTCGGCGAACCACGCGCGCGTGCCGTCGAGCTCCAGCGCGCGCATCTCACCGGGCAGCACCCCCGCGAAACCGACCGTGCCCTCACCGCCCGTGCACGTGAAGTACTGGAACGCCAGCGACTCGCCCGCGAGGGCGCGCTGGCCCGCCTGCATGGCGGTGCCCACGGCCTGGCGCAGCATGCCGCCCATGCCGCCACCGCCGCCCTGCTGCCCGCCGCCCCCGCCGCCCGACGGCCCGGAGAGCCGTGTCTCCATGGTCACGTTGGTCGTCTTGAACAGGAACTTTCCCGCTTCGCAGTACACGGTCTGGCCGGGACGCAGGTTGACGACCGCCATCTGCATGGCGTTGCCGACGATTTCTTGCTGAAGGGTCACGCCGGAAGAACGCGGGAGACGGAGCGAAGAGTTCCGGCCGGCCGGGTGAGATGCGGGACGACGGGCCGGGGAGGCGGGGATCCGTGCTCGCGGAGCGGACCGACCTCGTACCCGCGTCGCTCGCACGTGTCGAGAATGCGCGGAAGGGCGCCGAGGGCGGAGCGCCACGCACCCGGCGCCGAGGTGCAGTCCGAGTCGTGGAGCAGCACGGTGCCGCCGCCGCGCAGGTCGGCGACGACGGTGCGGTGGACCGATTCCGGGGTGGCCCTGGCGGTCCAGTCCTCGCCCCAGCACGTCCAGAGGACCGGGGTGAGTCCGAGACGGCGGGCGGCCAGGTGGGCCGGGCCTGACATGACGCCGTACGGGGGCCGGAAGAGCGTGGGCGGTGTGCCCGTGATCTCGGCGACGGTGTCACGCGCGCGGGCCAGATCCGTGTGGGTCGCGCGCGGACCGCGCAGCAGCAGCGGGCGGTGCGCCCAGCCGTGCACGCCTATCTCATGGCCCGCCGCCGCGATCTCGCGGACCAGGCCGGGTGAGCGGTGCGCCTGGCTGCCGAGCAGGAAGAAGGTGGCGTGTACGTGCCTCGCGGCGAGGAGGCGCAGGAACGAGGGCGTGGAGCGGGGGTCGGGGCCGTCGTCGAAGGTGAGGGCCACGTGATCCGCGCGGCCCTTGCCGGCGAGGCGGGGCATCACCCGGTTGCGCAGCGGCCCGAACGTGGAGACGACCGGCGCGCAGTGGGCGGCGGCCAGCGCAGCCGGCACGGCCGCGGCGACGGCCGTGAGCAGGAACGCCGTCCTGAGCGGCCGTGTCGTGAGCGGCCGCGTCACGAGGGAGAGCGTCGTGACGGGGCTCGTCGTGAGGGGGCTCGTCGTGAGGGATCGGGTCATGCGCGGCCGGGTCATGAGTGGTGTCCTTCCGGGCCGTGACCGGCCACGCTGGAGACGAGGTCCAGGTCGAGGTGCCAGCTCACCGTGTGCACCAGCGTGGGGCCCTGATAGCTGGTGGCGACCCCGGTGGCGACGGCGGACGCCCACACGGCGCAGGCCACGGTGGCCGTGGTGACCAGCCGTCGGACCCGTACGCGTCGCCGTCCGGTGGGCGGCGGCAGCACGGGCGGCCGCGCGGAGCGCAGCACGCGGGCGGTCTCCGCCGCCGGGCCGCGGTCCGGGGAGTCCGCGAACAGCGCGAGTCCCGCGGCGCGTTGGCGCGGCCCGAGCGGTCCGTCGACCAAGTCGGCGAGAACTTCCTTGAGTTGGGCCCGGTCGCGGATCCAGACCGCCACACCGGCCTCGTCGAGGGCTTCGGCGTTCGTCAGGCCATGGCCGGGTATGCAGCCGTAACTGGCCACGGGCAGCCCCGCGGAGAAGGCTTCGAGGGTGGTGAGTCCGCCCGCGTTCTGCACGAGGACGTCGGCCGCGTGCATCAGGGCGGGCATGTCGTCGACCCAGCCGTGGACGTGCTCGATCCCGTCGGCGCGCAACCGCGCGGCCAGCGCCTGGTTGCGGCCGCAGACGACGACCGGGACGACCGCGCCGCAGTCGCGCAGCTCCCGGGCGACCCGCCGGACGGGGCCGACTCCCCAGGAGCCGGCCACCAGGAGCGCGAGCGGGGCGCCGTCGGGGAGCCCGAACTTCTCCCGCGCGCGCCGGCGCCGCCGGGTGTCGCAGGGGTGGAAGCGGGGGTCGGCCACGGGTCCGCGGACGCGGACGTCCTCGGCTCCCGCCGCCCGCGCCTGTGCGGCGGGTACGGCGTGGGCGGCGAGATGGACGTCCACGCCGGCCGCCACCCACAGGGGGTGCACCGAGAAGTCGGTGAGATAGGTGATCACGGGGATGCCGAGGCGGCCGTCGAGCCGGAGGTTGCCCAGGACGCGGCTGGCACCGGGGTAGGTCGACACGACGGCGCCGGTCCCGGGGTGCAGGGCCTTCAGGACGCGGTTCTCGGCGGACCTCAGCAGGGCTCGCGCGCCGCGGCCACCGCCTCCGGCGCGCTCGGTGCCGGAGTAGATCCGCTGGTAGAGCCAGGGGGCGCGGTCGAGCATCAGGTGGTAGGCGTCCCTGGCGGTCCGGCCGAGGCGAGCGGGCAGGAGGTCGAGCAGGTCGTACCGGTCGACGGCGATCCCCTCCGCCGTCAGGCGGCGCTGGAGTTCGGTGGCGGCGCCGTCGTGGCCGGCGCCGACGCTCGCCGAGACGATCGCGACACGGTCCCGGTGCGCCTCCGCGAGACGTCCGGGGGACACACCCGTGCCCGCCGGTGTCAGGTGCGCTCGTCCGCCGTTGGCCATGGGCTGTCCTCTGCGTAGGTGGGAGACCGAGCAACTACATGATGTAGTAGGCCGAGATCGAGACCGGAGCATACCTCCTACAACTAGTAGTAGGTCACCGGGGTAGCCTTGCCCGAAGACAGGGCGTCGGAAGGGCGAACGGTGAAGGAACCCAGGAGCGAGGCAGCCTCCGGCACGACCGGCAGGCGCGCCCGAGGCGAACTCGAGGGCTCCGTACTCGCCGCGCTCTGGTCGGCCGACCACCCCTTGACCGCCCGTCAGGTGCTTCAGCGGCTACCGGGCGGACTGGCCTACACGACCGTCCTGACGATCCTGTCGCGGCTCTACGACAAGGGCATGCTCGTCCGGCGGCCCGAGGGCCGCGGTTACGCCTACGCGGCGGTGCGCGACGAGGCCTCGCACACGGCGCGGCGGATGCGGTCCCTGCTGGACGAGGGCTCCGACCGCGAGGCGGTGCTGAGCCGTTTCGTCTCCGAACTGTCCGATCAGGACGAGCGATTGCTGCACGAACTACTGTCCGCGCACGAGGGGCACCAGGGCCGCCGAAGCGACGTCGACGGCGGGAAGTGAACCGGTGCTGATCAGCGTGTACGTTCCGCTCGTCGTCACCGCCGTGCTGACCGTGCTCGCGTCCCCGGTGGCCCGCCTGCTCGCTCCGCGTCCCGCCGCCCTGGCCCTCGCCTGCGCGGCGGTGGTGACCACCGTCGGCTGGATGGGATCGATGGCGCTGCTCGCCTTCACCGCCGTCGCCCAGATCCCCGAGGTGGCGGAGGCGGGACGCTGGTCCGTCCCCGCACTGCGGGCCGAGGATCCGGTCCACCTCACGGTCGCGGTGGTCAGCGCCCTCGTCCTGACGGCCCAGCTGGTCTCCCTGGGCCTCGCTCTCGTCCGCCGTACCCGCCAGATCCTGTGGGCGCGCCGCGAATGCGCCGCGCTGACCGGTGACAGCGAGCTGTCCGTCGTCGACGACGACAGACCGCGGGCCTTCGCCCTGCCCGGATCGCCCGGCCGGATCGTCGTCTCGCGCGGCATGCTCCAGTGCCTCGCCCCCGCCGAACGCGAGGCCCTGCTCGCCCACGAGAGGGCCCATCTGATCCACCGCCATCACCACTTCCAGACCCTGTGGCACCTCACGGCCGCCGCCAACCCGTTGCTGCGGCCGCTCGCCGTCGCCGGCGGCTTCGCCCTGGAACGCTGGGCAGACGAGGACGCGGCGGCCCGCGTCGGCGACCGCGGTGTGGTGGCCCGGGCGGTCGGACGCGCGGCTCTCGCGGCCGCGGCCCGCCCCTCGGGCGGCACCGGGGCACTCGCCCTCACCGGCGGTGTCGTACCGCAGCGGGTACGAGCCCTGCTGGCACCGCCCCCGCCGCGCCGGGTGCTGCCCATCGCCGCCGGAGCGCTGCTGCTGCTCCTGTGCTGTGCCGGTCTGGCCAACGCGGCGGCCGACAGCGACGACCTGCTCGACGACGCCCAGCGCGCCCAGTGCCAGGCCGTCGCACCGCACCCGGCCGAGCCGCGTTGTGCCTGTCACGACGAAAGGCCGTAGCTCCCACGGAGCCAGGTCACCCTCGTTCCCGTGCGGCTCCTTCGGTGCGAAGCCGCCCTCGTACCTGCGTGGCTCCTTCGGTGCGAAGCCGCCCTCGTACCTGTGCGGCGCGGCCGGGGCCGCGCCGCTCGGGGGTTCCGGTTCAGCCGTTCAGGACGGTGTTGCCGGTCACCGTGCCGCCGGTGCCGTCGATCGTGACCGCGTGCCGCACCCCGTCGGGTCCGACGACCACGATCCGCCAGGCCCGGCCGCCACCCTGCTCCGTGACCGGCGCCAGCGACTCGACCTTGCCGTCCTTGATGGCGGCGGCCGCCTTGTCCACGGCGTCCGCCGCGGAGAGCGAGGGCAGCGGGGCCGGGGCCTCGCCCGCCGACGACGCGGGGCCGTCCTCACCACGCGAGCCGTCCTGGCCCTCCCGGATCCGGCCGTCGAACGGCTTCGGGCCGTCCTGGCCGTCACGGCCTCCGGGCTCCGCACGGAACCCGCCGCGCCACCCGGGGCCCTCGGCGGACACCATCTTGCGGTCGCCGTGTCCCTCCTCGTGGTGGTGGAAGGCCGCCGCGGCCACACCGCCGCCGATCACCACCACGGCCGCGGCACCGGCCACGGTCCAGCGCGCCCGGCGTCCGCGCAGGACGCGCCCGCGGGCCGGCTTCGTCGCCGTCGTACCCGGATCGTCCTCGTCCGGCTGCTGCTGCGGTTCCCCCGCGCCGATGGATTCACTCACTGCGCCCACCCCGATCTCCTGGAGAGTCCGGGCCCTGCGCCCGGTCGTCCGGGCACAGCATCGCCGTAACGTGCTGAAGACTTCCTGAAGACCTGAAGACGCCTTCAGCTTGGCGCCTTCCCCACCCGGCGACCTGCCACCCTGGGGGCATGCGTGTACTGGTGGTGGAAGACGAGCGCCGGCTGGCCCTGGCGCTTCAGCACGGCCTGACCGCCGAGGGCTTCAGCGTGGACATCGCGCACGACGGTCTCACCGGGCTCGCCAAGGCCACCGAGCGCGCCTACGACGTCGTCGTGCTCGACATCATGCTGCCCGGCCTCAACGGCTACCGGGTGTGCCAGCGGCTGCGGGCCACCGGCAGCAACGTCGGCATCCTCATGCTGACCGCCAAGGACGGCGAGTGGGACGAGGCCGAGGCGCTGGACACCGGCGCCGACGACTACCTGTCCAAACCCTTCTCCTTCGTGGTCCTCGTCGCCCGTCTGCGGGCACTGGCCCGCCGGATCGGCAGCCGGGCCCCGCGGCGCACCGTGCTGGGCGACCTGGTGGTCGACTCCGCCGCCCGCACCTGCACCCGCGGGGGCGTGGCCGTCCCGCTGACCCCGCGCGAGTTCGCCGTGCTGGACCACCTGGCCCGGCGCGCCGGGGAGGCCGTCTCCAAGCGGGAGATCCTGGACGAGGTGTGGGACAGCGGCCAGGACAGCGACCCCAACACCGTCGAGGTCCATGTCAGCGCCCTGCGGCGCAAGATCGACACCCCGTTCGGACGCGCCGCGGTGCAGACCGTCCGCGGCGCCGGATACCGACTGGCGGCCGACGGTGGCTGAGCCGGACGTCTCCCCCCGGGAACCCGGGCGCCCGGGGATCGTCGCCGCCACGCGCCGCCGGGCCCGTACCGCGCTGCACCGCCTGACGGGTCGTCCCCGGGCGGCCGCGCTGATACGCCGGCTCGCACCGCGCTCGGTCCGGACCCGCACCACGCTCGCCGCCTGTGTCAGCGTCGCCGTCGTCATGGTCGCCGCGTCGGCCGTCGTCCTGATGATGCTACGCGGCAACCTGGAGCGCACCGTGGAGACCGGCGGCCTCGCGCAGGCGAAGGACGTCGCCCGCCTGGCCTCCACCGGACGCCTCCCCGAGCCGCTGACGCTCGGCCCCGGCACCGACTTCATCCAGGTCGTCGACGACCACGGCAACGTGGTCGCGCAGAGCCAGAACCTCACCGGCAGGCCCGCCCTCACCCCCACCGGAACCCACAACGGCCACCGGACGTACGACCTCGACGCCCTCGGCAAGGAGCGCCACCAGCGCGTCACCACGGTCACCACCCCCACCTCCGCCGGCCCGGTCACCATCCACGTCGGGGCCTCTCTGCGCACCGCCGACGCCGCCGAGGACACCACCGCCGCGGCCCTCGCCGCGCTGAGCGCCCTGCTGCTGTTCACCGTCGGCGCCCTGACCTGGCGTACGACCGGACGCGCGCTGCGGCCGGTCGAGGCCATCCGCGCCGAGGTCGCCGCCATCGGGGACCGCGGCCTGGACCGCCGGGTTCCCGCCCCGCGCGGGGACGACGAGATCGCCCGTCTCGCCGACACCATGAACGCCATGCTCGAACGGCTGGAGGCCGCCGGTACGCGGCAGCGGCAGTTCATCGCCGACGCCTCGCACGAACTGCGCAGCCCCCTCGCGGTGTTGCGCACCCAGCTGGAGGTCGCGCTCACCCACCCCGATCCGCAGGTGCGGGACACCCTGGTGGCGGGTGCCCTCCAGGACACCGAGCGCCTCCAGGCGCTCTCCGCCGACCTGCTGCTGCTCGCCCGCCTGGACGCCACGGGCCGAAGCGGGCCCACCGAACCCGTCGACCTCACCGAACTCGCCCGCACGACCGTCGCCGTCCGCTCCACCGACCCCCACCCGGTCACCCTGCACGCCGTGGGCTGCGTCACCGTCCCCGGCAACGCCCTGTGGATCGGCCGGCTGCTGACCAACCTCCTCGACAACGCCCAGCGTCACGCCCGGCACACCGTCGTGGTCCGGCTGTCGGAGGACCGGGAGACCGGCGACGCGGTCCTGGACGTCACCAACGACGGCCCTCCGATCGCCGCCGCCGACCGGGAGAAGATCTTCGAACGGTTCGCCCGTCTCGACGACGCCCGCAGCCGTGACGACGGCGGCACAGGCCTCGGCCTGCCCATAGCCCTGGACATCGCCGCCCTCCACGGCGGCACGATCACGGTCCTGGACACCCCGGCCGGCACCACGTTCCGCACCCGCCTCACGACGGGCACCCGGGACTGAGGCCGGGCGGCACCCGCGGAGCGGGCCCGGGCCGGCTTCCGGTACCGCTCAGCCGCCCAGTTCCTGGTGCCGGGCCGTCAGGGCCGACCTCCCCTCCTCGGTCAGGGAGCCGAAGAGGCGCAGGCGGGAGATTCCGCCGTCCGGGAAGATGTCCACGCGCGCGTGCGTGGCGAGGGTGGGCGCCGTGAGGGTGAAGCGGTGGTCGGTGTCGGGCTGGAGGCGGGTGCGGGGCAGGATCTCCGTCCACTCCCCCGCGTCCCCTTCGTCACCGTTCCGCACCGACACCGAGGCCCAGCCGGCGCTGTTGCCCTTCAGATACGCCGTGTCGATCTCGACGGCACGGATCTCGGACGGGGCGACGAGCCGGTAGCGGATCCAGTCGTTGCCCCGGTCGCGTCGCCTGCGTGTCTCCCAGCCGTCGTCCATCTTGCGCGAGCGGCCCGGCTGGATGGTGTTGGTGGCGGGTGAGTAGAAGAGGTCGGAGGCGTCCTCGACCTGTCCGCCGTTCTCCAGGGCGACCACGTCGAAGGTGCCGAGGGCGGACAGCCAGCGCGGGTCGGGCACGACCTCGCCGTGCACGCGCAGGCGCGCGATCCCCCCGTCGGGGTGCTGGTTGACCCGCAGATGGGTGAAACGCTGTTCGACGGAGACGGCGAACCCGTTGGCCGCGTGACCGCCTACCGGCGTGCGCGGTACCAGAGTCGTCCACTTCACCTCGTCCGCCAGGAGTTCCTCGGGCGAGGGCGAACCGGGCACCGAGGCGCCCTCGACCGACACCGCCTGCGGATAGTTGCCGCGGAAGTGGGCGGTGTCGACGACGATCCCGCGGACGACACCGGGGGCACCGAGGCGTACCAGGGCCCAGTCGTGGTCCTCGGCCGTCGGCCACGGGTGCTCGGCCGAGACACCGCGGCGCCGCCGGGTCTCCCAGCCGTCCATGATCTTGCCCTTGTGGCCGAAGTGCTCGGGGTCGAACTCCGCCGCCCCGGCCAGGAGGAGGTTCTCGCGCTGGGCGAAGAACTCGTCGTTGGCGGCGACGACTCCGGCGCCGAGCCGCCGGTCCGCGAGGTCGGCGTACCGGGTGAAGGGGAAGTCGGCGGTGCGGTAGTCCGCGTACGGGTCGCCGCCTCCGTAGGGTCGCGCGTCTCCGGTGAAGCTCTGGGTCGCCGTCACGGTGATCAGGGGTTCCTTTCGGGAGTCGGCTGGTGGGGGGCGCGGGTCAGGTCGTACGGGTCAGCAGATGACCCTTCGGAGCGGTGAACTCGCCGTCCGCGAAGACGCGTTCGCCGCGCAGCCACGTCGACTTCACGACGCCGCCGAGGGTCTTGCCCGCGTAGGCCGTCACCCGGTTGCGGTGCTGGAGCGCGGCCGGGTCGACGGTGAACGTCTCCTCGGGGGCGAACACCGCGAAGTCGGCGTCGTGGCCCGGCGCGATGGCACCCTTGCGGCCGTCCAGGCCGACCAGCTGTGCCGTGCGCGAGGACATCCAGCGGACCACGTCCTCCAGACCGTGGCCGCGCCCGCTGGCCTCGGTCCAGACGGCGGACAGGCTCAGTTGGAGGCCGGAGATGCCGCCCCACGCGGTGGCGAAGTCGTCCGTCTTGAGGTCGGCGGTCGACGGCGAGTGGTCGGTGACCACGCAGTCGATCGTGCCGTCGGCCAGCGCCCGCCACAGCAGGTCCTGGTTGGCGGCCTCGCGAATCGGCGGGCAGCACTTGAACTCGCTCGCGCCGTCCGGGACTTCCTCGGCGGTCAGGGTGAGGTAGTGCGGGCAGGTCTCCACGGTGAGCCGGACCCCGTCGGCCTTGGCCGCGGCGATGACCGGGAGCGCGTCGCTCGACGACAGGTGCAGGACGTGCACCCGGGCGTCGAGTCTCCTGGCCTGGGCGACGAGGTTCTCGACGGCGGTGTCCTCGGCGTCACGGGGGCGCGAGGCGAGGAAGTCGGCGTAGTCGGGACCGCCCTTCTGCGGGGCGGCGGCCAGGTGGTGCGGGTCCTCGGCGTGCACGATCAGCAGGCCGCCGAAGCCGGCGATCTCGGCCAGGGAACGGGCGAGTTGGTCCTGGTCCAGCTCGGGGAACTCCTCGACCCCGGACGGCGACAGGAACGCCTTGAACCCGAACACCCCTGCCTCGTGCAGGGGTTGGAGATCCTTGACGTTGCCGGGCAGCGCACCGCCCCAGAAGCCCACGTCGATGTGCGCCCTGGAGCGGGCCACGTCCTGCTTCGCGCGCAGGCCCGCGACCGTCGTCGTCGGCGGGAGGGAGTTGAGCGGCATGTCGATGAGCGTGGTGATGCCGCCGGCGGCCGCGGAGCGGGTCGCGGTCCAGAACCCCTCCCACTCGGTGCGGCCGGGGTCGTTCACATGGACGTGGGTGTCGACGAGACCGGGCAGCAGGACGTCGTCGCCGAAGTCCTCCGAGCGGGCTCCGGAGGGCACCTCGACGTCGTACGGCAGCACGGCCGTGATCTTCCCCGCGGAGACCGCGACCGACGCGGCGCGCGTCCCTTCGGGAGTGATGACACGCGTCGAGCGCAGCACCAGTTCGGCTTCGGACACCCGGACCCCTCTCTCCGCCTCCGTCGACTCCCGTTGCCGCCGGGTTGCTTCCGCGGAACGGAATTCAACTTTCTGTTGAAGAAGTCTTCACTCCGGCCCCCGCGCCGTCAAGGGGTCCCCCGGCGGCCTGTCCGCTGCCGGGTAGGCTGCGTCTCTGCCCGCCCCGCCGCCGCCCCCTTCGAGACTCTTCGGGTCACCCCGCTCGATTCCGCGCCCCGAAAGGACCGCCGCCGTGCCGCCGTCCAGCGCCAGCACCACCGACGCCCGATCCTCCGCTCCCAGTGGCGGCGTCCAGTCCCTCGAGCGCGCCTTCGATCTGCTGGAGCGCATGGCGGACGCCGGGGGCGAGGTCGGTCTGAGCGAGCTCTCCGCGAGTAGCGGGCTGCCGCTGCCCACCATTCACCGGCTCATGCGCACCCTCGTGGCCTGCGGATACGTACGGCAGCAGGCCAACCGCCGGTACGCGCTCGGCCCCCGTCTGATCCGGCTCGGCGAGTCCGCCTCCCGGCTGCTCGGCACCTGGGCCCGCCCCTATCTGGCGCGCCTGGTGGAGGAGACCGGCGAGACCGCGAACATGGCGCTGCTCGACGGGGACGAGATCGTCTACGTGGCCCAGGTCCCCTCCAAGCACTCGATGCGCATGTTCACCGAGGTGGGCCGCCGGGTCCTGCCGCACTCCACGGGCGTCGGCAAGGCCCTCCTGGCGCACACCCCGGACGACGAGGTGCGCGCGCTGCTCTCCCGTACGGGCATGCCCGCCGCGACGGAGAAGACGATCACCACGCCGGACGGCTTCCTCGCCGCGCTCGCCGAGGTCCGCCGGACCGGATACGCCATCGACGACAACGAGCAGGAGATCGGCGTCCGCTGTCTGGCCGTCTCCGTGCCCGACTCCCCGACCGCCGCCGCCATCTCGATCTCGGGCCCGGCCGGCCGGGTCACCGAGGCCGCCACCGACACGATCGTGCCGGTGCTCCAGCAGGTCGCGGTGGAATTGTCGGAGGCCCTGGCGAGCTCGGGTCCGGGCGCCGGCTGAATCAGGCGGATCCGAACCAGGCGCGGGCCGAGCCGAACCAGGCGGGCGCGGGCCCAGGCCGTGCCCGCGGGGGCGGGCGGTGCGGCGGGGAGCGGCGGGCCGCACCTCGTTCCCCGCCCGGCTCAGAGCGCCCCGCGCCCCGCGGCGGGCACGGTGGCGGGTGTCTCCAGGCGCCCGTCCGTCATCTCCCGCACCGCGTCCACCTCGCCGAGGTGGGCGCGGTCGTGCGTCACGAGGACGGTCGCCGTGCCGCGTTCGCGCGTGAGCCCGAGCAGCAGATCGAGCACGGCGGTGCCGCGTTCGTGGTCGAGGGCGCTGGTCGGTTCGTCGACCAGGAGCACCGACGGCTCGTTGACCAGGGCGCGGGCGATGTTCACCCGCTGCCGCTGGCCGCCGGACAGCTGATGCGGGCGCCGGTGCGCCAGATCGCCGAGTCCGACCGCGTCCAGCAACTCCCGCGCTCGGCCCGTCACTCGGCGCCGCCCGTCCAGGTGACCCATCACCTGGAGCTGCTCCAGCACGGTCAGTGAGGGGAGCAGGTTCGGCTGCTGGAACACGATGCCGATCTCGCGCCGCCGCAGGACGGCCCGCTCCGCCGCGGTGAGCGCCCCCGTCTCCGTACCGCCGACGAGAACGCGCCCGCGGTCCGGGGCGACCAGGGTCGCGGCGACCGCGAGGAGGCTGGACTTGCCGGAACCGGAGGGCCCCACGACGGCCGTCACCGTTCCGGCCGGCACCAGGAGGCCGACTCGGTCCAGAGCGGTCAGACGGCCGTCGCCGTCGGGGTAGGTGAGGGTGATGTCTTCGAGGGTCAGGCTCATGAGGGGACTTCCCGTTCTCATCGGGCGCTCGCCAGCGCGGTCAGGGGGTCGACGGCGGTGATCCGGCGGACGGACAGGCCCGCGCCGAGCGCCCCGAGGGCGATGGTGACGGCGACGGGGCCGAGCACGGTCGGGGCGTCCAGGGCGAAGGGCACCTCGCCCCCGCGTCGCACGAGCGCGCCCGCCACGGCGGCGAGCCCGGTGCCGAGCAGCGTCCCGGTGACGAGCAGGAACACCGCCTGCCCGAGCGCGTCGCGCAGCAGGTACGGCGTGGAGGCGCCCAGCGCCTTCAGGACCGCGATGTCGGGCGACCGCTGGATCGTCCAGACGGTGAAGAACGCCCCGGTGACGAGCGCAGAGATGACGAACAGGAATCCGCGCATGAGCTGGAGGGAGCCGTTCTCGGCCCGGTAGGAGCCGATGGCGGTGAGGGCGTCGCCCCGGGTGAAGGTCCTCGTACCGGCGGCGCGGTCGGCCGCCCGCAGGTCGGCGCCGTGGGTGCGCAGGGCGATCACGGTCGCCGTACCGGAGAAGGCGGTCCACACGACCGGGGTGTGGCTGTACGAGGCCCGGCCGGCGACGGCCGCGACGGTCAGCTCGGCGCCGCCGAGCCGTATCCGGTCCCCGGAGGTCACACCGAGCGCGGCGGCGGCCTTTCCGGACAGCACGGCCCGGCCGGGCGCGACTCCCGGCGGTGCGATGCCCGAGCCCGGCCGTACGGCGAACGAGGACACCGCGGTCGTACGGCTCCCGGCGGCCGCGTTCAGGGTGCGGACGCCGATCGGTTCGGCCGAGAGGACGCCTGGCCTGCCGGCCCAGCTCTCCCGGGCGCGGGCGGGCACCGGGACGCCGGTGAACGACACGGGCTGTCCCGCGGCCGGCGCGGCGAAGGCCAGGTGGTCGGCGGGCAGCGCGGTGACGGCCGAGGTGTTCTCCTCGGCGAGCCCGGCGGTCAGCCCGGACAGCAGCCCCACGAGCAGGGTGATCAGTACGACCACGGATCCCATCAGGGCGAACCGCCCCTTGGCGAACAGCAGGTCTCTCCATGCGACGAACATGCCTCGACCCTGCCGTCCGGGCCGGGCCCCGGGCATCACCCCGCCGCTCGGTTCCCCCGGGCCGAAGGGGCGGCCCGCCGCCGTCGAAGGGAGCGGCCCGCTTTCAACCTTTCGGTTGACCGGGTCCGGGCCCGCCCCGCCTACCCTGGAACGACCATGAACGTCCGCCGCCACTCCCCCGTCGTCGCCGTCCTGCGGCTGTGTCTGTACGCCCTGCTCGCGGGCCTCCTGCTGCTGGCCGCCGTCCGCAGCGGGGACACCGGGCACCCGACCGCGGTCGTCCTGTCGGTCCTGGTGACGGGCGCCGTGCTCGTGGCGGGCGCGGTCTCGCCCGCGGTGCGCCGCTCACGGCGTGCGGCCGCGCTGTGGGTGGCCGCGCTCGGCGCGAGCTGGCTGGCGCTGGTCGCGCTCTCACCGGACGGGCTGTGGGTGGCGTTCCCGCTCTACTTCCTGCAACTGCATCTGCTGCCGGTGCGCTGGAGCCTGCCCGCGGTCGCCCTGACCGCGGGGGCGGCCGTCGCGAGCTTCGTGGCGCACGGCGCGCCGCTCACCCCCGGCGCGTTCATCGGTCCCCTGCTCGGCGCGGGGGTCGCGGTCGCCACGGTCCTCGGGTACGAGGCCCTGTACCGGGAGAGCGAGCGCCGCCGCGAGCTGATCGAGGAGCTGATCGCCACGCGCGCGGAGCTGGCCGAGGCCGAACGCGCGGCGGGCACGCTCGCCGAACGGGAGCGGCTCGCCCGCGAGATCCACGACACCCTCGCCCAGGGCCTGTCCAGCATCCAGCTGCTGATGCGGGCGGCCCAGCGGCTGCTGCCCGCGGACTCCCCGGCCGCCCCGCATCTGGAGCAGGCCCGGGTGACCGCGCAGGACAACCTCGCCGAGGCCCGCCGCTTCGTCCGCGCGCTCACCCCGCCGGGTCTGGAGCACGGCTCGCTGGCCGCCGCGCTGGAGCGGCTGTGCCGGTCGGCCGCCGTGGACACACCGAAGGTCCGCTTCTCGGTGAGCGGCACGCCTGCCGGGCTTCCGACGCCGTACGAGGTGGCCCTGCTGCGGATCGCGCAGTCGGCGCTCGGCAACACGCTGCGCCACGCGCACGCCGATCGCGCGGAGATCACGCTCAGCTTCATGGACGGCTCCGTCACGCTGGACGTGGTGGACGACGGGACCGGCTTCACCCCGGGAGGCATAGGCCCGGACGGGGAGTGCGTGGCCAGGGACGGCGTGGACGGAGCCAGGGGGGAGGGAGACCAAGTGGAGGGAGACCGGGTGGAGGGAGACCGGGTGGAGGGAGACCGGGTGGACGGCGGCTTCGGGCTTCCCGCGATGCGCTCGCGCGCGCGGTCGCTGGGCGGGACGTTCACCGTCGAGTCGGCGCCAGGACAGGGCACGGCGGTGGCGGTCACGCTGCCCCTCCCGGTCTCCGGGGAGGGGCCGAAGGCACCCCCGGCTGCCGCCGCGTCCCCCGTCCTCGGCGCACGGCCCGGATCGGCGCGCACCGCGGGGAGCCGGGCATGACCGTCCGCCTGCTGCTCGCGGACGACCACCCCGTCGTGCGTGCCGGACTGCGCGCGGTGCTGTCCGCGGAGCCGGACTTCGAGATCGTCGCGGAGGCTCCGACGGCGGAGGCCGCGGTGGAGCGGGCCGGGGCCGGCGGCGTGGACGTCGTGCTCATGGACCTCCAGTTCGGCGCCGGGATGCACGGGGCGGAGGCCACGGCGGCCATCGCGGCCCGCCCCGGGGCGCCCCGGGTCCTCGTCCTGACCACGTACGACACCGACGCGGACATCCTCGCCGCGGTCGAGGCGGGCGCCTGTGGCTACCTCCTCAAGGACGCCCCTCCGGAGGAGCTGTCCGCCGCCGTGCGCACCGCCGCCTCGGGTCACTCGGCCCTCGCCCCGAAGGTCGCCGACCGGCTCATGGACCGTATGCGCGCCCCCGCGGCCGCCCTCAGCCGCCGGGAACTGGAGGTCCTCGAACTGGTCAAGGACGGGATGTCGAACCAGCGGATCAGCAAGGAACTGTTTCTGAGCCAGGCGACCGTGAAGTCCCATCTGGTGCACATCTACGCGAAGTTGGGTGTGGACTCCCGCACCTCGGCCGTGGCGGCGGCAACCGAGCGGGGTGTCATCCGCCGGGGGCGCTGAGGAGGGTCACCGTCGGCTGCGGTGCGGGGGGCACCGTCGGCTGCGGCGCCTGGGGGTCACCGTCGGCTGCGGTGCGGGGGTTCCCCGAAGAGTTCGACCGCGTCGCGGACGTCGGCCAGGCGGGTCGCGAGAGCGCTCACCGAGCCGATCGCTCCCGCGACCAGGAGGAGCGATCGGCGCAGCCGGGGAATCTCCGGGAGGCCTCCGGCGGCCATCGCGGCGAGGGACGCGAGTTCGTCCTCGGCGATGCCCCGGTCGGGGAACTCGACCGGATGCACGGCGAGTTCACGGCGCAGCCGGGCGACGGCGGTACGCAACCCCGCCACCCTCGGATCCTCGTCGCTGCCCGTCAACGGTCTCTGCCCCAAGCTCCGCAACACAGCTCTCCCCCTCGCACGCCGCTGTGCGTCGGTCCCGCCCATGCCGGTATCCGGTTCCCCGTGGCGGTGGTCGGGCGCCGGGGGACGCGGGTCAGTAAACGCCACCCGGTGCGCCGGGCGCCACTGCGCGGACCGAAATTCAGCCCGGGGACGCCGAGGTGACGGCCGGCTTCCGGGGCGTGCCGCGGCCGGGTCGGGTATGCAGGGGGCATGACGGAGAACGAGGGCGAGGTGGCGGGGCTGGTGCTGGCGGCCGGAGGCGGACGGCGTCTCGGGGGCCGACCCAAGGCACTCCTGCCCCACCGGGGGCGGCCTCTCGTCGAACACGCGGTGGGGGTGCTGCGCGCCGGCGGCTGCGCCCGTATCCATGTCGTCCTCGGCGCGCGGGCCGAGGACGTGCGGGAGCGGGCGTCCCTGGCCGGGTGCGTCCTGGTGGACAACCCCGGCTGGGAGGAGGGAATGGGTTCCTCGCTGCGGGCCGGGCTCGACTCGCTGGCGGACTCGGGCGCGCGGGCCGCACTGGTCTCGCTGGTCGACCAGCCGGGGATCGGCGGGGAGGCGGTGGCCCGGGTGCTGGCCGCGTACACCTCTCCGCTGACACTCGCCGCGGCGGCGTACGACGGTGAGCGCGGCCATCCGGTGCTGTTCGGGGCCGGTCACTGGGCCGGGATCGCGGCGACGGCCGTCGGCGACCGGGGTGCGCGCGCCTATCTGCGGGCCCACGACGACGAGATCACCCTCGTCGAGTGCGGGGACGTGGCCCGCGCGTACGACATCGACACGGAGGCCGATCTGGTCCACCTCGAGTGAGCGGGGTGGCACCGGGCGCCACCTTCGGTCGACCTGAAGAGTCTCGACATCAACAAACCATTGAACTTCCACCATGAGGAAATTAGTATCCACTGATCAGAAGCGCCTCGCGGGTCAGCCGTACGCCGTAGGCATCCGTTTCCGGCCGCTCGCCGACACGGCACGCCGTGGCACGGAGTGCCGGGCGCGGTGACGCCGTCCATGATTCGCTCGTTCGACCGGTGTACGGCGCTCCCGCAGGACCCGTACGCGGCCCGCCCGTGGCCGGCTCGCCCGCACGAAGCTCGCTGAAGGAAGTGACTGCTCATGTCCGCACCAGCGCCGTCCCCGCTGGCCATCGTCGACGCCGAGCCCCTGCCCCGGCAGGAGGAGGTCCTCACCGAGGCGGCCCTCGCCTTCGTGGCCGAGCTGCACCGGCTGTTCACGCCCCGGCGTGACGAGCTCCTCGTCCGCCGCGCGGAGCGGCGCGCCGAGATCGCCCGCACCTCCACGCTCGACTTCCTCCCGGAGACCGCCGCGATCCGCGCCGACGAGACCTGGAGGGTGGCCCCCGCTCCGGCCGCGCTGAACGACCGGCGGGTCGAGATCACCGGGCCCACCGACCGCAAGATGACGATCAACGCGCTCAACTCGGGCGCCCGGGTGTGGCTCGCGGACTTCGAGGACGCCTCGGCACCCACCTGGGAGAACGTGATCCTGGGCCAGCTGAACCTGATCGACGCCTACACCCGGAGCATCGACTTCACCGACCCGGGCTCCGGCAAGTCGTACGCGCTCGGGCCGGACGCGGAGCTCGCGACCGTCGTGATGCGCCCGCGCGGCTGGCATCTGAACGAGCGTCACCTCGTCGCCGCCGACGGCACGTCCGTGCCCGGCGCGCTCGTGGACTTCGGTCTCTACTTCTTCCACAACGCCCGGCGGCTGCTCGACCTCGGCAAGGGCCCGTACTTCTATCTGCCCAAGACCGAGTCCCACCTCGAAGCCCGCCTGTGGAACGACGTGTTCGTGTTCGCCCAGGACTACGTCGGCGTCCCCCAGGGCTCGGTCCGCGCGACCGTCCTGATCGAGACGATCACGGCCGCCTACGAGATGGACGAGATCCTCTACGAACTCCGCGACCACGCCTCGGGGTTGAACGCCGGCCGGTGGGACTACCTCTTCTCCATCGTCAAGAACTTCCGTGACGGCGGGACCAAGTTCGTCCTTCCGGACCGCAACGCGGTGACGATGACGGCCCCGTTCATGCGGGCGTACACCGAACTCCTCGTCCGCACCTGCCACAAGCGGGGTGCCCACGCCATCGGGGGCATGGCCGCGTTCATCCCCTCGCGGCGCGACGAGGCGGTCAACAAGGTGGCCTTCGAGAAGGTCAAGGCGGACAAGGACCGTGAGGCGGGCGACGGCTTCGACGGCTCGTGGGTGGCCCACCCCGACCTCGTCCCGATCGCGATGGCCTCCTTCGACGCGGTCCTCGGCGACCGGCCGAACCAGAAGGACCGGCTGCGCGAGGACGTGTCGGTCGCGGCCGGTGACCTCATCGCCGTCGACTCGCTCGACGCGCGCCCGACGTACGACGGTCTGGTCAACGCCGTGCAGGTCGGCATCCGTTACATCGAGGCCTGGCTGCGCGGCCTGGGCGCGGTCGCCATCTTCAATCTCATGGAGGACGCGGCCACCGCCGAGATCTCCCGTTCGCAGATCTGGCAGTGGATCAACGCGGGTGTCGTCTTCGAGCACGACGGCGAGACCGTGCCGGCCACCCCGGAGCTGGCGCGTGAGATCGCCGCGCGGGAGCTCGCCGACATCCGCGCCGAGATCGGCGAGGAGGCCTTCGCGGCCGGCCGCTGGCAGCAGGCGCACGACCTGCTTTTGAAGGTCGCGCTGGACGAGGACTACGCGGACTTCCTGACCCTGCCCGCCTACGAGCAGCTGACCGGCTGACCCCGGGCGTGCCGTGACGGGCCGACCGGGTCCCCCGGCCGGCCCGTCACCCCAGGTGCACCGTCCAGTCCTGCTCGGCGGCCGGTTTGCCGTGCAGGTCCGGGACGTGCTTGAGCCAGTCCGGGCGGCCGCTGCGGGTGCGCCGGGCGCGGTCGGCGTCCTCGGCGGCGAGCTGTTCACGGCTCGGGAAGTCGGTGGGGAGCCAGGCCGCCGAGGCGCGGACACGGGCGAGGAGATACCCGGCGTACGCGTCACGGACCGCGTCCGGGCTCGCGAAGCCCGGCTCGTCCATGAGCCAGGCGTCGGGCACCTGGGCCAGAACCGTGCGCAGCAGCTCCTCGGTGACCTTGGGGGCGAGCTCGGCGTCGGCCGCGCGGGTGTCGGGGCCGTGGCCGCCGAGCGCGTGGCTCCTGAAGTCGTAGGCCTTCTCGGGCGCCGAGCCGTCCCAGCGGTGGTGGAAGACGAGGGCGGCACCGTGGTCGATCAGCCACAGCCGGGGCGGCGCGACGCCGAGGGTGGGCCAGATCATGAGGTTCGAGCTGTGCACCGTCCGGTCCACGTTGACGGTGAGGGCGTCCAGCCAGACCACCTTGCCGGCCTCCAGCGGGTCGACCCGGAACGTCCGCGCGACCTCCGGGGTGAAGTCCTTCGCGCCCGGCAGATAGTCCATGCCGAGGTTGAGGCCGGCGCTGGCCCTCAGCAGGTCCTGGACCTCCTGATGGGGTTCGTGGCCGCCGACGGCGGGATCGAAGTGCACGAGGACCAGCTCGGGGAAGCGCAGCCCGAGGGCCCGGGCCAGCTCCCCGACGATGATCTCCGCGACCAGCGCCTTGTGGCCCTGCGCGGCCCCCGTGAACTTCACGACGTAGGTCCCGAGGTCGTCGGCCTCGACGACCCCCGGCACGGAGCCGCCCGAGTGCAGGGGCGCGACATAGCGCGTTGCAGCGACCGTCCTCAGCATGATCCAGGACCCCACGGTTCTTTCGTCGTACCTTCCACGACACGTTCCAACGCGTCGCGACCCCGCGAATACTCCCGGATCGGTCCGCCGGATGCCGGCAGTGATCAGCCGATGACGGTCCAGGTGTCGCCGCCGGCGAGGAGGGCGGCGAGGTCGCCCTTGCCGTTCTGTTCGATGGCGGCGTCGAGCTGGTCGGCCA